>JAABRE010000001.1 GCA_011391125.1 Synechococcales cyanobacterium S06
TTCAAGAAAAAGGCAGAAAAAAATTGAAAAAAAGAGTAAATCTTATTGTAATAAAGGCAATAGGAGTGTTTTTGCTGTCAAAAATTAGTAAATAATAGCGGATGACAAATAATTAATAATGTTGATCGTTTAAGAATCAAAAAAAAGAGCTAATAAAGATAAAAGTTTTGCTCTTTCTTTCGTTTAAATTTTGAGAATGAAAACACCCTGCTTTTCAAGGGGGGGTAGGGGGGTACATCATTATTATGGACAATGCACCCATTCAGAGAAAAAATAAGATTAAACAATTAGTAGAAACTACAGAACATGAAGTTATATTAAAACCTTCTTATTCTCCTGATTTGAATGATATTGAACATGATTTTAGTGCTTTAAAAAGAGCAAGAATGTATGCTCCTGTCGGTACTTCTTTAGATAAAATTATTTCTGATTATTGTATTTCTTAGTGTTCGGTTCTTACTTGGAATTAATATACTTTTTATCACAATACTTATGGTAAATTACTTGCTAAATACCAAACTAAAGTTATTTTAACTAAGGAAGAACACCGACAGGCGATCGCCTTAGCTGAAAATTTAGAAAAGAAGAAGACTTTTTGCTGCAATTATTAATAACTTTAATCCAAAAATATGAGGAGAAAATTTATCAGATTCCTGACGGTAGTCCTCACCAATTCTTAACTCCTATTTTCACTGAAAATAATCTGAAACCAGAAGATTTAGATTATATTTTAGGTTCAAAAGAAGCAGTTTTTGCTATTCTTAATGGTGAGAATAATAATAAAAATATTACTCAAAATCAGGCGGATTCTTTAGCTAATTTTTTTCATATTGATGTAAGTTTCGGGAACTAATTTTACCCTTCTCAGTACCTTGATAATTTATAAAAATTTTAGAGCAGACAATTGTGAAAAGATAATCAGATTAAGCGAACTACTTAGAAAATTAATTCAAAAAGTTAAGAAATATAACAGATACGGGTCAAAATAGAACTAAAT
This sequence comes from Synechococcales cyanobacterium S06, assembly GCA_011391125.1. Lineage (GTDB taxonomy): Bacteria > Cyanobacteriota > Cyanobacteriia > Cyanobacteriales > JAABRE01 > JAABRE01. The sequence goes on from JAABRE010000001.1 coordinate 998, forward strand.
AACGATTAAACATTGAGATTCATTAAGTTAACTACCAAAGTGGTAAGTTCGGATCTTACAATATGTTGGCTAGGGTTCTAGCTAACAATAATCGGTTACAAATTTAGATATTTTATTGAATCATTATGACAAAAGTAGCAGACATTAATACCCCTTCTGAACAAGCTTTTATTCCTCCGGCTGATTCTCGCACCAGAATTAGTCAATTTATGAAACAAATACAGGATGAAATTTGCACCGGTTTGGAAGAATTGGACGGTGTCAGTAAGTTTCAGGAAGATAATTGGCAAAGAGAGGAAGGAGGAGGAGGCCGCACTCGTGTGATTCGCGATGGTGGTTATTTTGAACAAGGCGGGGTGAATTTTTCTGAAGTTTGGGGAAAACAGCTTCCTCCTACAATTTTAAAACAACGTCCAGAAGCGGAAGGCCATGAATTTTACGCCACGGGTACGAGTATGGTTTTACACCCCCGTAACCCTTATGCTCCAACGATTCACCTCAATTATCGCTATTTTGAAGCAGGTCCTGTGTGGTGGTTTGGTGGAGGCATTGATCTAACTCCCTATTATCCTTTCGCTGAAGATGCAGCCTATTTTCACCGTACTTTAAAGGAAACTTGTGATAAACATCATGCTGAATATTACCCCGCTTTTAAACTCTGGTGTGATGAATACTTCTATCTGAAACATCGCCAAGAAACCAGGGGAGTTGGTGGTATTTTCTTTGATTATCAAGATGGTCAAGGTCAATTATATCGTGGTCCAGACTTGAACTCAATTGCGGCGGAATATAGCCAAAAAGTCGGTGATTTACCCCGTCGTACTTGGGAGGAATTATTTAGTTTTATTGGTGACTGTGCTAGAAGTTTTCTGCCAGCTTATGTGCCGATCGCCCAAAAACGCCAAAACACGGAGTATGGCGATCGTGAGCGCAATTTCCAACTTTACCGTCGTGGTCGTTATGTTGAATTTAACCTCGTTTATGACCGGGGGACAATTTTTGGCTTACAAACCAATGGTCGGACAGAATCTATTTTAATGTCCTTACCTCCCTTGGTTCGTTGGGAATATTGCTATCAACCCGAACCAAATAGCCCTGAAGCACAATTGTACAATACTTTCTTGAAACCCCAGGATTGGGTTAATTGGCAAGAAAATAATTAACAATTAACAATTAACAATTAACAATTAAAGAATAATTTGTTAATTGTTATCAGCTAAAAGCTGTTAGTTATCATTAATAATTCATGATTAGGAACATAATCAATGATTGAAATCGAAGAAAAAACCCAAATAAATAACGACAATAATACTATTATTATTCTTAAACCAAGTGGACGTTTGGATATTACAACTGCTTGGCAATTTCGTTTAAAATTACAAGAATCTATCTCTAAAATTAGTCCTTATATTATTGTTAATTTATCTGAAGTTAATTTTATTGATAGTTCTGGTTTAACGGCTTTAGTGGCTGGAATGCGCGATGCTGATAAGTTTAAAGGTAAGTTTTCTATTTGTAGCATTCATCCCGAAGCGAGGTTAGTTTTTGAAGTAACTATGATGGATTCGGTTTTTTCTATTTTTGAAACCGAAGATGAGGCTTTCAAAAATAATTAATTTTATCGAGTTGATATTTATATTTCGCGATGGTATAAATTGAGCTTGTTAAGGTCATTTCAGTTATCAGTTAACAGTTATCAGTTAACAATTGATAATTGATAATTGATAACTGAGGGAGGGGAGGAAACCTGAACAATGTTTTTCTACTCAATAATCAACTGTTAATTGTTAATTGTTAATTAATAGACATCTTGCGAAACTAGGAATAAAATCAATTTTCCTCTCATAAGCTTCAATTTCTTTACCTATTACCTATTAGCTATTACCTATTACTTATCCCCTTATTCCATCTTCTTGAAATAAAAATTGAGGCTGGATTATTATCCAACCTCAATTTTTATTTTTTTTAAATCGGAGCGGCGGGATTTGAACCCACGACCCCTACTACCCCAAAGTAGTGCGCTACCAAGCTGCGCTACGCCCCGAATCGGTCACAGTTTATAATTATAAACATAAACCTGTTAATTTGACAAGGCCTTTTTCAAAAGTTTTTTAAATTTTGGGCTGCTTGTACTAATTCCTTGACGGCCGTCGGAGGCCAATTGCCCTCACAGCAACGGTTTTGCTGAATTATCAAACGCAAGGAATAGGATTGGGGATAACCTTGAGCTTCTAACCAAACTGCCTCGCTTTCTAATTCAAGGGCGATTTTTTCCTCTTCCATCAATTCTGCGGCAATATTGGCCATGGTTTCAGCTAACTGACATAACAGGCGACAAAAATCATCTAATTCTGCTTCGGTTAACTCGATCGCCCAAGCATCACTACCAACTAAACCTTGATAAATAGTAGCATCAGGATTCCAACCGATGCGCCAATTTTCACCCGATTTCAAAACACGATTCATAACCATTAATAATTAACAATTGATAGTTAATAATTAATGGTTAATAGTTTTTATAAGAACTGTCAACTGTCAACCGTCAACTATCAACTGTCAACTATTAACTGTCAACTGTCAACTGTCAACTGTCAACTGTTTAGTCGCTGATGATTTCAGGTTGGGTTAATTCGTCAGACATTTCCACAATGGCTCTGAGAACAGGTTTCATCATGGAATCATCAAAACTGTCGAAATCTTCATAACGACGACGTTTAGCGCGATTGGCGACTTGAATGGTAATTTTATAACGGTTAGAAGCAGCTTTCATTAACTGTTCTGAGCGGTTAACAATTTCATTAGAATCAAAGGAATTTCTTTTGAGCATTAGTTTAGAAACGAATGTTTGGGTTAGGATAGGTACAGATAATTTAATTTTACTACAAAAATATGCCTACCTATACTGGAATTGCTAGTGAAGCCTTTAAACATCCTTTAGACCAACAAGCCGAACAAGCTTTACGCAGTGTGCCGGGTTTTGATTTGGTTGCCAAAGCTTTTATTGAATATCTCTACGAAAGACCCCAACAAGTCTATTTATTGGCTAATAATATGGAAGTTGGTCCGCGACAATATTCGACACTTTACGGTATTTTTCGCGAATGTGTCAAGGATTTAGATATTTATCCTGAACCTGCTGTCTATGTTAATCAAAATCCTCAAGTTAATGGTTATTCTTTAGGGCAAGAACATCCTTATATTGTGATTAATAGCGGTTTATTAGACTTATTAGAAGAAGGGGAATTACGTTCAGTTATTGCCCATGAATTAGGACATATTAAATGTGAACATACGATCTTAATTCAAATGGCAATTTGGGCAATGGGAGCGGCTTCTTTATTGGGAGAATTGACATTAGGTTTAGGAAATGTGATTAGTAGTGGTTTAATTTATGCTTTTTATGAATGGAGACGTAAGGCCGAATTGTCCGCAGATCGGGCTTCTTTATTGGTTATGGATGACTTAAATCCGATTATGTCAGCGATGATGAAAATGGCCGGAGGTACTCATAAATATGCCCATGAAGCTAACTTAAAAGAGTTCATAAAACAAGCTGAAAAATATCAGGAATTAGATAAAGATGGCTTGAATCAATTTTATAAATTCATGATTTATAACGGTGGTAATGGTAATTTTTTGACTCATCCTTTCCCTGTTGAAAGATTAACTTATCTGCAAGAATATGCTCATTCCTCTGAGTATAGTAAAATTCGTCAAGGCAATTATCAACGTGTAACGACAAAAGGATCGGTAGAAGTTAAAACTTCAACCAGCACTTCAGAAGTAGATGATTTGCAGAAGCAAATTGAAAAAATACAACAAGAAATTAATCGTTTAAAAAATAAAAAAAATTCTTCTAATTAATGTTACCTCAATAGATTAAAATGTAAATCGAATAAATTAGTAATTATTTCATTTTAACGATGGATATTAACCGTTTAGATCCAGAAACTACGAAAAAACAAGAAATAATTTATCGTTTTTTTGGTGAGATTGCTCATCAGTATTCAGCAAAGGAAGTGCTCAAAGAATTTAAAGGATTATTTTTTGATTATTATTCCTTTATTGAAAATAAAGAAGCAATCACGGCCCTTTATGATTTAACTTTTGGTCGCTATGAGGATGCTTTTTCTAGCACACTCAAACAATGTTGTTATATTTTAATTAGAAATTGGGTCGAAAAACAGGACTATTTTTGTATTAATGAGTTAATTAAAAGTTTTCAATCTTTCAAAAAGAAAACTGCGGTTGTTAATACGATGATGAATCGTCGCGATACTTGGCTAGAAAATTTTGTTAATGGTCAAAGTTATCAAGAACTTCAGAGTTTTATTTATAATGACAAAAATTATAGTAAAGTTTGGCTACCTGTTTATAATTATTATGCCTTAATTTCCCAGTCTTTAAATTCCGAAAATATTATTCAACAACAAGAAGCAGCTCAGATTTTAGCTACTAATATTAAAAATGATTTTAAGTTTCAATTAGGTCGTTATATTGGTGATGTGGAAGCTAATTTGAATCCAGAAATGAGGGGAGAAAATCCGACTCATTTGGGTGAACAAGTGGTACTTCTTTTGAAAACCCTGGTTAGGAAAAGAGATAAGTTAAATTATAGCAATTTAGCCTCTCTTTTTCTTCTCCAAACTATAGGTTTACCTTATGGTAAATTCAAGAATTCTTTTCATGCTTATTTGATGTATTCCTTAGATAAAAATGACTTTATTAATGTGTTTAGACAAAAATCTTTTCTGATCATTAATTCTTTAGAACAAACAGAAAATAATGAGATTATTAATGAAGCATTATTAACTAAAACTTGTCAGAGTTTTATCGAGATTTTAACGACTGATAATAGGGATGAACCTTCTGAATTATTTAAGTTATTTGTTCCCAAAGTTAGTCCTTTAACCCTAGCAATTATTTTCCTGAAAATAATTTTGGTTAGTCCCAAATCAAGAGAAACTTTAGAGAAAAATATTGCTAAATTAATTACTTATTATAAACTAAAGAAAGATCAAGATGTTAAATGGTTTATTAATTTTCTTGATGTTTACAATGTTACAGCTACAATTTATGCTGAAATGGATGTTAAAGTTTATCTCAAAGATAATGAACTTATTTATTTAACTGCTTAATTTTGTTTCGATCTTTCCACCACGAAAATCCTGCCGTGATTAATTCGGCACTAATACTAATTACACGAAATAAGGCGATCGCCACAACAATTTTACCCGATAAATTATCTTGTAAAACTGTCATAATCGTAACTTCAAAAACTCCTAAACCTCCCGGAGCACCGGGGACAATTAGACCTAATAACCAAGCAAAACTAAAGGCACTAAATAGGGGTAAAATTTGCTCTAAATTAAGGGGAATTATGGCTAATAAGGTTAAGATAAAACCACTACCTCGACAGATTAAAAATATTATTTCTCCCATTAAAGATAACCAAGGATAAGTTGTAATTCCTACATTTTTAATTGGTTGTTCTTTAGTTTTTAAACGGGTTAAAAAGTTGATAATTTTATTAATAATTCGAGGGTGAATGATAATTAATACTAAAATTAAACCAGTAATTTGTAAGATAAAATAGTAATTGTTTGTCTTAATAATCCCACCAATTAAAGCAATTATAAAAGCAGCAATAGCCATTAAAATTGGTTCTAACATAACAGTAAAACTGGCGATTTCCAGACTTCCACCAGCTTCTTTGATTGCCATAATTCTTCCGTAAAAATGCCACACATTTCCGGGCAAATATTTAGCTAAATTAGTTTGCAAATAAATAGAAATTGCGTCAATATTATTAATTTTTACTTGAAAAGATTTAATTATCCATGTCCAAACAAAGGCTGACCAAACATGAGCTATGATGGTCATTAAGAGAGCAAATATTAATAACAAAAAATCTGAGAAATCAATTTTTACCGTAACAATTTCTAACCAGTATTTGCGGAAAGTATTAATTACAAAAAACAGGGTAAAACCCCAAATAAACCAACGAAAATAAGTCTTAAATTTACTCATATTTTTAATATTAGAAATTGTAAGGTGGGCAATTTCTTAAGATTAAATTACTTAATCATAAAAGTGGAAAAATTGCCCACCCTATGAAGTCATTTAACGCAATATTTCCTCTAATTGATGTTGTTTCCAGAGGGTTTGATATAAACCAGATTCTTGCAAAAGTTCCTGATGAGTTCCAGTTTGAACTATTTTACCCTGATCCATTACTAAAATGCGATCGGCCGTTGCAGCGGCAGAAAGTTGATGAGAAATAAAGATAACAGTTTTTTGCTGTTTTCCCTCAGATAAATTGGCTAAAATTTGGGTTGCAGTCTGATTATCCACACTAGAAAGTGCATCATCTAATATTAAAATAGGAGCATCCATTACCAAAGCTCTAGCTAAAGATGTTCTCTGTCTTTGACCACCGGAAAGAGTAATGCCCCTTTCACCGACTAAAGTCTCATATTGCTGGGGAAAATTAATAATTTCTGGATGAATTTGTGCTTCTTTGGCTGCATATTCTACCTTTATGTCTTCTAATAATGGTTCTCCGTAACGAATGTTATTCTTGATAGTTGTACTGAATAAGAAACTTTCTTGGGGAACTACGGCGATCGCCTTTCTCAAGTCTTTTAAATCCATTTCTGTTACATCATAACCTTCCAAAAATATCTGTCCTTTTTCAATATTTAAAAGTCGGGGAATTGTATTAGCTAAAGTGGATTTTCCTGAACCAATCGGACCAACAATTGCTACCCTTTCTCCGTGTTGAATCTTAAGAGTAACCCCGTTTAAAGCTGGTTTATTTGCCCCTGGATAGTTATAAATGAGGTTTTTGACCTCCAGAGCCACTTTAACGTTGTCTAAAGGTAAAGAGAGGGGATTGGGGTGGTTTTTAATCAGGGGTTGGGACATTATAATAGCCTCTACTCGGTCAATACTAACTTCACCCCTTTGATAAGTAGTAATAGCAAAACCTAATAAGGCAGTAGGAAATACTAAACGTTCGACTAAAATTAACAAGGCGATAAAATCACCAATGGTGATAATCTTCTCAGAAATCGTACTAGAACCAATCCACAATAACAATAATAAACTTAAATAAGATAAGCCTTCTATCAAAGGAAAAAGTAGGTTTCTCGTGCGAGCTAAATCAAGATTAGCATTTAATAATAAGCGATTTCTTTTCTTAAATTCTTGGCGTTCATTTTCTTCTTGAGCATATATTTTAATTAAAGAAATACCACTCATATCTTCTTGAATTAATTCACTTATATCCGATAATTTTTCCTGTAAATTTAACTGTTGCTCTCTTAATTTATCACTAAATAATTGCACAATAATTAACATTAAAGGATAAACAGAAATAGCGATTAAGCTAAGTTTAACATTAATCCCCAACATAGCCGGTAAAGTTAAAGCATAAGCAAAAATAGTATTAACTAAACTCAGAATTGCAAAACCCACTAAACGACGAATATTATCGACATCGCTCGTGGATTTATTCATTAAATCTCCAGAAGTATTAATCGCAAAATAACTAGGATCTAAAATTAATAAGCGTTCAAAAATTGCCTGTTTTAAATCAAATTCAATCTGACGACCAATCCCAAAAATTAATGTCCGAGATAACATCCTAATTCCCCACATAATTGAGGCTAAAATTAGTAACCAAATTGCTGATAAAGATAGACTATTAAACGTTAAATCCGTTTCTAATTTATCCACGGTATCCCTGATTAATAAAGGAATATAAACAGCAACTGCGTTAACCACAAATAAGGAAAATATCCCTAAACTTAGATTTTGCCAATAAGGAAATAAATAATGCCACAGTTTTTTTAATCTTGATGTATTCATGTTTTAGTTATTAGTTATTAGTAAACATTAACAAATTCGTGTTGTCGGGGAAGGAAGATAACATTTAAAATCTTTATCTACTGGTAATTATATAGCGATCCTAAATAGGTTGTAAAAAATTGTTTTCACCAAACCCTTACTGTAGAGACGTTGCATGCAACGTCTCTACACCACTCATTTAGGACTGCTATACCCTTGGTTTAATCCTTTACTCACTATCTTTACCAATTAAGTCGTTTAACTAATTAACTGGTTACGGAAAAATTTGTAATTCATCAAAGGAGCAAAACAGGATTTTTATTTCTTTAAAAATAGTCATTTCAGTTAACAGTTATCAGTTAACAGTTAACAGTTATCAGTTAACAGTTATCAGTTAACAGTTAACAGTTATCAGTTAACTGTTAACTGTAGGGGTTAATGGCCGTTAACCCTTACACAGCCTAATAGGCAGATTTTTCGCAAAAAAAAGAAGGAACATTCATATTTTCGCAAAAAAAAGCATCAAGAATTATTAGTTCACTGATTAATCGTAAATTAAAAAATTTATTTAGTTGATCAATGCGGACGGGGAGACTCGAACTCCCACGCCAAAGACACTAGAACCTAAATCTAGCGCGTCTACCAATTCCGCCACGTCCGCCGGCAACTGCCATAAATTACATTATAGCAGATTTCTCAAAAAAATTACACAAATTTTGGGCTAATTTTCTGAAATTTATTATAACTTACAGAATTTGCGTTCTTTATCAAAGTCGCTTTCTTGCCAAGAAAAGGCAAAATGACTAATGGCCTTAATGTTCGGATTGGTGCGACGAATCGACTCCATTTGTGCTTCCAGAGAAGGACGATTTTCCAAGCTTTTTCCCCAAAGGCCAGCTAAAGCAGGTATGACTTTTGTTTCTTTGTTTGTATTCTTGGTCACTCGTTGCACTTCATCAACAATGCAGCCAGGTTGACCACAAACTGCATAAGACATGGGATGTCTTTCTAAATAACTGGGAAATTGATGCCAAGGTTGAAGGCGAGAATCAAAACCACTCGTCCCGACTAATTGATTTCCCCCCGGAAAAAATACTGCACCCGTGGTAATACCAGCTTTTTGCGCTGGAGCAGAAGCAAAGGTTATAAAATCAATAACGCCTTGAGCAGCATGGGCCACCGCTAAATGCCACAATTCTAATTGTAAGAGTTTTTGTAAATCGGCGATCGGTAAGTCAGCTTCACCAGGTGAAGGTGTCCTACCTTGCCAAAGAGGAGTTGTTTCCTCGGGGGCCATGGCTCGAACTTCTTCTATATCTTTGACGGTAATAAACCCTTTATTTACATAACGATGAATTAGCCATTGACCTTGATTATTTGAAGCTCTTTGATACAAGGCCTGTTTAGAAGCAGGACTATAAATCCACAAATCCTTGACGTTACTTACTACAGACTGAGTTCCACTTCCGCGAGGATAACGAATATAGTCAAATAAAATGCCATCAGGGTTACGTTCAATTACTTTCTGAACTAAATTATAGTATTCAATTTGGGCTTGACGGTTGTAAGGATCAATAAAGGCTTGGGATCTATCGTGTACAAATTCAATGCTGTCATCCCCTTTCCCATTACGGGCTAAAATCCCCTGTTTATCGGGTTTTTGGGCATAACTATAACCAAAATTCATCGTAAACATCCAAGCGTAAACTTTTAAACCCCTTTCATGTCCTTTTTTGATGGTTTCCGCTAATAAATCTACCTTGTCTCCTCCCTCAACTCCATCTAAAACCGAAATCCAAGGGCCGGTATTGTCTTTTGGTGGTAATAATACCTGACTATCATAAAAGACTTCCAGATAAATTTTGTTATAACCTTTGTTGACAATGCGATCTAAAATCTCATCTAAAGCTCCTTCTTTGATGTCACAGGGATATAAACGTAACCAGATTGCTTGCTCTTTTAACCAGGATTCGCTTCTACATTTGCGTAATGTTTCTGCGTGTTTTTTGAGCACATTTTTATATTCATTTTTCTGATCCGCGCTACCTTTTAAGGATACTTGGCGCAGATTTTCTTTATTATTAACCGCACTTGAATCTAAGATACAATAGGGTTGGGAGTCGGCTTTGACGGCTAATGGACTAATTAAGCTGCCACCAGTAATTAATCCGGCCATGAAGCTATTAAGAAGCAATTTATTGACTTGTTTTTTTGCGGAAACTGTGTTTTTTTTCATTCTTGTTATTAAAATAGATCGCTGGTAGATCGCTGGATTATAGCATTTTTAGTTGAAATTTTACCTCTCTTTCCCCCTCTCCCCTTGGGATGAGGGGGGTAGGGGGGTGAGGGGTAGATAACATTTAATCAGAAAATACTATATTGAGAATTTAACTAAATATCAAAAATATTGTTAAGAAATATTATAACGTTTACTTACTTTTTTTCATGAATACTCTGAAAAAACGACTTCTTTCTTGACCACTTTTGTGCTTCTTTTGTTCCTTTGATATAATGGGAACAGAAAAGCTTTTTTCATTGAGGAGGTTATCATGAAACCTATTGATAAAAGTTACTATTTTCCCTAGTCGTCTTCAATCCTTTGATCTGAGAATTTTACTGGTAATCGTAACTTTGGTTGTACTTTACCCTACTCTAGTTCATTCTTTGCCTTCTCCATCCCCGAGTCAACAATCTCTTAATGGATTATATACCCCAACCAATGCTGATGGTTTTTTTGAACAGGGAAGACAACAACTAGAACAAGAAATTAACCACCTAAACCATCCTAAAACCAACACAAATAACCTTTTAACTATCCAGGAAGATGTTAGTTCACACAAACAAATTTTAGAACAACAACAATGGTTATGGGATTTACTGGATTCTCAAAATAATTTACCACCCCAAGAAAAAGATTGAGTTCTCCACGGGTTGAAACTCGTGGATTCTAAGCGGATTTCAAAAAACGGGTTAAAACCACGTTTTTTGAAGCTTGCTTTTTATATGACTTCTTCAAATTATTGAAAATATCATACAGATGTGGAAGACTCAAAACTTCCCTACACACCTCGGACAAATCGAAACTTGTCTGTATGCTTACATTTTGATTAGCTTTTCTGATAATATTTGCGGCTCCGTTTAAATCTGCATTAATCAAAAAGCCATTTTGGGTTTTATATAAACCTCTTTTAATTCTTTTACCAGAAAATTTATACTCCTGTACGGGTTTTTCACCATATTTAGGGAGTTCATCATTATCTAAAAAGCTCGATTTTGAAGTATAGGATTCTTCGGTTTCTACAAACTCAATCCCATACTCAGCACATAACTGAGCAATTCTATCTTTTAGTTTAGCTGTAGGAATTTGAACAATTTTTTGGTTATTTTTAGCTCCAATATTTATCCCATTTTTCTGACCTTTATTCCAACCAAAAATTATAGTCCCCACCTTATTTTTTAAACACCAATTTATCAGAAAGCGAGCAGTTTTATTGATGCTATCCCGCATTTGTCGGTTTCTTTTTTCCGTGATATTTGCTAATTCTTCACTCCAAAAACCTTGTGGTTTATTAGTTTTTAATTTACCAATTTGTTTGTCATACCACTGATTGTTCGACTTAACCTTTTTACCATCAATGATAAAGCTTTTACCAATATTAGAAACCCATGACAACCAATTATCTAAACCGTGGTCAATTCCTAATACTTTGGATTTATCCAAGTTAGTTTCAACATCAGGTTTTTGATACACAAATTCGGCATAAAAACAGCCATTTCTAGGCAGTATTCTTAACTCTTTAAGACTATTAAAAGTTAAATTTGTTGGCATTGGTATATAAAAACAATTTAGGCTAAAACCTTTAGTCCTGAGCACCGCGAAGGATCACTTTAACTTTTTTCCCTAAAGGTATTCTAATTTGATTATCTTTAAGTTTCAAAGCTTGTTTCGGATAAGTTATTAAAGCTAAACCGCCACTTTTTCTATAATTAGGTGGTTTTGGTTTTTGATCTAATTTTCCTTTATAAAAAAGCTTATTTAAAGCTTTAAAAGAAGCAAAACTTTCAGCTACACTTCTTAAAATTTGTTGAGCAGCTTGAGAATAAAGAAACTGAAAATGCAGATTCTGTTTTAGACTTTTTTCTAAATCGTATTTCCCTACAATATATTTAGCTTTAAAGAATAATTGACGAGCTAGATAAAGACCACAATTAGTGAGATTATTGGCTTCAGAGCATAAATACTCAAGAAACGGGAGTATTTCTTGGTTAGAAATTAAATTTTGTTGGCAAGCGTACATTTTTTACCCTCCTTTGTTAATATTATATATTGAAACGACATATTATATAAACAAAAAAGTTAAGATTTTATGACAAATTATCAAGAATACAGGAGAAATCCTCACTCTATTAGTTTATTAAACTATCATTTTGTTTTTTGTCCTAAAAGAAGAAAAGCTGTATTAATAGGAGCGATAGCTCACCGATTACAGCAGATTATCTTTGAATTGTGTTCCGAAAATAATTGGAAGTTAATTGCACTGGAAATAATGCCTGACCATGTCCATTTATTTCTCAACTTAGATCCCACTGACTCACCAGCTTCTACTATTAAGAAAATTAAAGGAAGAGCATCTCATCATTTAAGAAAAGAATTTCCTGAGCTATTAAAACTACCTACTTTGTGGAGCCCTAGTTATTTTGTATCAACAGCGGGTAACGTCTCAAGTGAAACAATTAAAAAGTATATTGAAAACCAAAGAAACAAATAAAGATACGGTGGGTTAAAACCCACGTGAGCGAACCACACCTCGCTTTAAAAAACGAGGCTTTTCTCGCTCGCAGCTTTTCCTGTAAAAAATTGATAAAATGAAAAGCTACTTTTCTTTATTAATTTTCTAATGCGTTCTTTTTCTCTGATTGCTCCCGCTAAAATTAATCTTTATCTGGAAATTATTGGCGATCGCCCCGACGGTTATCACGAATTAGTCATGATTATGCAAACCGTCAATCTGTGCGATCGCCTTGACCTCCATGCCAATGGCACAGATCGCCTTCGTCTCCATTGTCAAAACCCCGAAGTTCCCCTTGACGAAACTAACTTGGCATACAAAGCGGCTAAATTGATGCAGCAGGAATTCCCCCAAATCGCCGCTAATTTTGGCGGGTTGGATATTACCATTGATAAATCTATTCCCGTAGCTGCTGGCTTGGCTGGAGGTTCAAGTAATGCAGCGGCCGTCTTAGTGGGAATTAACCAAATTTGGTCACTCGGTTTAACTGTGCCCGAATTACAAATTTTAGCCGCCAAATTAGGTTCAGATATACCCTTTTCTATTTCCGGGGGAACGGCGATCGCCACTGGCCGAGGAGAACAACTTGATTCCATTCACGACTTAGATAATTTGTGGGTGATTTTAGCCAAACACCGTAACCTAGGCGTTTCCACACCTTGGGCTTACAATACCTATAAACAGAAATTTGCCCACGAATATCTTAGTGATCCCCACGATGTCAAAAAAGCCGTCTCCAAAGTACATTCCGGCCCCTTAGTTAAAGCTATTAGTCATAAAAATGGCGTGGAAATTGCCAAATTATTACACAATGACCTCGAAAAAGTGGTTTTACCCGCCTATCCCCAAGTGGCACAACTGCGATCGGAATTTAAAGAAGCAGGGGTTTTAGGTGCAATGATGTCTGGTTCAGGTCCCACAGTTTTCGCACTATGTGAATCAGAAAACCAAGCAACTAAAATTAAGGAAAAAGTACAAGCCAAAATTGCCGATCCCGAATTAGATTTTTGGGTAACAAAATTATGCAGTCATGGCATTTTAGCTAATCAATAAAATCTTTTTTCTGATCTGTTTTTCTTATGTTTTGAAAAAAAGGCAAAAATTTTTTTTTACTTTTTTCGAGAAAAAACTTTCGTTGCCAAGTCAATATTAACACACACACCTTTCCTATTATGACTTAAGAATAACATCTTTTTGCCGATTTGTCAAGGTTTGTTACAATTCTTAACAATCAAATGTTAAGAATTGTAACAAAAGAGTAAAAACCTTGCATTTTATGTTATTATTTATGTATGTTGGGGAAGGCGCGCGCTAAAATTTAGACCCTGAGAAAGTAAAAAAAAAATCAGAAGTGAAAAAAAAAATTGGTCCCCTTTTTGAAAAACCAAATTTTTTTTTGCAGAAATCACCTTTTTTCCGATTAAAAAATAAATCTAAAAATTAACTAAATAATTGTTAATTAATTGCCTAATTCTTGGGAGCGTTGGTAAGCAGATTTTACCGCTTCAATTACTGCGGAGCGAAAACCATTTTTTTCTAAACTGGCAACTCCTGCGATGGTGGTGCCCCCCGGACTGGTAACTTGGTCTTTAAGTTGGCCAGGGTGTAAGTTGGTCTCTTTGATTAGTTGCGCCGTTCCTAAAACTGTTTGAATCGCCAATTTGGTGGCGATCGCCCTTGGTAGGCCAGAGGCTACACCACCATCGCTTAACGCCTCAACCATGAGCGCAACAAAAGCAGGACCACTTCCGGAAAGGCCAGTAACGGCATCCATCATATATTCCGGTACTTCTACCACTTCGCCAACTGCACTGAAAATATCGTTAGCGAGGTCAACATGGGTTGAATTTGCAAGTTGACCAGAGGCGATCGCCGTCATTCCAGCACCTACCGTTGCTGGGGTATTCGGCATAACGCGGATGACAGGGAAATGGGGAAAAGCTTTTTCGAGACGGGATAAAGTGACACCGGCTAAAATTGAGATCACCAAAGCTTGACTATTTGACTTTAAAATATTCAAATTTGAGACCACTGAATCTAAAATTTGGGGTTTAATCGCTAGTAAAATTACCTCAGAAGCGCAGTTTGTTGCCTTATTTTCCGAAGTGACGTTAATCTGATAGGTGGTGGCGAGAAAATCCCTTCTGTCGCTGTTTGGCTCGCTGACCAAGACCTCGACCGGGGCGTAAACCCCTTGACTTAAAAGACGGGACAGGATTGCTTCTCCCATCACTCCACCACCTATCATCGCTAATTTGATCGACATTTTTCGACTCCTTTTCTGTTGTTATCATAATTCTGGGTTTTTGTCTCACGCAAAGTCGCCAAGGCGCAAAGGGGGTTTTCTGTTGTTATCATAATTCTGGGTTTTGGATGTTTAGTTTTCGGTTTAATAGTTCTATTAGTTCGGGGATTGAGTTGGAATCTGCTAGGGTTAGGGTTTTTATTTTGGTCATTTGTTCCACTAGCTGCACTCCCGCTGTTGTGTCTGTTACTATTCCACTGATTAGGTCGGGTGTTAAACCGAAGCTTTTTATTACTCCTAAGACTGCGTAAGGATCTGATGCACACATTACTGTACAACAAATTTGCTCTTTGATTTCTTCTAAGACTATGGCTCCGTTATATGGTTCAAATGGAGATGCTCCTGCTTCTGCTACTACTACGTCGGGTTTTTCGGCCGCTATCATTGATAGTAATTTTCGTAAATTTACTCGATATTCTTCGGGGTGACATATAGATGATGGCATTCCCGCGTTTACAAAGTCGAAAATAGCGTCGGCTCCTGCATCCTCCATTGATAATATATCATGATATTGACCCGCTCCCGCAAGTTTTGCGCCGACTATTTTCAATCCTTGTTTCTTCAATTCGTGGATGATTACTCTCGCTGTTGTGGTTTTCCCCGATGACATGGATGTCCCAATCATCATAATGGTTGGGCAATTATATTTTACCAAAGGGCGATCGCCTACAAAGTCTTTCATGCACACTTTTGTGTCGTTACGCAAAATATGGCCGTAATATTCCATTGCTGGTAGGTTCTCTACTATGAATGACACTGAGGTTGCTTTACCAAATAATCCTCCTTCGGTTAATGCTTCCATGGAGCCATCTTCGGGAATATCTTG
Source organism: Synechococcales cyanobacterium S06 (assembly GCA_011391125.1). GTDB lineage: Bacteria > Cyanobacteriota > Cyanobacteriia > Cyanobacteriales > JAABRE01 > JAABRE01. Next base: position 16,770 of record JAABRE010000001.1, read on the forward strand.
CCAACTTCCCACTACTTCGAGGGTTGCTTGACGAATTCCGAAAGCGCCGATGACTAGGTCTCCTTCCATTACTTCCATCATTCGACCATTTGGTAGTTCAATTACTGGGTGTTTTCCGGTTGGTGATGTTATTTTTCCCACTACATAATCGCCGGTTTGCCATTTTCCTCTAGGAAGCGATCGCACTTCAAAGGGTTGACTTTCCAAATCGGAAATACGGGTCATTGATGTATAAAAGTATCTCATAATAATTGATAGTTGATAGTTGATAGTTGATAGTTGATAGTTGATAGTTATTCTTTTTACTTTTTACTTTTTACTTTTTACTTCTTCCATATTTGGTGTTAACAATAAATTTGCTAATAGGGCTGCTCGTTCAACTAATCTGTCTATATAGACAAATTCGCCAGGTGCGTGGGCCTCATCGCCAACTGCTCCTAATCCGTCTAGGGTGGGTGTGTAAAGATTGGTCAAATTGCCGTCTGAACCACCCCCCGCGGTGGCCTCCTCTAGTTGAATACCCAATTTTAGGGCAGTTTCTCGCGCATATTGCCACAATTGCTCGTTTTTAGGTGTTTTTTCCATGGGAGGTCTCTCTAAACCACCTTCGACGATGATTTCTATGCCGGGGGTGGTTGGTTGAATATTCCTGATGGCGGTTTCCACTTTTTCAGCATCTTCTAAATGCAAGATTCGCACATCCACAACAGCCTTGCTTTCGGGGGCAACGACATTAGGGCGGATTCCACCGTCAATTGTCCCGACGTTAACGGTGATTCCTCTGTCTGGATTATTCAGTGCAAATAATTTCTGCACGACGAAGGAAAGTTCTAAAATTGCGCTCAAACCCTTTTCGGGAGCTAATCCTGCGTGGGAAGCTTTACCAATTATTCTAATAATAAATTCGCCAACTCCTTTACGTCTAGTTTTTAGTTTACCATCTGGTCCTAAAGATGGTTCTAAAACGAAGGCTCTCTCAGCTATTTTTGCTAATCTAATCAGGTGATTTCTTGAGTCATAACTCCCAATTTCTTCGTCGGAATTGATGAATATTACTGGGGAAATTTCTGGCTCAATTTCGTTAGTTTGTAAAGCTTCAATCGCAAATATCATAAACATTAAACCAGCTTTCATGTCATAACTTCCTGGTCCATAGAGCTTATTTTTGCTGGTATAAAGGGGCATTTTTTCTAAAGTTCCTAATGGCCAAACTGTATCGGAATGGCCGATTAATAATTGGTTTTTTTGTTGGAATTTACGCTTTTTTGGTATTGCTAATAAGTTACCTCCAGTATTACGAGTGGGAATAATTTTTACTTGATAATCTCTTTTGATTAATTCTTTTTTCAGGAGCTTAAATACTGGTTTTTGTGTTTGGGCTAAATTAGAAGGAGATTCCATTCTTACTAAAGTTTCTAATAAGTCGATCATTTCTCCTTTTTTATAATGTAAATAATCTAATATTTTTAGTGCTTTACAATTAGTCATAATCATAATTATTAGTTGTCAATTGTTAATTATTGACAAAATCCGCTATGAAAAGGAAATGAGTTGCTATGAGCAATTTTGGCATAACGTCCGGGGGACAGGTATGCTAAAAGGGGGGCTTTCAAGAGTAAATCTTGATCATCGAATCCTGAGAGACGTAAAGCTTTGTTTTGTACAGCAGCAGCGACGATTTTCCCCGTAATTAAGCTATTTTCCCCAAAATTGTCAATAATTCGGTCTAATTGACATTCTAAATATAAATAAGCGTCTTTGAGTAAAACTCCATCAACCATCGTAGCCGAAAAAGTCGGTAATACCGCTAAACTCGGTTTGGAATGATCATCACATCGAGGCGCTGCTGATAAACTTGTCAATATAATTTGTTCAGGGTGGGGAAAGCTGACTGTGAAAACTTTTTCCCGCTTAATATTATGATAGGTGTTATGGTGCGGCGTACAAACGAAACCAAAATAATTGCTTTTTCCCAATGGAGTACATTGACTTTTAGCCGCTAAATCATAATTGCCATCTTCTTCTTTTGTCCCCACTAAGATTAAAGGGGCAACAGTGAAAAAATGCTCCCACAAGGGTTGATTTACGTCTAAATTAACCAATTCTGCATCAGACATAATTTTTTGATCTCCCTAAATTTACTAATTTTCTACTACTTTTTCCTTTTTATTTCTTACCTCCTACTTTTTACTTTTTACTTGTTACTTTTTACTTCTCTCTAATCTTCATCCCAAGATTCCCGGGGCAATAAATCAATAATATGATCTCTGAGTAAATAGCCATTTCTTTCTAATTCTTGTTCAACCATGGGCCATTCTCTGGGGGGAATATATTGACAAAGGGTGTAAATTGGTTGTTTACGGTCAATTTTACCTTGAAAGAGAAGTTGTTGAGCTTCATGTTTGATTATTTCAAGCGAATATTCAAGGGTTGATAACATGGTTTTGGCCTCCTTTTTTAAGTCTGGTTTTTGTAATTAAACTTAATGAAACTTAGTAAAAGTTAATAAATTAGTGGGATGAAAGTGAACGAAACTGAGTAACTTAAATTGTCGAGAACCCTTAATAATTAAGACTTAATTCGGGGTATGAGCTAACGACTCCCTAATCAGGTTTCTGACACTTCAATTATCTATCAATAAGGATAATTATCCGACTTAACTTTGCTATTTGTTACAATTGAGCCAAAAATTACCAGATGCACTACAATAAATGTTAAGTTTCGTAAGATTTTCGGTGGTATGTCACCTCAAAATTATTATAATAGAAACTTAAATTTAGATTAATGTTCGATAGATTGTAGGAAAACAGGAAAAATAAATGTTAGCTACTCCCATGAAAATTAGATTACTCTCAGATACTAGAATTGAATCTTCAAAAGTGTTATTAACTCCGCAAGAAATACAAGAAAGGTTACCCATAAATGATCGGGAAGCTGAAACAGTATTTCAAGGAAGAAGAGATATTGAAAATATTATTGATGGTAATGATAAAAGAAAGTTTATTGTAGTTGGTCCTTGTTCTATTCATGATGTTAATTTGGCTTTGGAATATGCCAAAAAACTAAAGAAACTTTCTGATCTGGTGCGAGATAAATTATTATTAGTAATGCGGGTTTATTTTGAAAAACCAAGAACAACTGTCGGTTGGAAAGGATTAATTAATGATCCAGATATCGATGGATCATTTCAGATTGAAAAAGGTCTCTTAACTGCGCGTCAATTATTACTAAATATAGCACAAATAGGATTACCTACTGCCACAGAAGCTTTAGATCCAATTACTCCTCAATATTTGTCTGATTTAATTTCTTGGTCAGCTATTGGCGCAAGAACCATTGAATCACAAACTCACCGAGAAATGGCCAGTGGATTATCTACTCCATTAGGTTTTAAAAACGGTACTGATGGTAATATTGAAGTAGCTTTAAATGCCATGGAAGCGGCGAGAAGTTCTCATTGTTTTTTAGGGATGAATGAAAAGGGAGAAGCAAGTATTTTAACCACCAAAGGTAACGAATATGGTCAGATTATTTTAAGAGGTGGTGGTGGTAAAACTAATTATGATTTTGAAACCGTTAAACAGGTGGAACTACAATTAAAAGAAAGGGGTTTACCACAGGAAATTGTCATTGATTGTAGTCATGGTAATTCTAGCAAAGATCACCGCAAACAAAAAGAGGTATTTGCTAATGTAATTGACCAAATTGTAGCGGGAGATTCGGCAATTGTGGGCTTAATGTTAGAGTCGAATATTAATGAAGGAAACCAACCAATTCCGGATGATATTAGAGACTTAAAATATGGGATTTCTATTACTGATAAATGTATTAATTGGTCAGAAACCGAAGAGATTATTTTGCAAGCTTATGACAAATTATAGCACTTTCCGATTAAATGTTATATATCCCTCACCCCCTACCCCCTCATCCCAAGGGGAGAGGGGAAGAGAGAGGTAAAATGTCAAATTAAAATGCTATATAATGTTAGGATAACCTAAAATGTCGGACAGTAATCAAAATTTGGAACTGTTACAAAATACCCTCAAACAATTATCTCTAATTCTCAGGGATTTAGAGGAAAATGTAACAGAGAATCCCCAAGTATTAACGGAGGTGAAAACCTTGGTTAATACCACAGAGAAATTAGTAGCTGATTTACAAAAAAATGAAGCTACTAAACAGTTAGAAACAAGGGAAGAAGAATACTTTTTTACCTCGGAAAAAGAGTCAGACTTATTAACAGAAAAACCCCAAAAATTATCAGCTAAAAAGGGTAAATTTTCTGGTTTTCTTATCCCAGGAATCGTAGCATTAATTGCGGTAATTGTGGTGATGGTGTGGTATTTTGTCTTACCTAAACTAGAGGTTAAAATAGCACAAGAAACAGGCACAAAAACCGAGCAAATCGAGCCTATTTCCGAGATACCTCCGGAGTTAACGACTCCAGAATTACCGCAAAAAGTGGAGACAATTACACCGGAATTAGAATTAACACCCGAACAAGGATTAATTGCTGCGATAAAAAATCAAATCACCGCAATTAAAAACCGTTATGTGGAAGGTTTAGTTATTGCAATTGAACCCAATTTTTCGGACAGTCGTTTAACAATAAAAGTTAGTAATAATTGGGATAAATTGGAGCAATCTAATCAGGTATCTATCGCTGATGATATTTTCAAAGAAGCACAAAAATTGGACTTTAAAAAGTTAGAAATAACTAATATTCAAGGACAAATTTTAGCAAGAAGTCCAGTGGTAGGAAATAACATAATTATCCTTAATAATTGATAATTAACAATTATAGCATTTTCTGATTAAGTGTTATATACCCTCACCCCCAACCCCTCATCCCAAAGGGAGAGGGGGGTAAAAAAGAGGCCAAATATCAAAGAAAAAGGCTCTAACAATTGACACTTAATAATTGACAATTAGGTTAAAAGGTGGGCAATTAAAATACTAAATTAATTATAATTGCTCTTTCAATTGCCCACCCTACTCTAACTTTCTCTAACTTTGTGATCCCCCCCAACCCCCCTTAATAAGGGGGGATTCAGGAGGGATCAAAATCACAAAAATATACAAAAAAATACTATGGAAACTAACTGGAAGAAACTACAAAATGGTTCGGATATTCGCGGAGTTGCGTTAGAAGGAATTGTGGGTGAAACGGTTAATTTAACGCCGGAAATTGCCAAAAAAATCGGTAAAGCTTTTGTGATTTGGTTAATCACAAAAACGGGGAAAATGACCTCAGAATTAACTATTGGTGTCGGGAGAGATAGTCGTTTATCTGGACCGGTTTTAATGGAATCTGTCATGTTAGGAATGACTGAATTAGGAACTCAGGTATTTGATTTTGAAATCGCATCCACCCCCGCTATGTTTATGAGCACAGTTACCCCAGAATTAAGCTGTGATGGGGCGATAATGTTAACTGCTAGTCATTTGCCATTTAACCGTAATGGCCTCAAATTTTTCACGAATCAAGGGGGTTTGGATAAGCAGGATATTACGGAAATTTTAAATTTAGCTGAAGCCAATAATTTTCCTGAAATTAGCGATTTGGGTAGCATACAAACATTTGATTTTATGTCAGTTTATTCTGAAATATTGGTTAGTAAAGTTAGGCAAAGTGTTAATCATCCGACTAATTTTGAGCAACCTTTACAGGGGTTAAAAATAATAGTTGATGCTGGCAATGGTGCAGGTGGTTTTTATGCTACAAAAGTGCTACAACCTTTAGGTGCTGATATTTCTGGGAGTCAATTCCTTGATCCTGATGGTACTTTTCCTAACCATATTCCTAATCCAGAAAATGCGGAGGCCATGGCCTCAATTTGTGATGCTGTTATTAGTAATAAGGCCGATTTTGGCATTATTTTTGATACTGATGTCGATCGCAGTGCAGGAGTCGATCATTTAGGAAATGAGTTAAATCGTAATCGTTTAATTGCGTTAATTTCGGCCATTGTGTTAAGAGAACATCCTGGTTCAACTATTGTTACTGATTCCATTACTTCGGACGGTTTAACTACTTTTATTAATGAGGATTTACAGGGTAAACATCATCGTTTTAAACGGGGTTATAAAAATGTTATTAATGAGGCCATTCGTTTAAATCAATTAGGTGAAGAATCTTGGTTGGCGATCGAAACATCTGGTCATGGAGCAATGAGGGAAAATTACTTTTTGGATGATGGAGCTTATTTAATTACAAAATTGTTAATTGAATTGGCCAAATTAAGACAAGAAGGCAAATTTTTAGGTGATTTAATTAGTAGTTTAAAAGAACCTGCTGAAAGTCAAGAATTTCGCCTAAAAATTGGGGTTGAAGATTTTAAAGACTACGGTATTCAAGTAATCGAAAAACTGACGGAATTTGCGGAAAGTCAATCTGATTGGCAAATTGTACCAAATAATTATGAAGGTATCAGAGTTTCCTGTCAATCTGAAGCAGAAAATGGTTGGTTTCTGTTACGTTTATCTTTACATGATCCAGTTATTCCCCTTAATATTGAGTCGAATATTACGGGGGGTGTGGATAAAATTGCTAAACGTTTATTAGAGTTTTTAACACCTTTTGAATCCCTTGATTTATCGGTGTTTTAATTAGTTGAAAATTCGATTTTTGTCAATTTACTTAGGAGTTGTTATGTATGAACCGTCAAGAATTACTTAATCGTATTACAATTAATCCAAATATTTGTTTCGGTAAACCTTGTATTAATGGTCATCGCATTTGGGTTTCCTTAATTTTGGATTTTTTAGCCAGTGGAATGACCATGACTGAACTTTTAGACGAATACCCCCAGTTAGAATTTGAGGACATTTTAGCCTGTATTGCCTACGGAGCCCAAATGTCTCGCGAACGTTTTGTAGAAATTTCACTCGAATCTGTGGCATGAAATTCAAACTTGATGAAAATATCGGAGAAAGGGGCAAAAATTTACTGATTGAAGCGGGATATGATGTCAAAACCGTAGTTGAACAAAATTTAACTAGCACTCCCGACCCAGAAATTATTAAAGTTTGTCAAAAAGAACAAAGATGTTTAGTAACACTTGATTTAGACTTTAGTAATCCCCTACGTTTTCAACCTTCTCAATATTCCGGTATTGCGGTTTTATTGTAGTTTTATTGTAGGGTGCGTCACATTTTTCAATTAATTATTAAACCCATAATTTATCGGTGTGACGCACCCTACTTACCATTAAATAATCACGAAATTACTATTAGAAAGTGAAGGAGAATTATTAAAGATTGCAATCTGGATTTGAGCAGCGCTACCATTACCATCCGCATCGAAATATAACGCACCATCGCTATGATAAATAAATCGGTGAGATGCACTACTAGCAACTGTTCCAACCCCACCACTTACAAATTGATTTTTTAACAATTTACCCGCTTTTAAACCACCTTGAAAACCATTAGCTTTTATAGCAATTTTATCTTGATTAGCGTTAAAATCGGTGATTCTATCTATTCCTTGAGCTTTCGATTCAAACATAAATTGATCTGCTCCTGTTCCTCCTGTTAAGGTATCTTTTCCTAAACCACCGATTAAGGTATCGTTACCTTTTCCACCTAATAATTTATCGTTTCCTCCTTCACCTCTGAGGATATTATTACCATTATTTCCTGTGATAATATTATTAAGAATATTACCAGTTCCTGTTAAGTCTTTTGTCCCAATTAATGTTAGTTTTTCGATGTTTGGATCGAGGGTATAATTAAGGGAAGATTTAACTAAATCAGTGCCACTTTTTGCTCTTTCAATGATAATATCTTCCAATGAATCGATGCTATAAACATCGTTGCCCATACCACCGATCATGACATCTTTACCGAAACCACCATCCATGGTGTCATTGCCCATACCACCAATTAAAACGTCATCACCTGTACCACCTTTAAGTAGGTCGTTTCCGCCAGCACCAATGAGGTTATCATCCCCGTCTCCCCCGTTAAGGGTGTCCTTTTTGTCAGTACCCACGAGATTTTCATCAAGTGAACTGGGGCCTTCTGAAACATCATTCAAGTTAACTGTGACTATACTTTCATCGAATAATCCCTCAGCATCAGTGGCTTTTATTGTTAAATCAAATTTGGGTGCGTTTTCAAAGTCGAGATCATCTTGGTCATTAACGACAACTTGCCAAGCTCCGTTGCTGAATTGAACTTTGAAAGCGCTATTACCGTCACCGTCAACGTCAATATTTCCACCGATTAATTGAATATTAAGGGTATCGATCGCCTTATCATCGGTTATATTAACATTGCCAAGAAATGTACCGTTTGCTGAATTTTCGTCAATACTAACGATGCTATCTGCAATAACAGGAGCAGTGTTAACAGGTTGCTCATTAACATCATTCAAGTTAACGGTGACTGTACTTTGAGAAGATTCGCCAATGGGATCAGTTACTGTCAGATTGAAGTTATAGTAATTCCAAATAAAAATTAAACAAAAGTTTTTAGTTTGTTGTTGGACTTTAGTCCTAAGAAGCGCTAAAGCGCAACTACGAACCTATTTTTCAACTGTTTTAATCTTAATTGGAATCACTATAAATTGGAGAGTAGTTTCAAAATCTAGTAAGTTGCCATTTGCAACCACTAAAGTCCATTGATTGTTAATTAATTGAACGTCAAAAGTGTCACTCGTGTCTGTTACCCTCAAGGAGGCGATCGTATCGTCAGCGTCAGAAATGTTCAAAGTACCAACTACCGTACCATTAGCAGTATTTTCATCAAGTGTGAAAATTTGATTTGCAAGCACAGGAATCTGATTAACCTCAGAAATTACCACATTTGTAGGAATATCAAGGGTAAATCCGTTTGCGCCATTACCAGTAAAATTAATTACGGTATTCAAATTATTCAGATCAACCCCATTTTGCACTTGAAATTTGATAGTGTATAAATCGACATTAGTTGTACCAGGCCATGTTTGCCAAGAATCAGACCAAGCTGTGATAAATAGCTTATCTGTATTAGGATTTTGATCAAAATTGCTTTGATCATATCTGCTCAGATAGTCAATGTCATTAAGAGAATTAGGAAATGTCAAACTTCTATAATAAATGTCGGGAAGTTCCACCAATTTTAAAACAGTGGAATCAAAATAAAGACCAACGCTTAAAGAGCCTACTGTAGAATCATCACTTTCATAGCTGACAGTAAACTGTAAAGTACCATCAGAGCTAACTTTCAGGGTTTCAGGGATAATGATTTTTTGAATGGGCATTTTTTTACTCCTAAAATTGTGTAGGGTGCGTCACATTTTTAAGCTAAATATTCAAGCGATAATTTATTTGTGTGACGCACCCTACTTTAGGATTATAAAACAATTTTGTTTTATTTTTCAAGGTGCAACGGAAAATTTGGTTAAATTTTGTGAAGGGAATTGAGAGTGAATACTCATGGGTAAATATGGTTTTTTTGTTTATCAGAAATCCGAAAAATAGATAAACTTAAAGGTAATGTTTGCAACATTACCTAAAACCAAAATAATCATAGGAGGATCATACCATGTCCACAATCACAGAAAGCGATTTACAAGAGCTTAAAGAGTTGATCAAAGATTTAAAAACTGAACTTAAATCTGAAATATTAGCAATGAAAAATGATTTGGAGAAAAATCAAATTAAATTGGAAGGCAAAATAGATACTATTAATACCCGTTTAGATACCTACAAACCAGCACTTGATAAAATACCCGAATTAGCGGAAAAAGTTGGCGAATTGAAGGGTTGGCGAGCAGTTTCTTTAGTGATTTTCTCTGGGTTTATTACCAGTTTATATTGGTTATTGAGAATGGGTAAACTTTAATCTGAGATTGTCGGGTGTGTGAGGTGGACCGTGATTTAACTAACCATTACCAAGACTTAACAATCCACCTCGCCCACCACCTAGCACATAATCGAATATTTGTCAAGTGTTTGAAGGTGGGCAAAACGGACAATAAATCAAGGTGTTTTCGAGATAATTTTTCCCCGTTTTACCCACCCTACTTTTTTGTTTGTCAGAAATCCGAAAAATAGATAAACTTAAAGGTAGTGCTAGAAACACTACCCAAAAAAACAAACATTAATAGGAAAATGATACCATGTCCACAATCACAGAAAACGATTTAAAAGAGATTAAAGATTTAATCATTGCTCAAAATCAAAAAATTGATCAATTATCCAGAGATAATACGGAAATCAAAAATAACTTAACTCAGTTAACCATTAATCAGACAAGATTAGAAGGTAAAATCGAAAACCTTGAAGAAAAAATGCAGGGAAGCTTTAATACACTTAATACCCGTTTTGACTCCTATAAACCAGCACTTGACAAAATCTCCGAATTGGCGGAAAAAGTTGGCGAATTGAAGGGTTGGCGAGCAGTTTCTCTGGTGATTTTCTCAGGGTTTATTACCAGTATTTATTGGTTATTGAGAATGGGGAAACTTTAATCTGAGGAAGAAACCTGGTTTTTCTTAGGATTAACGACTGTCATTAGTTTTTTACTGTAGAGAGGTTGTATGCAACGTTTCTACCACAAATGGTGATAGATTGTTATATAATAATTAATTATCCATGGAGAAAAAATTGAGAAATTATGGAAAATTTACTTCCTGATAATATTTTAAAATTAAGTATTTCAGAAAGAATTGAGTTAGTTCAAGATATTTGGGATAGTATTTTAATTAATTCTGAAGAAGTGACCGTTTCTGAGAGTCAAAAAAAGGAGTTAGCTCGTCGTTTAAAATTATATGAACAAAATTACGAGCAACTTGCCAAATGGGATGATTTTAAACAAAAATTTAATTAATGTCTAATGAGTTATCAAGTTTTTATTACACCGGAAGCTGAATTAGATTTAGAAGAAGCTTATAATTGGTATGAATCACAAAATATTGGTTTAGGTTCAGAATTTATTCGAGTTATTGATGCTAGTCTTTCTAATATTCAAAGAAACCCCTTAAGTTATCCTACAATTTATCAGAAAATTAGACGAAAATTAATTCGTAAATTTCCTTATGGTTTATTCTATTTAGTGGAAAATGAAATGATAATTATACTCGCTTGTTTTCATATAAAACGCAATCCTAAACAATGGAAAAGACGTTTTTCAAAATAGAATAAATTTTTCCTAAAATTGTGTAAGGTGCGTCACATTTTTAAGTTAATTATATGAGTAATAAGTTATCTGTGTGAAGCACCCTACTTTAGGATTATAAAACAATTATGATTGATTTACTAGGGTTAAAAACGACAATTTTTGTCAGGAAAAAAGTTAAATTTAAAGGGTAAAGTTAAGGTTAAAAAATGTAATTCAAACACTTTTGGCCAGATAAATTTAAAGCCAAATAAAGGAGTAGAAAATTGGATAACTTGACCCAATTTTTGCCATCCAATTAAACCTAAATAATCTTTACCAATTCCCCAAGGAGATAAAAAATAATTGGTTTCAGCTTGGTTTAAAATGGACTGAATATAGGTATTACTATTAGGACCTGGCCAATATAAATAATAATGATTATCGGGGTAATTTTTTGGACTATTTTCGATAATTTCGGCCAGTAATTCTGCGCACTTGCCTGCCCATTCATGCTCCAACCAACTAGGACCATTACCAACACCACTATCATAAAACATTAGGTTTTTATGTAAATGTCCCCAACTAATTTTACCAACATTTTTCCTTTGCCAAATTTCCCATCTATCACAGTGAGAATCTTTAATTATGACAAACCAATAATGAACGGCCATAAAACCAATTACGGGTATTTTAGCAGCTCTTAATTGTACAATTACACCCATAAAATTAATGCTTAATATTCAGGTTATATCAAGCATTAATTATAGGTCTTTTTCGTTTATTTTGCTACTACTTAAAATAGTTCAATATTCGTAGCAATATCAAAAGAACCATCGGTATTTATAACTAAAAATTCCGTACCTTTATAAGATAAAGAACCAGTATTTTCATCAAAATTGAAATCAGTTAAAGAATTATCAGAAATATCAAATCCTTCTGCATTAATGGAAATTTTATCTATTATTTCGTCAAAATCTTTAATGATATCTAATCCTTCATTAACGGAATTAAAAACAAAAATATCAGCACCTCCACCTCCCGTTAAAATATCATTACCTGAATCTCCTCTCAAAATGTCATTACCCTCACCACCTATCAAGTTATCTTTACCGTCACCACCATTTAAAACGTCATTACCTTGACCGCCTTGCAACTTGTCGTTACCATCATCGCCAAAGAGTAAATCGTCACCCAATCCACCGTTGAGTAGATCGTTTCCTAAACCTCCATACAAAGAGTCTTTGCCTGCATCGCCAAATAGTCGATCATTTCCTTCAAAACCATTGAGTAAATCGTTACCCTGTTTACCTTTGAGAATATCTTTACCAAGGCTTCCATTTAAAGTATCATCATTGATAGTACCTTGTGGTTTTTTAATTTTTTCGTCTAATGGAGGAACAATTTTGTTTGCGTTTTTAAAAGAATTAGCCATGATTTTTTAGTTTTTCACTAATAGAATTACTTTTTTATTTTAACAAAATTAAATATTAATTTTTAATTAAATTATGTCCCCTTTTTTTCCCCTCATCAAAACAAATATGAAAGTCGTTTTTTTCGGTACACCTCAATTTGCTGTTCCCACTTTAGAAGCTTTATTGCAACATCCCGAGTTTGAAGTTGTCGCCGTTGTCTCACAACCTGACAAAAAGAGGGGGAGGGGCAATCAAATGATCCCCTCAGAGGTTAAAAAATTGGCTTTACTGCATGATTTACCCGTATTTACCCCAAAAAGTGTCAAAAAGAATCGAGAGACCCTTGATTTTTTGCATAGAACACAAGCTGAAGTTTTTGTCGTAGTTGCCTATGGACAAATTCTCTCCCCAGAAATCCTAAAAATGCCGAAATTTGGCTGTATTAATGTGCATGGTTCGATTTTACCACGTTATCGGGGTGCTGCTCCGATTCAGTGGTGTTTATATCACGGGGAGAGGGAAACTGGTATTACGACGATGTTAATGGATGAAGGTTTAGACACTGGAGCAATGTTGCTGAAATCAGTTATTAAAGTTAATTTACTGGATAATGCGGATAATTTAGCAGTAAATTTATCGCAAAAAGGGGCGGAGTTACTGATAGAAACTTTGGAAAAAATTGAGAAAATTAATCCCATTCCCCAAGATAATAATCAGGCTAATTATGCACCTTTAATTAATAAGTCAAACTTTGAAATTAATTGGCAAAATTCAGGGTTACAAATTCATAATCAAGTGAGAGCATTTTATCCGAATTGTGTGACAAAATTTCGAGGTGAAGATGTGAAAATATTAGCGACTATACCTTTAGGTGAAGAATATTTTGCGGAATTACCGGCTGAATTTCAGATTTTACAGCAAAGATGGCCAGAATTAGCGCTACTTTCAGGAAACTCCGGTGAAGTAGTATTTAATTTGAAAAAATTTGGTCCAGTGATTCAAACTGGTGAAGGATTATTGTTATTATTACAAGTACAATTATCAGGGAAAAAACCGCAATCTGGTTGGGATTTTGTCAATGGTAAAAGGTTAAATATTGGGGAAATTTTTGATCTCAGAAATCCGATTTTTAACTAAAAATTACTTGATCACAACCCACAAATTTGTAAAAATCGGATTTCTCAGGCCATATTATCGCATTTTCTGATTAAGTGTTATATACTCCCTCACCCCCCAACCCCCCAGGGCGTTTTCATTCTCGGAGGTGAAAACGGTGGGAATTAGGGTATTGGGGGATTGGGGGGATTTTTCACTCTCGGATTTTCAATCATAATTAAAAGTCAGAAAATTCTCAATTTGTGGCTATAAATTATCAAAAAAGATTGATTATTCACTGTTTATTGTTCCTTGTTCAAAATAAAAAATTTAGAATGAAAACACCCTGCCCAACCCCCCTCATCCCAAAGGGAGAGGGGGGGAAAAAAGGGCAAAATATCAACTAAAAATGCTATAGGATTTTCTGATTAAGTGTTATATACCCCCTCACCCCCCAACCCCCCTCATCCCAAAGGGAGAGGGGGGAAAAAAGGGCAAAATATCAACTAAAAATGCTATATTTTGTATTTAAAAATAAAAAAATGTTAGATATTAACTTTTTTCTTAGTAATGGAATCAGAGAAATTGGGTTTTTTCTTGTTATTTGGTTAACCCTGTGGTTGCCGATCGCCTTTCCCCTTGCTAAGATAGTAAAATGGTATCCTTGGCAACCTTTTTCGGTGCAGCAAAAATTAGTGCTGGTTAGTTCATTGTATTTAATAGCTCCGCTAATAATCTGGTTTTTAGCTAATAAAAAAGGGTTATCTTTAGGAGCTTATGGATTAAATTGGAGTTTAGATTCACTAACAAGTTTAAGTAAGGGTTTTCTGTTAGGAATTAGCGGATTATTAGCGGTTTTTTTGCTAGAATTTGCTTTAAAATTGATGGAATTTAAGTGGGAAAAACTTACTAAATTTTGGTCAGTTGGAATACCAGTTTTATTCTTAGGATTATTTATTAGTGTCGTAGAGGAATTAATATTTCGAGGCTTTTTCTTGACGGAATTAAACCAAAATATAAATATTTGGATAAGTGCAGTAATTTCCAGTGTAATTTTTGCCATCTTACATTTAATTTGGGAGCAAAAACAAACTTTACCACAAATTCCGGGACTATTTTTCATGGGAATAGTGTTAGTAATTGCAAGATTATTTAATGACGGAAATTTAAGTTTGGCGATCGGATTACATAGTAGTTGGATTTTCGGTTTAACCTGTTTAGATAGTTTAGGTTTAATTGTTTATAAAGATAACGCTCCTGATTGGTTTATCGGGATAAATAAACAACCATTGGCGGGAGTTTCTGGGTTAATTTGTTTATTAATAACTGGTTTAATTGTTGTTAGTATTTAAAGATAATTTTTTTAGCTTAATTTGATTCAAGAAATTGTTGAATTTGTAGAATAAAGAATGGATATTCATTTAAAGCTTTATTGATGCAAATAAAAACAATATGTTGATCTATTTCTAAATATTGATGTACTAAAATATTTCTCATACTTGCTGATTTTGATAATTCAATCGCAAGATTCTTTTCAATAACACCAAATTCACCCATTTTTAAAAAAGATTCTTTATTTGTTTTAGCTTCAAAATTAAAACCTTTTGTTAAAATATGTTCATTAATATCAAGACTACTTTGAATGATTAATTCTAATAATCTTTCGGTAATTAACTGTATTTGATAATATTGTAAATAACTCTCAAAATTTAATGATTCAAACTCTCGCAAATTTGTTAGTTTTTCAGTCATAAAATTCAATCGACTTAAAATTGAAAGTTTATCTATAGTAATTCCAAATAAAAATTAAACAAAAGTTTTTAGTTTGTTGTTGGACTTTAGTCCTAAGAAGCGCTAAAGCGCAACTACGAACCTATTTTTCAACTGTTTTAATCTTAATTGGAATCAATATAATTTCATATAATTCCCCACTCAATTAAAAAATTATTAATTTTGTCTTTAAATTGGTTTTCAATTATGGTTAGTTTTTGTTCACTCAAAATAGATTTTTGTTTAAAATTAGTAAACATTTCTTGTTCAGTTTCTAAAATGAGTTTACCATCTTTAGCAATATTATGAGCAAGTAAAAGAGAACAATTATTAAGAATAATGACATCAATATTGTCACTATTAATCTTTAATAAATCTCCTAAAATATTAGCTATTTCGATTTTGATAAAAATATTATTTTTGCTTAATTCTTGATCTAAGAAAACGGCAAAATCCCAATCACTTTGATTATGTACTTTATTTATTGCTCTTGAACCAAATAAAATCAGCATTTTTAAATAAGGCATTTTTTCTGATATTTTATCGCTTTCAAATTCCATAAATCACCTCTATTGTCTTTAAAATCTGACGTTTTCTAATCCAATTATGACTCGTTTCTACACTACTTTTAAAAACTAGATCAATATCTCTTTTTACTATTGTTTTTAACTCATCTTCTAACTTAAATAATTCAAACATTCCTATTTTTTTGTCAGGAGCAAAAGTTACTAAAAAATCTATGTCACTTTCAGAGTTAAAATCATCCCGTAAAATTGACCCAAATAAAGCTAATTCTGTGATGCTCCATTTTTGACAAAATTCATAAATTGTGCTTAAAGAAACTCCTAAACGATGTTCAATTTGTGTCAGATTTTTTGCCGGTTTTAAACTGAATAAATTTGGCTTCATAATGTTAGTAAATCTTATTTTTTAACTTAATAAATAGGGATAATTAATAAATTATCCCCGAATTTAACTACCGATAAATTTCCTCTCTTTTATAAGCCCAAATTGCCACAAAATTAAAGAATAAACCAAACCCAATTAACCAAATAATATGTAATGAGAGATAAGAATCATATTCTAGGTTAGCACTCCATAAAACCAATTGACCATAGTGATAAAAAGGAGAAAAAGTGATTAAATCTTGAATCCATTTTATCTCAGAAATGGGTAAACCACAGGTTAATAATGCTAATGGAACTGATAAACCAATAATTGAATCCACACTTTTAGGATTAAATAAATAACCCATTGCTAAACCAAAAATAGCAAAAGGAATAACTCCTATAAGTAAACAAGAAAACATTATTAACCAATCTCTTAAACTCTCATCAATTCCTAATCTTAAAGCGCCAAAAGTGAAGATTAATGATAAACTAATGGAGGCAATTATTAAGGAAATAATAATTTTAGCCCTAAAAAATATACTAGGAGGAAGGGGAGTAACTTGTAATAATTTCAGCCATCCTTCTACTCTTTCAGTGGCGACTCTTTTCCCTAATCTTTCGATGGCAAAAATTATTAAACTAATCCCACTAAAAAATAATAACATTATTTTAGCTGAGTCCTCCGTAACTTGAAAAAAAGCAATTAAAGAAGAAAATAAGAAAATACCTAATAAATATAAAGGTGTTCTAATTAATTGCAGTAATTCGGTGGAAGTCTGTTTAAATAAAACTGACAAGTAATTAATTTTATTACTTTTCTTTTCTGATTTATTTTCCTCAGTAACGGAAACAGTTTTTAACAATTTTTCTTCTAATTTGCCATCTTTTAACTCCACTTTTTTAGTCGCTAAATCAGCTAAATATTGCCAATCTGACTGATTATTTGTCACCATTAAAATAGTGATATTTTTCTCTCGACATATTTTAATTTGCTGCCAAAATTCGGCAAATCCTTCATTGTCTAAATTTCTGGTGGGTTCATCTAAGATTAATAATTCAGGATTGCCTGCTAAAGCTAAAGCGAATAAGAGTCTTTGTTCTTCTCCTCCAGATAATTTTGAAGCCCAATTTTTTTCCTTTTCTTTGAGGTTAACTGTCTTTAAAATTTCCTCAGTTGATAAAGAATTTGGGTAATAACTTCTTAATAAATCCACTAATTCAATTACTTTTAAATTAGTAGGAATTGCTACTTTTTGTAACACTACTCCTAATCTAGTTTTTGCTTGAAAACTCTGAGGATTTTCGCCTAATAATTTTACTTCTCCTTTAGTCGGTTTACTTAATCCTAAAATAATACTAATTAAGGTTGTTTTACCCGAACCATTTGCACCTTTTAAAACGATAAAATCACCCGTTTCTACTGTGAAATTAATTTTTTTCAGGATTTCTTTTTTCCGAAATAAAGACTGACTAAAAGTTTTAGAAACGTTATTTAATTCTACTAATTTCATTTTTGAACACCTTAATTACAAAAGAATTGACTAATAAAAGGAATTTTGAGGATTAATCCTGCTACTAATCCTGCTAAAATACCTATAAATGGATTTCCTAATAATAAAACTAGGGCTGCTGATGTAATTGCTCCTGCTAAAATAGGCATATTTGATGAGACGACACAAGCTGCTCCTTTGGGGATAAACCATAGGAGCAAAACTGGTATTCCTACTACCAATACTAAGATTAAACTTTGTCCTAAAAAGTTAAAAATACCCTCTAATTTGAGGAACATTCCCGTTTTAAAAGAGGTTAATAACTGATTATTTTCTTGTTCTAAATTATGGTTTTCTGATTGCATTTTCATTTTGGATATCCTTAGATTTAGGGTTTATTTTAGAGCGTTAAAGCGCAACAACCAACACAAAAAACTTTTACAATTTATTGTTGCCAAAATTTTAGTTTTTGCCATAATCCTGATTTAGCATTGGGTAAGTTAATTAAGGGAGCTTGACAACATTTGCTTTTTATTTTGGCAGAACTATTAATACAATTACTAGGAGGAGGACAACCGATCATTGGATTAGCTGATTGTTGTATTTCCCACGTTTTTAATCCTAACAAAATTGTCCCTAATCCAAATAAAACAAATAAAAGAATACTCAACCAATTTACAATCAACCAATTCACAACGGCTCTTAATACTACAATCAACCAATTCACAACGGATTTTAATACTGGTGACATAATTGCTCCACTATTTTAACTTAATAAATAGGTACAATTTAGAAATTGTACCTACCGAAATTTAGAGGTAAGATTTAACGATATCTCCTAAACTTTCCACCTTAAAACCATTACCAACAGCGGCCATTTTCCACTCATTTTGATGGCGATAAATTTCGGCCATTATCATCGCGGTTTTCCCTGAATATTCCCCTCCAGAAAGTTGATAACGGGCAATTTCTTGGTTATTTCCCATATTAACCAACCTGACAAAAGCATTTTGTACTTGACCAAAATCCTGTTTGCGTTGATTCGCTTGGTAGATATTGACAACAAACACCAATTTGTGAATATTCGCCGGCACATTGGGCAAGTCAACAACAAGCTGCTCGTCGTCTCCTTCCCCTTCCCCTGTGAGGTTATCCCCTAAATGAGAAATCGCCCCTGATTTATGACGCAAATTGCCAAAATACACCAAATTAGCTTGATCAGTAAACTTATCTTGAGCATTTAAGCACAAAATTGAAGCATCCAAATCAAAATCCTGATTACCACCTAACCAACTTTTTGGTTTTTCCACCACATCCCAACCCAAACCACACATAATTCTTGTTAAATTAGGAGCTTCTTTTGCTAACGAAATCCGTTGTCCTTTTTGCAAATTAATTGCCATAAAATCCTCTTTTGAAAACATTAATAATTAATAGTTAATAACTAAAGTAATTTGCTATTAACTATTAGTTAGTCGGATAAAAAACAATTAAAAATTAACGATTTTTAATTGTTAATTCTTACTTATTGGTAACGGTTTAATAATGATTGCAACCCACCTTGATAACCTGCACCTACAGCATTCATGCGCCATTCGCCATCTTTGCGGTATAATTCCGCCATAATTAAAGCGGTTTCAACGGAAAAATCTTCCTCCAAATCGTAACGTAATACTTCATTTTTGGTCTGTACATCCACTAAACGCACATACGCATTTCTTACCTGACCAAAATTTTGCCCTCGTTTATCTGCATCATGGATGGTGACGGTGACAGAAATACGCTGCACATTAGCGGGAACTTTGCGGAAATCAACTAAAATAACCTCGTCATCTCCGTCTCCTTCTCCAGTCAAGTTGTCGCCCATGTGTTTGACGGATTGGTCAGGATCAGGGCTGGCCAGATTATTGTAGAAGATAAAATGTTCATCAGAAATCAACTTTTCATTGCCATCTAAGAGGAAGATTGAAGCATCTAAGTCAAAGTCATACCCCGTATCGGTTTTATTTGTATCCCACCCTAGGCCGATAAAACCAGCTAACAAACCAGGAGCGATTTTATCTAGGGAGACGCGTTGACCTTTGTGCAGGGAAATTGCCATGTTGTTCACCTCAAATTATGTTTCTATATCTATATCCTGACGCTTTTTTGACTTTATGCAGTTTTTTGAAAAAGATTTTTTTTACTTTCGTTGTCGATGCTATCGTCCATGTTTAGTGGTTTTTATTGATAATTAAACAACCTCTAAGCTTAAAATAAGATATAATCTTGGTTAAACTTTGAAATTAAGTTAAAAAATTTGCTCCTTTAAATTTTTAATGACTGAAACCATGTCCCATTTTTAAAAACGTAAATAAAGGTAATCTTTTATATGGTTAATAGTAATATAATAACTCCAATAACAGATATTTTAGAGGAGTTTAAACAGCAGGTTAAAAACATTTATCGAGACGAATTGAGCCAATTAATATTATTTGGTTCTCAAGCAAGGGGAGAAGCTAAATCAGATTCTGATATTGATATTTTAATTGTGTTAAAAACAGGAAATAATCCTCAAGATAAATACCAACAAGTGATCAAAGTAATATCAGATTTATGTTTAGAATCTGAATTATTAATTAGTTGTGTTTATGTTAATCAATCTGAATTTGAGCGGGAAAAAAGTCCTTTATTATTAAATATCCATCAAGAAGGAATAATTTTATGAACGATGAACAAAAACAATTATTAGAAAAAGCAAGAGAAAGTCTTAAAGCAGCCAAAATTTTATTAGAGAATGAGTTACCAGATTTTGCGACCGCAAGAGCTTATTATACTATGTTTTATATTGCTCAAGCATTTTTATTAACAGAAAAGTTAACATTTTCTAGTCATGCTGCTGTTATTTCCGCTTTTGGTAGAGAATTTGTTAAAACTAAACGTATTCCTCAAGAATATCATCGTTATCTTATTGAAGCACAACAAAAACGCACCGAAGCTGACTACAAATTGATTCCGAATATTAGTTTTGAAGCGGCTCAAGCTATTATAAATAAAGCAGAAAATATGCTTATTTTTGCTGAGAATAATCTCGATAAATTCTAAATAATATTAGTTTATCTTTGATAAATTCCCCTGGGAAAAAAATATTAATAAGGATGTTTTTAATGACCGAAAATAAAGTAAAAATAATTTTAGTTGAACCTGCTGGCCCTTTAAATATTGGCTCAGTGGCCCGAATTATGAAAAATATGTGTTTAGAAGAATTAATCTTAGTTAAACCACATTGTGATCATTTAGGCGATGAAGCGAGACAAATGGCGGTTCATGCTCAAGAAGTATTAGACAATGCACAAGTTGTAACCAGTTTGCCGGAAGCTTTACGAGGTATTCAAAGGGCGATCGCCACGACTTCCCGTAATTGTAGTGTCCCAATTAACTCAGAAACGCCCGAAAATGCGCTTCCTTGGCTATTAGAAAAAAACGTAACCAGTGCCCTAATTTTTGGACCAGAAGACCGAGGATTAAATAATATTGAGCTTAATTACGCCAATAGATTTGTGGGTATTCCTTCTAATCCTGAATATTCCTCCTTAAATTTAGCGCAAGCCGTGGCAATTTGTGCTTATGAATTATATTCCCGAGGTCAACTTTCACAACTGGAGAAAAAATCTGATCAAAATACCCTTGCATCTTTGGATAATCTGGAGAGATACTATCAGCATTTAGAAAATTTATTGCTCAAAATAGGGTATCTTTATCCCCATACAAGAAATGCGCGAATGGAAAAATTCCGTCGTTTATTCAATCGTGCTAATCTTACACAAGAAGAAGTCAGAATGTTACGGGGTATTATTAGTCAAGTAGAATGGAGTTTAAAACAAAAATAAGTTATGGTTAAGTCATTAAATAATCAAAAAACCGCTTCTCGTCGGTCGAAAAGAAATAACAATCCGTCAGTAATTAATCTAAATTCTTATCGCAATAATTCCGCTAAATCTGGTCAAGTTTCTAGTTCTAAAACCAGAAATAAATCTCAGACTTCTCGTCCTAATTATCCTGCTAAAAAAGCTTCTGGTTTAAATATTTTTTTCCTCTATTTATTACGTTTTATAATTGCCGGAGTCGGTCTAGGAACGATCGCCGGAACTGCTTTACATTATGTAACTCAAAAACAGGTTTTAGCAAGTTCACAAATAAAAACAACACCTGAAAAAACTAAAGAAAATCCTCTGGAAAATGAATTTAAAAATCCCTTAGCTTTAACGGAAGAACTTACCACAGTTAAAGCACAAGTTCAGCAATTAGCGGCTAAAACTCCCCAATTACAACCCCAATTATTCTTTTTTGATTTAGATACTGGCAATTATTTAGATCTTAATGGTTCTGTGGCGATTCCCGCTGCAAGTACCATTAAAATACCCCTGTTAGTGGCCTTTTTTCAAGACGTTGACGCAGGCAAAATTCGTCTTGATGAAAAAATAACTATGTCTGAAAAAGTTAAAGTTGGTGAAGCAGGCACTATGCAATATCAGCCTGTTGGTTCTGTGTTCACAGTCTTAGAAACCGTGACAAACATGATAGTTATTAGTGATAATACTGCTACTAATATGATTTTAGAACGTCTTGGGGGTAAAGATGTTGTTAATCAACGTTTTAAAGAATGGGGTTTAGAACATACAGTAATTAACAATATTTTACCCGATTTAGAAGGTACGAATATGACCAGTGCTAAAGATTTAGCTCGTGTTTTAGCATTAGTTAATGACGGTCAATTAGTATCATTAAAAAATCGAGATCGTCTCCTAGGAATTATGGAGAAAACTAAGACTAGAACCCTCTTACCCCAAGGTTTAGAACAAGATGCTATTATTGCTCATAAAACCGGTACTTTAGCTACAATTTTAGGAGATGCTGGTATTATTGACACCACTAATGGTAAGCGTTATATTGGCGTTGCAATTGTTCAACGTCCCAAAGATGATCCCGCAGCTAGAACTTTTATTCAGGAGATTTCTCGCACCGTTTACCATCATTTTAATCAAACTCCGGTCACAAATTCTACTCCGACAAACACTCCTTCAACCATCGAAAATACTCCCCCTTCTACCACTCCTAATTCTAGTTTTACCACCCCTACAAATAATCCGACTCCTAACAATAATTCAGAAGAAGATGTCAACTCTATGGGAGGATAATTATAGGTAATAGGTAATAGGTAATAGGTAATAGGTAATAGGTTTTTAGGTAATAGGTAATAGGTAAAGTGGGTTAGAAATCGGATTTTTTACTAAATAACAATTACTACAACCGATACCACCAGTAAAAATCGGATTTCTGATCGCAACCTACTTAATTATCAATTATCCATTCTACCAGACCATTTGCGATCGCCTTCGCCAATTTTTCCTGTTCATTTCTATTAGTAATCCATTCAAATTCATCGGGATTAATCATAAAACCTAACTCCATTAAAACTGAAGGAGTGGAATGAGGCCGAGTTAAAGCTAAATTATTCCAAAACACTCCATAAGACGGTCGTTTTAAATTTTCTACTAAATAATTATGCAGAAAAACTGATAAATTGTGTGCTTGAGGATTAAACCAAAACATTCCCATTCCCTTAGTATTGACGGCATCCCCATTATCAGGTAAAGCATTATAATGGACGGAAAGAGCAAGGGTAGGTTTCAGTGTATTAATCATTTCCACCCTCTCTCCTAAAGAGACATCTTTGTCAATTTCTCTGGTCATAAAAACCTTAATTCCCTTAGTTTCTAACTCCTTTTTTAACAGTAAAGAAACGGCCAAATTGACCTCTTTTTCGGGATAACCCGACGGACCAACTGACCCTGATTCATTACCACCATGACCGGGATCAATTAAAATAGAAATACCCTGAAAATTATTATTATTGCTTAATTTGGGTGGATGACGGAGGGCTAAAATTAAACTTGTACCCTCATATCTTAAATCATATCCCCACAATTGTTCCGATTTTAATAAAAAAGTATATTCAATTACATTGTCCTCTTTTTGTTCCCAATCTAAACGCTTAATTATAGGGTCATCATCTAACTTAATCGTATCAGTTTGAGCCGTGGTATTATATAACCTTAAAGTTAAACTTTTTTCCCCCTGATTAATAGTAACTGGAACAGGTATTTCCAAGGGAAAAATAATCTCAGTTTCATTATTAATTTTGCGAGAAGTCACACTTCTAATAATAGATTGAGGAGGATTATTTAACGGAATAAATTTGGTTTCTTCAAGTTTAATCCACCCTCCATAATCTAATCTTAACCAATCTCCTTCCTTACCTGTTACTGCGGCAATTGTACCTTTCGGCAATGGGGTTAAACGGGAATAATTGGTACTTGGACCAGTACGGGCTACACCTTTATTGCTAATTACTTCGATAATTTCAGATTTATTCTGATTAATAATGGCTAAACTTCCCTGACTTTCCTGTTTAATAGTCTTACCATTTAAGGTTAAATTATAAATTGCTTTACCTAAATTTCCAGCATTATTAAACCGAGTACAACCCGAATAATTAAGCTCATTTTGATTAGTAATTTCCTGATTTTTTCCAGTTAAAATTGCCGAATTTTCTGGTAAATTTACACTATAAGTATTCGGTAACAAACTAATATTTTGATTCCCAATATTCACGGTAACTTGGGCATTTTTAGAGGCGATCGCCTGAAAACAAACTAACTCATTCTGTAATCGACTAATATTAGTTACAGGTGTTAAAGAATTAAGATCAAAACCTGCTCCTTGGGGAATATTTGCAGTTACTTGATTTCTTGTTACCTTAATAGTAATTACCTGATTATTCTGGGTAACTTTAAAGAAATTGTCGCCTATTTTCAAAGGAAAACTCGGAGCAAAATTTCCCTGTGGACTTCTATTAATGGGCTGATTATTAATAGAAACTTGGCCAGTTATTGGCGCTGAACCAATAATAAATATTTGCTCGGACGTAGTTTGATGATTATTAGGAGGATAGGCTATAAATAACTTAGATTGTTGTGCTTGAACTGGTGCAATTACTGTTAGAATACTACTTAAAATCAAGGGAAAATGTAAATAATTTTTGTGCATAATTTGTGTATTTTTTAAATAGATTTCATTTGTTTAATTTTGGCTACTAACTTATTTTTAATTTCTGATGTTAAGTCATCTTCATTAGTAACTATTTCCCTTTGATTTAAAATAGTTTCAATTTCCTGATCTTCCTTTTCTCCTAACTCTTGAATTAAATTCTGAAAAGATTTTGTTTGATTTTTTATATCTGCTTCAGAAAGTTTTTTTATTTGATAACTATTATTAATTTCATTGTTTAAAGTATTTAAAATGTATTGATCTAAAGATAAGTTTTCTTGTTTAGCAAGATCAATTAATTTTTGATGTAATATTTCTGGTAATTTTAAAATTAAATCAGTCATAACTTTCTCCTAATTATCAGCTAATTTAATCACTAATTCCGTGGGTGTCATTACTTTTAAACCTAATACTTTTTTTGCTCTTTGAAAATCACGAATATTAGAAGTAATTACGATGGAATTAGCATTCATTGCACAATCAATAACTAAATCATCTCCGGGATCTGGTGATGTCGGCCTCCAAGAATAATAAATAATCGTAAAATGAACCTTGGTTAAAAGTTTTGCCAATACTTTTTTCAAATTTAACCAACGTTCAGGAGAAAGTTTACGGGACAATACATCTACATATTCATAAGCTAAACTATTAGAAACATGAACTTGTATCAATCCCGCTAACCAAGCATCAATAATAAATCCTTCTGATCCTTCTTTTTTGGTTAATCCTGTCAAAAGCACATTGGTATCTATGACAACTCGAATTAAATTAGACATCAAAAAATTATAGCATCATTTAGTTACCTTAAAATTTTAATCCCTTTCTCGTTTTTTCTAACGATAAGTAACAGGAATTGCGGTCATTTCTTGGATTTTTTGAGCCATATTTCTTAAGACATCTGAGCTAACACATTTTAACACTTTAACGGGATAATCCCTTATACTGGTTGGTGAATGATTGCCCCTCGCGTCCAATTCATGTTTTAAAGGTTTAGGCCGACTGGGTGTATTTAATTGTATTTCATCAGGTTGAATAGCTTTAATAATCTCGATATATTCCCGAATATGTTCTTCATTCCAAGGGACTAAAATCATGGTTTGAATACTTATTTTACCGTGATATTCCTGTCTGAACTTAATACTATTGTCCCGAATTTCTGTGGCCGATATTTCTCTAACTGGTCGATTAACTTTCCTAATTTTTTCCCCATTAATACCATCTAATTTAATTGATACTTGATCCGCTAATTTTAGCTCTTTTCTTACTTGGGTATCCCCTAAAGTTGTCCCATTTGTTAATACTAAAGTAGGAGTTTTAGTAATTAGTTTAAGATAGGCCAATATTTCCCCTAAATTTAAGGCTAAAGTCGGTTCACCACTGCCACTAAATGTAATAATATCCGTATCATTAAATGGTCGATAACTGTTTAAATCTTGAAGAATTTTTGCGGTTTCTAAATAAATTTTTCTCTCTTCGGTTTTATGTTCAATTTCACCCAATTGACAATAAACGCAATTAAAAGAACAGGTGGAAACCTCACCGATTAAATCAATTCCCAGGGAGCGACCATAACGCCAAGAATCCACTGGACCATAAACTGAATTAAATTTTTCTGTGATTAAAGTTGACATTCTTGTTACCTCCAAGGCATAATCAAATATGTCCTTATCTATTGTAAATCTAATTATTGTTTTTGAACAATTTTGTTATTAATTTTTAATAATTATCAAGATTACTCATTGAGTAAAAATGTTATAGTTAATAATAATTAATAGGTAAAGTTTTAAGAATTTGTTGGCAAGTTTAAACACCGCTTCTGGTAATTATATCTAAAATAAAAAGATAAGACTATCTAAAATTAAAACCATGAAATATGATAAAATCCCCACAATAATAGGGGGAATAATTACTACGATTATTGTACAAACAAAGATAAGTTATGCTCAATTACCCAAGGACAAAATAGGAGAAATAGCTGAAAAAATTACTGTTTTAATCCAAGGTCCGGGTAGTCCTGGTTCGGGAATTATAATTAATAAAAATGGCAATACCTACACCGTTTTAACCGCTGGTCATGTCGTCAATTTCATTAATGAGGGGGAAGAAGCAGACGTGACGACCTTTGATAATGAAATTTACAGCATTAATACTAAAAACATCAAAACTTTCCAAGACAATTTAGGTAAAACCATTGATTTAGCTACCATGGAATTTACGAGCGACAAAAATTATACCCTCGCTAATTTGGGAGATTCTTCTCTACTAAAACGCGGAACTAGTGTTTATGTGGCTGGTTTTCCCATTGCAACTTCCGCCATTACCAGCTCGTTATTGACCTTTACATCAGGCGATCTCACGGCAGTTGCAAGTAAACCACTAGCTGACGGTTACGGCCTTGTTTATAGTAATAATACTTTACCTGGTATGAGTGGCGGTCCGGTCTTAAATGATCAAGGTGAATTAATTGGTGTTCATGGCAAAGCTGATGCTGAAAATACAAAAGCAACCGATGATCCTACCATCAGAGTCAAAACCGGTTTTAATTTGGCTATTCCCCTTAATGTATACCTTGATTTAAGTCAACCAAGTGTTTCTACTTCTGCTGCTCCTTATCACTTTTCCACCGCGGATGACTATTTTCTCAGGGGTAGTGAAAAATACAACAATGGCGATTATCTAGGTGCGATCACTGATTATAACATGGCTTTAATGATTAATCCTGATTATGCTTATGCCTACAATAATCGCGGCACTATTTTTGACACATTAGGAGAGCAGGAACAAGCACTAGCTGATTATAACAACGCTTTGAGACTTAATCCCAATGATGAGCGCGCCTACTACAACAGGGGAACAATTTACCTTGAAATAGGAAACTATGATCAAGCACTAGCTGATTATAACAATGCTTTGAGACTAAACCCTGAGCATATTTCAGCTTACAACAATCGTGGTTTAGCCTACTATGATTTAGGATATTATGATCAAGCGATCAAAGATTATGATTTCGCTTTAGCACTAAACCCCAATGATCCTGATGTTTACAACAATCGTGGTTTAGCCTACTATGATTTAGGGAATTATGAGCAAGCAAGCCGGGACTTGCAACAATCCGCCAACTTGTTTCAACAACAAGGGAGACAAAATGACTATCAAAGAGTAATAAATATACTCAATAAAATCCCAATTACTAATTAATTAATCTATGTCTTTTGATACTAAATTGTTTAAAAATGTCCGTTTAATTGCCACAGATTTTGATGGTACACTGACTAAAGATGGGAAAATTACTGCTAATTTACTAACAACTTTAAGCAAATTAACTGACAGTAATATTTCGGTTTTAATCGTAACAGGAAGGTCAGCAGGTTGGGTAAATTCTTTGATTAATTATTTGCCAGTTCAAGGGGCGATCGCCGAAAATGGAGGCATTTTTTACCCGAATCCTGACACTTTTGACTTGATTAATCCTTTGGAGAATATTAAGGTTCATCGGGAAAAATTACGGTCAACCTTCTCCTTTTTACAGACAAAATTTCCCCAAATAAAAGAATCATCAGATAACATTTTTCGCTTAACAGATTGGACATTTGATGTTAGAGGCTTAAAAGACCATGACTTAAGAAAAATGGCACAATTATGTTTAGAAAAAAATTGGAGTTTCACCTATAGTACAGTTCAATGTCATATTAAACCATTAAAACAGGACAAAGCAAATGGTTTATTAACGGTATTAAAGCAATATTTTCCCGAAATTGCACCCCAAGAAATCGTGACAATTGGTGATAGTCCCAATGACGAAACTTTATTTAATCAAGAGATATTTCCCTTATCTGTTGGTGTCGCCAATCTGAAAGATTATCTTAATGTGTTACAATATTCACCAGCTTATTTGACTAACTTGCCAGAAAATTTAGGTTTTTGTGAGTTAGTGGAACTAATTTTAAGCTACAATTAAAGACAAATTTATTAAAAGTGAGAATACCATGATTTTACCCGGAGCAATTGTTAAAGTAACGAACACTGAGGATATTTATTACTCCTTTCAAGGAATCGTTCAAAAAATAAGTGATGGCAAAGTCGCTGTATTATTCGAGGGCGGAAATTGGGATAAATTAATTACCTTCAAAATGTCAGAATTAGAAGAAATTAAATTAAAAATAGCGAAAAAATAATAACAGAATAAAACTGATAAAGTGTCATTTCAGTTATCAGTTAACAGTTATCAGTTAACAGTTATCAGTTATCAGTTATCAGTTAACAGTTATCAGTTAACAATTGATAACTGAGGGAAGGGGAGGACACCTGAAACCTTTTTTTCTGGTTAACTATCAACTATCAACTATCAACTATCAACTATCAACTATCAACTATCAACTATCAACTGATTTATGCGTTCTCCTTTACCACAATTTACCACAGAAAATGGTCGTCATCCCGACCATTTTTCAGAAGTAATTCAAACATCTACTTCCGAATTTTTAGCTCAATGTTTAGAACCAGAAAATTTATCTTTTCCGATTATGCCACCTTTTGGTAGTTGGGTTAAAGCTGCGGATTCTGTGGCTGGAAATACAATTTTCGCCATCGTAACCTATGTTACCACATCGCCCATCGATTCAGTACATCGAGCTACCGCTTTAGGTCTATCTTTAGAGGAATTAAAGGAACAACAACCGCAAATATTTTCCATGTTAAAAACGGAATTTTCAGCCACCATTGTCGGTTTTGAAACACCAATAAATTCCTTAAATGGTAATAGTAATACCCTCGGTAAAGTATATCAATATTTACCTCCTCGGCCTCCTCAAATTCATGAATCAGTTTATTTTTGTACCCCAGAAGAAATTGTCCATTTTACGAATAAAGTGGATTTTTTGAGAACATTATTACAGGTAAAAAATGCACCCATTGAGTCATTAATTGCTGCAACTATTCGCGAAACTTATCGTCACAGAAATGCAGAAAGACAATGGTTAGTTAATGTGGGGAAAAATTTAACAATTTTATTTCAAGATAATTATGATTGTTTAAAACATATTTTAAACCAAATTCACTATTAATAGTTGATAGTTGTCAATTATTAAAGTTCCTTTAATTTAATTTCTAATTTTTCTTGTTCTCTTTTCAAACTTTTTTCTAATTCCTGTAATTCTTCGCGACGAGTTTCTAATTCCAAGTTACGACGGGTTAAATCCTGACTTTCTTGAGCTATTTCTTGCCTCCATTTTTCTATTTTTGCTTCTTCTTCGAGAACAAATTCAGGATTTATCGACAAATTAGTTAGATATTTGTGCATTAAATTTAATACCCAATTAGTCGCATTTTCAATATTAACAATTGTCCCGTTATCCGTGTATTCAAGTAACACTAAAACTCCGACGGTAAACTCTTTTAAGTCTAAGGGTATATATTCAGGATCAATCATTTGCCAAATTTGATGATCACTTTCCTGATAAGCTAATAATTCTAATTCTAACTTACCAGAAACTAGATTTTTTTTGACTTGAGCTAAATATAACATTAGTTAATAGTTAATAATTAATAGTTGACAGTTGACAGCTAACTATTAACTGATAACTGTCAACCATCACTTATTGTAAACGTTCGAGACGTTCGCGGAGAATTTCAGCTTGTTTTTCTGCTTCAGCTAAGGCCTCTTTGGCTTTTTGTACGACATCTGCCGCAGCTTTATTCACAAAATTTGGGTTGTTTAAACGGCCATTCACCGACTGAATTTCCTTGTCAATTTTACCCAAATTTTTCTCTAGTTTAGCACGTAAAGCCTCAATATCCACCACACCTGTTAAGGGAATCAAGGCTTGAATTGTTCCAGCAACGCCAGCAATAACTTTACCGGGATCTTCGGTTAAACTTGGTACAATAATTAAGTCGGAAACTTTAGCTAAATCTTGGATATATTTAACACCAGATTGTAAAATTTCCCTTTCGATCGCACTATCTGATTGTAAAATGACCGATACTTTTACACCTGGTTTAATATCAGCTTCCGCGCGCAAATTCCTAATTGTTCTAATAATATTAATTAGTAACTCAAAATGGCTTTCTAAATCAGGATTAATTAGGGTTTTTATGCCTTGTTCTTTTGCCGCAATTTCTGATTTTAATTCCTTTTCCAAAGATGGTAAAACTGAATTTACTTCATCAAAAGTTAAGGTTTTTTCTCGTTTAAATTGTTTAGTAAAATCGCCAATTTCTTCTAATAAAACTTTGCGTTGATCTGACCAGATAATATTACGATAGATGAACCAAAGGCTATAAAATAAACCAATTAATTGGAAAGTAGGACTCACCAAAGGAAGACTGTGTAATGCTCCTAAAACAGTGGTTAATATTTTAAAAGCGATAACCACACCAATTAAACTTACACCTACTGTAAATCCTTGACCATATTTTTGGAAAAAATAGTTAAATTGCTCCGGTAATTCTGCAAATATGGCAACAATTTGTTTCCAAAGCGATAACTTTTCTGGTTCACGATTTTGATACATGGCCTCCAGAAAATCTAACTCAATTTCGTCCTCTTTTTCTGATTCATTGTCGTCAGAAAGCACAATTAACTCATCTACTTCTGGATAAGATTGTTTACCTAATACTCCGTCAGAATTTTGGGTTAAAGTATGCCAAATTTCTTCCGTAATATGTGGCATAAATGGATGTAATAAAGTTAGGATTCCCTCCAAAACATAGGCTAAGGTTTTTTGTGCAATTAAACGAGATGATTTATTTTCCTTGTCATATAATCTGGTTTTAACTAACTCAATATACCAGTCACAAAAATCCCCCCAAATAAACTCGTAAAGTCCTTTGGCAGCTTCACCAATTTCGTATTTGTCTAAATTATCTCTTGTTTGTTTAACAACTTGGTTAAAACGCGAAAGAATCCATTTATCGGCTAATTCTAACTTGTTTAAGTTCGGTTTCCCTAACTGTTGCGGTGTTTTTCCTTCCAAATTCATTAACACAAATCGAGAAGCATTCCATAGTTTATTGGC
The DNA here is from genome assembly GCA_011391125.1 of Synechococcales cyanobacterium S06. Lineage (GTDB taxonomy): Bacteria > Cyanobacteriota > Cyanobacteriia > Cyanobacteriales > JAABRE01 > JAABRE01. The sequence goes on from JAABRE010000001.1 coordinate 48,620, forward strand.
AAAATTACGGGAAGCTTCCACTGATTGGGACTCCTGTTTTTGGCGATCGTATTGTAAACTAATATCTTGGCCTGCTCCTGCAACCTCCTTAATCAGAGTAAAACGTAAAGCATCTGTACCGTATTTATCACATAATAATAAGGGATCAATGCCATTTCCGGCTGATTTCGACATTTTCTTGCCATTTTCATCCCTGACCAAACCATGAATATAAACATCTTTGAAAGGCATTTTTTCCGTAAAATGACCTGACATCATCGTCATCCTGGCCACCCAGAAGAAAATAATATCAAACCCCGTCACCATGGTGGTATTCGGGAAGTAAGTTTCAAAATCCGCCGTTTTTTCTGGCCAACCCAAGGTCGAAAAAGGCCATAAACCCGAAGAAAACCAAGTATCTAAAACGTCAGGGTCCTGCTCTAGTTGACAGTCTGCGCCATGTTTTCCTTGAGCTTGGGCGATCGCCTCCGCCTCATTATGAGCGATAATAAAAGGAGTATGGTCCGTAATTGCGCCGTTGGTTTCGCTGACCACATACCAAGCCGGAATTTGATGACCCCACCATAATTGACGAGAAACACACCAGTCGGTTAATTTTACTAACCAATCACGATAAACTTTTCGCCAACGTTCAGGGACAAAATAGGGAGACTCATTTTGATCCAATTCCGTCAAAGCATTTTGTGCTAAAGGTTCAATTTTGACAAACCATTGGGTTGAAAGTAACGGTTCTACAGGAACTTTACCACGATCGCTGTAGGGAACAGTATGGCGATAATCCTCAATTTTCACCAAAACGCCGTCATCTTCTAACCGTTGTAGCAGATTTTTCCGCGCTTGAAAACGGTCTTGACCAGCAAAAGGACCAGCATTTTCATTCAAACTACCGTCCTTATTCATAATATTAATGAACGGTAAATCGTGACGTTTACCCATTTGAAAGTCGTTGGGGTCATGGGCCGGTGTAACTTTTACGCAACCAGTGCCAAATTCAATTTCGACTAATTCATCGCCAATAATGGGAATTTCACGGTTTAAAATCGGCAATGTGACGGTTTTGCCGATTAAATCCCTATACCGTGGATCATTGGGGTTGACTGCCACAGCCGTATCCCCCAACATGGTTTCTGGTCTCGTGGTGGCCACTTCAACATAACCGCTGCCGTCAGTTAAAGGATAACGTAAATGCCACAATTTGCCCTCTATTTCCTTATTTTCGACTTCCAAGTCAGAAACTGCGGATTGCGACTGTGGACACCAATTTACCAGGTAATTACCGCGATAAATTAACCCTTGTTGGTATAGCTGAATAAAGGCGGTTTTTACCGAATTAGAAACGGTTTGATCTAAAGTAAATTTTTCCCTCGACCAGTCGGCAGATAAACCAAGTCGTTTCAATTGATTAACAATTGTTTCACCTGATTCTTTTTTCCACTCCCATGCTCGTGCTAAAAACTGCTCTCTACCTAAATCATAGCGAGTTTTGCCTTCTGCTTTTAGTTGCTTTTCAATAATGGTTTGTACAGCAATACTGGCGTGATCGGTGCCGGGTAAACAGAGGGTGTTATCGCCAATCAGACGATGATAACGCACAATGGTATCAATTAAAGCCGTATTAAAAGCGTGCCCCATGTGGAGACTTCCGGTGACATTCGGGGGAGGGATGACGATGCAGAAAGGCTTGCCTGTATGTTCAGTGTCCCCTTGGAATACTTGATTTTCCACCCAGAATTGTTGCCATTTTGACTCAGTAATCTTAGGATCGTATTGGGTTGAAAGATTCGATATAGTTGTAGTCATATCCGTTAGTAGTTAGCAGTTTTAATACACATTAAAAATTTACACTGATTAAATTTTGCCATAGTGTAACGGTTTATGAGCAAATTTTTTTCTCTAAGATGAAGATAAATAGCAACAACAAACCTTCGTAGTAAATTGTAGGGTGTGTCACATAGATAACTTATGGTAATTATTATAGGGTTAAAATGTGACGCACAAAAACAGGGCGATAAATCGCAACTACAACGGACACTTAAAAATAGTTTAAACTGAAAAAATATTGGTAACTAGAGAGGTAAAAAAAATGGTTGCACAATTAAAACAGACAAGTAAAAGTTTATATGATACTGATTATAATCTTTGGGTAATTGACACGGTTAAAAAGTTAGAAAATAAGGACTTTATTTCCCTTGATTTAGAGAATTTAATCGAGGAGGTATTAGATTTGAGCAAAAGAGAAAAGAAAAGGTTAGAAAGTTTGTTAATCCGACTTTTTGAACACTTATTGAAACTAAAATATTGGGAGTCTGAACTTGAATATAACAAAGGTCATTGGAAAGGAGAAATTCGCAATTTTCGGAAACAAATTAATAAGGAATTAAAAGTTAGTCCTAGTCTGAAAAATTACTTTCGGGATATATTTGACGAATGTTATCAAGATAGTCGAGAAATTGTCAGTGATAAATCTCAACTTCCCCTTAATATTTTCCCTGAAAAGGCGATCGCCGACCTTGAACAAATATTAGACGAGCATTGGTTGCCCTAATTTATCCGAAGAGTTCGTGTACGCAGGTCAAATATGAGGTAAAAACGGTTTTAGTGGCATTCATGGCGATTCTAGACGGTTTTTTAAGGGTTTTTTAGGAGGATACCAGCCCTTAGAGAATGCTAAAACGCAACAACGAACCTTGGGAGTAATTTGTAGCAAAACTGACAATAATTTAAAGGTTTTTTGCTGAGATTTGGCTTCGTTTTTCCCACTCTACCAGGGAAATCCCCACTAGACAGGAACGATCGCCATTATATTCTAAAATAAAATAATAATCAGATATTAAGGGGTTAATTAAATATGAATGTAACAACGCCAACTAGACAAGAAATAGCTCAATTTATTAATGAAATCCAAGATGATTTGCTTCCTGAATTAGCTAATTTTCTGGAATATTTACGGTTTAAAAATGAGCAATTAACTAGGGATAAACCAGCGACTGAAAATAATTTTTTGATAATGATTGCCGGGTTAGGAGAAAGTGAAGAAACGGATTTATCGGAACGAGATGAAGAAATCTTAGCTCAAGAAAACGATCCCATTTATGGTTTTTATCAGGGAGAAAAGCAAGCATAATGGCTGCTATTTTAGATACCAGTTTTTTACTAGCAACAGTAAATAGTAAAGACAAAAATCATCAGCGTGTGATTAATGTTAGTCGTAATTTTACCGAAGAATTGATTTTACCAATTACGGTATTACCAGAAGTAAGTTATTTAATTACTTCTCGTTTAGGACACCATAAAATGAGACAATTTTTAGCACAATTAGCTTCGAGTAATGTGAGGGAAGTTGCTATTAATAAAAACGATTTAAAACGAGTAACAGAAATTTTAAATCAATATTCAGATAGTCAATTAGATTTTGTTGATGCTACTATTGTTACTATTGCAGAAAAAATGAAAATAACTAAAATTTTCACCTTAGATAGACGAGATTTTAGTATCATTAAACCTAACCATTGTCCTTTTTTTGAAATTTTACCTTAACTTTTCTGGTACTTGCTGTAATGGGCAAGAAAAGCCGATCCCCAGGGTAATGGCGATCGCCCTTAAAATGAGTTTTTTTGCTTAAAACATATTTTAAGAGCATTAATGAGCCTGTTTAAGCGCTTTGGTCCGATGTTTAGGGGTGGGATGCATCTATCTTCTTGCCAATCTAATTTGTTATATAGCATTTTTAGTTGATAATTTTTAGTTGATATTTTGCCTCTTTTTCCCCTCTCCCTTTGGTTGGAGGGGGTGAGGGTAGATAACACTTAATCAGAAAATGTTATAATTAAAATTACACATATATTAAAAATAGTAAAAACCATGATTATTGCTATTGAAAAACCTAGGGAAACATTAACATTTGAAAAATTTATTACTCAACTTCCCGATGAAGGTCGTTATGAATTGGTTAATGGAGAAATTATGCGTATTTTACCCACGAGAAGACATGAAACTTTGGCCGAATTAGTTACCGATATTTTTAAAGATGAAGTTAAACGTTTAAAATTAAATTATTTTGTTTCTGGCCGAATTATGATTAGAACAGAGAATAAAAATAAACAGGAACAAGGTCGTCATCCCGATGTTACACTGGTAGATAAAACGTTATGGGAATCGAATCCTAGTTCTTATTCGGCCTTGGTTTCACCTCCCCAATTAGTGATAGAAATTGTCTCGACAAATTGGGAGGATGATTATGTGGATAAATTAGAAGAATATCAAGGTTTAGGTATTACTGAATATTGGATTATTGATTATTTAGCGATCGCCTCCAGGAGTTATTTAGGAAACCCGAAAAAACCGACTATTTTTATCTATAAACTTCAGGAAGATCAAAGGTATGAAATGACATCTTTTCAGGAAAATCAAAGTATTATTTCTAGCATTTTTCCCGAATTAAAATTAACACCAGAACAACTTTGGCAATTATAGAAATCCGATTTTTGCTTAAAAATCGGATGGTAAAATTTAATGATTAACGTCCAAAATCCGACTAGAAAGAAAACGATTCATCCACTTTTCTAAATATTTCCGATTCGCTAATTTTTCCTCCATATTAATAGTATCTAAAGGAAAAGGTGCTAAACCTTTAATTGCAGCAGTAGTTACACAAAACATGGACTTCTGGAATGTAGTGCATATTTGCACACGCAAATCATCCTCTTTTCTTAAAGTTTGCTGATAGAAATCATGCAAATAATCAGGGAGAAAATGACGCATATCCTGCATTAATAAAGTGGGTGGAATTCCGGCGCTACCAATGGGTAAAGGATCAGCATATAAAGCACCAAATGCAAAAGAACCTTGATCAAAGGGGATTTGATAAGCTTGAGCATTATAGGAAATTGTCCCCGGAAAAGGAGTTCCTCTGAAGAATACTGCTTCCACATAGGGTACTGCTGTATCCATCAAAAATGTTAAATTAGCAGATTTGGGTAAAATATCATAAACCTGATCCTTAATTTTCACTTGATAAGTAATCGGTGTATTTGCATCGGCAACCAATGCATCTAAAATGTATTGAACTACGTCGGGAATCGTTTTAATTTTGCCTTGATCATACAAATCAGAAAGTGAGAGAAACATATCGGCCATAATCCGCCAAAATTGTCCCAAACCGCTATAATAAGCCATCTGTCTGATTTGTTCAAAGAGAAAATCAGGGAAAATTTTATGCAAAGTTAAGATGACAAAATTACCTTTTAATTTAGCCTCGATCGCCTTTTGTGCTAATTGTGTAAATTCGCTGGTATCAAGAAATGAGTCTAAACCACCACCTCCGTGCCAAAACATGGCTTTCATACAATATTCAGCATATTCAAAATTAATGCGATCATGGCATAAATACTGAGCTAATTTGTTAAAAGTAACTTCGCCATTAAAGTATTTAAAAAAGGGAAATAACTCAAGAAACTGATGTTCAGCAATATAATTTAAGTTATTAGAATAAGCATCTAAAACGACACCATAACTCTTAAGAATTCCCACCACTTCCATGACATTTTCTGGGGAATCTTTTAATAAAGCTTCACCCCTTTCCAAACGATAAATATATTCAGCTAAAGGATGTTTTGAAGGTTGAAAAGTTGCTGTTACCATAGTTTTAAAAGGTTTGTAGTTGCGCTTTAGCGCTATATTATTCTTGTTAAAGGTGGTGGGTTACGGCTGCTTATTATCTTAGTAAAAATAATTGAATTTTCGCTGCCTAACCCACCCTACAATGTTAATTTTTCATGGTTAACTGCACCTGATTAACTGTTAATTGATTACTAATGGCGGCGGTATCAACTTCACTCCAATTTAATAACCAATTCGGTTGTAATCCTAAGATAATAATAAACACAGCTAACACCAAACCCGGCAATCTTTCCGAAAATTGCACCGGAGGTAAATTTGCTAATTCTGGAGTTAAACGGCCGAAAAATACCTTATTTACCATTAACAAAAAGTAAACCGCAGTTAAACCCGTACCAATTAAGCAAAATAGAGTTTGGACAGGAAAAATGGGGAAACTACTGCGAAAAATGAGAAATTCCGCGATAAAACCCACCATTCCGGGGATTCCGGAACTTGCCATAACTCCCAAGATCATTAAACTGCCAACCACCGGTAAACCTTTTTCTGGATTCAGCAACCCCCTAAGATAATCAACATCGCGACTGCCGGTTTTCCGGTAAACTACGCCAACTAAGACAAATAAGAGGGCAGAAATCAAACCATGACTGACCATTTGCGCAACAGCCGCTACTAAAGCCAAAGGTGTGCCAGCTGCAGCAGCGAGTAAAATAAAAGCCATGTGTGCAATGGAAGAATAGGCCACCACCTTTTTCATGTCTTTTTGGGCAATGGCGCAAGAAGCTCCGTATAAAGCACTAATCGCAGCCCAAGTCGCCAAAAATGGCGCTAATTCCTGCCAAGCTTGGGGGAATAAAGCTACACCGAAACGCAATAAACCATAGGTTCCCAACTTGAGCAATACCCCAGCTAATAGCACGGATATCGGGGTAGAAGCTTCAACGTGGGCATCGGGAAGCCAAGTATGGAAAGGGAAAAAAGGGATTTTGATGCCAAAACCGATTAAAATTCCACTTAATAAAAGTAACTGGGTTGCTAATGGTAAAGTTTGGGATAATAGCGGTCCATAAGCGAAACTTTTAGCACCGGTAAGCCATACTAAACCCAAAAATGAGGCCAGCAGTAAAATTCCAGAAACAGCAGTATAAATGAGGAATTTTGTCGCAGCATAGCCCCTTTTTTGACCTCCCCAAATGGCAATGAGGAGATATAAAGGAATAAGTTCCACTTCATAAAAGAGGAAAAACAAGAGTAAATCTTGTGCTAAAAATGCGCCGACAACTCCCACATTTAATAACAACAAAAGGGCATAATAAAAGCGGGACCTTTCGATGGTTTCTGAACTAATCCAAATAGCCACCACAGTGAGTAAACTATTGAGAACAATTAAAGGTAAAGAAAGACCATCTAACCCTATTTGATAGTTTAAACCGAGCCATTCAATCCAAGTTAAATTCTCAGAAAATTGCATTCCTCCCTGATTGGGGTCAAACTGGAATACTAAGAAAATGGTCCAAAATAATATGACTAAAGAACATAAAAGAGCTAAGTTTTTGTGTAGAGGCGAACTGTCGTTTTCCCCTATTTTTTGAGGCCAAAAACTGATTATCACTGCTCCTATTAACGGTAATAAAATTAAAACACTGAGCATTTTTTTTGTTCGTTATTGGGCTAAGGCCCCTAAAAAAAGTTAATTATTAATTGTTAATTAAAAAAAGAAGACCAATAATCAAAAACCATTGACCATTGACCAGTATAAACTAACCAAACTAACAGTAACCCTACCCCAAAAATGATTGTAAAAACGTAAAATTGGGATTGACCACTGACGTTATATCTCAGTGCACTACCACTGAAAATTGTCGCTAAACCGGTTAAATTAACTAAACCATCCACTACATAACGGTCAAACCATGAAGTTAACTTCGCTAAATTCGCTACCAACCAGACTACTGTTACACCGTAGATTTTGTCGATATAAAAATCATAAGCTAATAAATCTTGGAAAAAACGGCGATAAAATTGGGTTGGTCGGGACAACTCCCTCGTTAATTCCATGGTTAGGGCCAGCATTACTCCCAGAAAACCACTAATGACTAACAAAGGTACAGCAACTTTTTCCCAAATTGGCGCATTTTCTGACCATTGTCCTGACGAGGTTAATAATAGTTGCCAATTTTCTAAGAAGAAGGGGAGTAACAGGGTGACAATAATCAAGGATACCATGGGCACTGCCATGGGCCAGGGTGATTCAGCTACTCGTCTGGTTTTTGCTTGAGTTTCTCCTAAAAATACGAGACGAAAAACACGAGTTAAATTAATCGCACTGAGGAAATTGACTAATAGGATCAAGATTAAGAGCCACAAAGGAGTATCCCAGAAACCATTGACCCAACGTTTCATGGTCCAAAAACTACCCAATGGTAGCAGGGAAATTAGGCCAGCAGAACCAACTAGAAAACTTGTGGTTGTAGCCGGCATTTTTGACCATAAACCCCCCATTTGGGTGATATTTTGGCTGCTGGTATTCAGGATAATTGAACCAATACTCATGAATAACAAGGCTTTGGCGATCGCATGGGTAACTAGCAGTAATAAAGCAATGTCAACTTGTTGTAATCCTACCGTAATAAAGACTAAACCCAGATAAGCACTGGTGGAATGGGATAGAGTGCGTTTGATGTCGGTTTGGGCGATCGCCACCAATGAAGAACCGATCGCCGTCATCGCACCAATGATAATTAAGGCATCGGAAGCAACAGGGGAGATGGTAAAAACAGGTTGAAGTTTGATTAAAACCAAAGCACCGGCCGAAACCACAATGGAATTCCGCATAATTCCCGCTGGATTCGGACCTTCCATCGCTTCATCGAGCCATAAATTGAGGGGAAATTGAGCACATTTACCCACCGGACCGGCGATTAAAGCCAACCCTAACAAAGTAGCACTGACAGGAGGTAAAGGGTTAGTTGCGACCCAACTTTCCAACTCACTGAAAGTTAAATCTGTCCCAAAACTGGATAAAGCAACAATCCCCATTAATAAGAGAATATCGCCAACTCTTTTGGTTAAGAAAGCATCTCTAGCGGCCGTAACAACCAAAGGTTGAGCATACCAAAAACCCACCAATAAATAGGTACTAAGAGTCAGCATTTCTAACAACCCGTAACTGAGCAGTAAAGAATCAGAAATGGCAATTCCGCTCAAAGCCGCTTCAAAGAAGCCCATTAAGCCATAAAAACGGGCCATGGACCAATCTTTTTCCATGTACCCCAAAGCAAAGACTTGAGCTAATAAGCTAATTCCCGTGACTAACTCCATCGCTCCGAGACTCAGGGAAGAAATTTCCAGCACCAAAGACAAGTCTAAATCAGCAACTTGCACCCAATGGAAGACCAATTGGCGGGGTATTTCATCCCAAAATAATCTAAAGGCGAAAGTACCATGGATAAAAGCCAGCAAAGTCATCAATATATTGATGTAAGCAGCCGGTCGAGGTCCAGTTTTGGTAATCAGACCAAAAGACCAAGGAAGGGTTAAAACAGCACCAATCAACCCATAGAAAGGAATAAACCAAACATTTTCCAGCAAAAAGTCAGTCATCAAAACTGCCCTAATAAATACAACATAAGTTAAACCTTATATTATCAATGTTTCTGTTATTTTTGTCAGGTGATTCTCCTGAGCAATTAGCAAATCTCATTGCTGATCATCAAAAATATTAATAAGTTTAGAAATTTGCCTCATCGAATCATTAATTAGGCATAAATTTTTGTAAATAAATCTTGACTATCACCCTAAAATGTGCATCAAAAAAAACGTAAAAGCCTTAAGTATTTATGCTGAGTAAATAACAGAAATAAAAAAAAGATCAAATAGTAAGGAAGTAATTTCCTGACCATCATGAAGGTGGTTTTCCGGTCTCGTCAGGAGGGTGTGCTTCTCGTGTGCGCCTTAATCCATAAGGGTTTTCACCTTAACGAGTAGTACCGAGCAAAAAAGTATTAAAATTAATAAACAAAGAGATTACAAATTATCATAAATATTTATATTGTCAATGGTCTCACAGTTCCCTATTATTTTGATAGCTCACAAAAAATTGGCCAACCTCAGAAAAAATTGTAAAAATTATCAAAGCAAAGAAATAAAAGTCAAAACTTTGACAAGAGTACACATTCTTGGGAAGATCAAAAAGTAGAAGTCAATTAAATTAATTAGAAACCTTAATTTAAAAAAGTAAAGAAGGAGGAAATAGATAATGTCCATCGCCGTAGGAATGATCGAAACCCAAGGTTTTCCCGCCATCGTTGAAGCCGCTGACGCTATGGTTAAAGCAGCCCGCGTTACCTTAGTTGGTTACGAAAAAATTGGTAGTGGTCGCGTCACCGTAATCGTACGGGGTGACGTATCAGAAGTACAAGCTTCCGTATCCGCTGGAATCGAAGCAGCCAACCGCGTTAATGGCGGCGAAGTGCTATCTACCCATATCATCGCACGTCCCCACGAAAACTTGGAATATGTCCTACCCATTCGTTACACCGAAGAAGTAGAACAATTCCGCGCCTATTAAGTAGCAAGTATCTCAGTAGCTTGCAATAAAATGCAACTACTCAAAACTACTTAACAAAACAGCAAGTAAAAATTTTTTAAGGAGCATAAATTAAATGTCCATCGCAGTAGGAATGATTGAAACCCTAGGGTTTCCCGCAGTAGTCGAAGCCGCTGACTCCATGGTCAAAGCAGCCCGGGTTACCTTAGTTGGTTACGAAAAAATCGGCACAGGAAGAGTAACAGTAATTGTGCGCGGTGATGTTTCTGAAGTACAAGCCTCCGTCGGCGCCGGAATTGAATCAGTAAAAAGAGTCAATGGTGGCCGAGTGCTGTCGACTCATATTATTGCTCGTCCCCACGAAAACTTGGAGTATGTTTTACCCATTCGCTATACAGAAGCCGTAGAACAATTCCGCGAGAGCATCAATCCTAGACGACCTCTTACTCGTTAATTATTAACCAGAAATAGCACCTTTTTTTTTAAGATAAAAAAACCAACCTAAATAATGCAAATTGCTAGAGTAAAAGGTACAGTCGTTAGCACCCATAAAGTGCGTAGTCTCACCGGGATGAAATTAGTCCTCGTGCAGTTCATAGACGATCAGGGCAATCCCCTCGATAAATATGAAGTCGCCGGCGATACCGTAGGCGCTGGAATCAATGAGTGGGTGCTAGTCAGCAGAGGTGGTGCCGCTCGTGTTGAGGATAGTAGCGCAAATCGCCCTCTGGATGCGCTCGTCGTGGGAATAATTGATACTGTCACCGTCGAAAATCGATCACTCTATAGCAAAAAAGAAGCCGAGAGAGTTTATTAAAAAGCAAATAAGGAGGGAAAAAAAACCATGGTAGTCCGCAAAAGAGCGGCTCCCCCGACACCTTGGTCAAAAAACTTAGCTGAACCAACCATAGATGAGAGTGCCTTTGTACATTCCTTTTCTAACCTAATTGGGGATGTACAGGTGGGAGCAAACGTCTTGATTGCTCCAGGAACATCCATTCGGGCCGACGAAGGTACACCTTTTTATATTGGAGCAAGTACCAATATCCAAGACGGGGTAGTCATTCACGGTTTAGAACAAGGAAGAGTCCTCGGAGACGACCAACGCGATTATTCAGTGTGGATCGGGAAAAATACCTGTATTACCCACTTAGCTTTAATCCATGGTCCAGCTTATATCGGTGATAACTGTTTTATCGGGTTTCGCTCCACGGTATTTAATGCCAGATTGGGTCATGGTTGTATCGTCATGATGCATGCCCTCATCCAAGATGTGGAAATTCCCCCCGGTAAATATGTCCCTTCTGGGGCCGTGATTACCAATCAACAACAGGCCGATCGCCTGGCGGATGTTCAAGCCGAAGACAAACACTTTGCCCATCATGTCGTGCAGATTAATGAAGCATTACGGGTGGGTTATCACTGTGCGGAAAATGCGGCTTGTATTAATCCAATCAAGGAAGAGTTAAATCTTTCGACCAATGACACCAAGAATGTCAATATTAATCCTAACTATGAAGAATCGGTGGGAGAAATGAGTTTAAACCCTGAAGTAAGAGAGCAAGTTAAGTCACTCCTGTTACAAGGTTGTGCAATTTCCACAGAATATGCAGATGCGCGCCGTTTCAAGAGTAAATCTTGGTTAAGTGGTGGACTGATTGACGCAAAACGCGAAGACCAAGTTTTAAGACAGTTACAAGCAGCTTTAGCTGAACACACCGGCGAATATGTCCGTTTAATTGGTGTTGACACCAACGCGAGAAAACGGGTATCCGAAACCATTATTCAACGCCCCGGCGACAAAGCTACTGTAACCACTACCAGCGCTCCTAGCTACTCTAGTAGTAATGGTAATGGTAAAGTGGCGATCTCCTCTAATGCAGGTGGTTTAACTGCCGATGTCGTACAATCCGTAAAATCTTTGTTGTCTCAAGGCTACAAAATTGGCACGGAATACGCCGACGCGCGCCGTTTCAAAAGCAAATCTTGGCAAAGTGGCGCTTCCATTGATAGCCAAAACCCCCAGCAAGTTATTCAGCATCTGGAAGCTTGTTTAGCAGAACATTCCGGCGAATATGTCCGTTTAATCGGTGTTGATACCGCAGCCCGACGCCGAGTATCCGAAACCATTATTCAACGCCCCGGAGACAAAGCTCCCACCACCGCCAACACTAAAGCAACTTCTAACTATACCCCTTATAGCAGTGGTTCGGCCGTTGCAACGGGTGGTTTAAGTGCCGAAGTAGTGCAGCAAGTGCGCTCTTTGTTGGCTCAAGGTTGCAAGATTGCCACGGAACACGCCGATGTACGTCGTTTTAAAACTAAGTCTTGGCAAAGCTGTTCCCCCGTTGAAAGTACCCGTGAAGCGGAAGTAATCGCCGCTTTAGAAGGTTGTATCGCCGAGCACGTAGGGGAGTACGTTCGTTTAATTGGTATTGATAGCGTCGCCAGAAGACGAGTTTCCGAAACCATTATTCAACGCCCTGGCCAAAAAACCGCCGCTCCTAGCGCTGTAAAATCCGCCGCTACTAGCGCTGCTCCTGTTAGCAACAGAAGTGCGGTTTCTTCTAGTTTAGATGCTGCGGTTTTAAGCCAAGTTCGCTCCTTACTTGCCCAAGGTTGCAAAATTGGTACTGAACACGCCGACAAACGTCGTTTCAAAAGCAAATCTTGGCTTAGTTGCAGCCCCATTGACAGCAGCCGCGAAGCTGATGTTGTAGCAGCTTTAACAGCTTGCCTTGCTGATCACGCTGGCGAATACGTCCGTTTAATCGGTGTTGACCCCAACGCCCGTCGTCGTGTCGCTGAATCCATCATTCAACGCCCTTAATTTATTGGGGTATTGGGGTGTTAGGGTGTTGGGGTGATGGGGTGTTAGGGTGATGGGGTGTTGGGATTAAGCTACCTCCCTAATCCCCTACCTCCCTAATCCCCTATCTCCCTAATCCCCTACCTCCCTAATCCCCCACTCCTCCCTTACCTATTGCTTACCTACCTAAGACAATGTACCTCCCCCCTTTACAACCTGTGATTAATTCAGATTCCTATCTTCATGGTGATGTAACCATCCATCCCCAAGCGGCGATCGCCTCAGGGGTGATTTTACAAGCTTCCCCTGACTGTCGCATCGTCATTGAGGAGCAAGTCTGTATTGGGATGGGGGTCATTATTCATGCTTATCAAGGGGTTGTCAGGATTAAACGGGGTGCTATTTTGGGTGCAGGTGTATTAATCATGGGTGCGGCCACCATTGGTGCTAATTGTTGTATTGGTGCTAGTAGCACTTTGATTAATACTAATGTTGAATCCCAAGCTGCAATTGCTCCGGGTACCCTTCTTGGTGATAGTTCACGTCAGATTGAAGTATCCGGTGAGGCTTTTGAGGTTGAATCTCAAGGCGAAACGCCAGGGAAGGTAACAGAAAATTCTCAGGTTACACCTCAACCAGAAACCAAAGTTCAGGAAACCGAAATTCCTTCGGTGGAGTTACCAGAAGAGTTTGTCGTTCCCGAAGAAAGCACTAAGGGGCAACAATCCAGTCCAAAACCGGATCGTGATCAATCACAGCAACTCGATAGCGAGAAGTCGCAACAAGCAGCAACTCCCGAATTGGATTTTGAGTTTGCAAACGACATACTTGAGGAAATTGCTAAAAGTCCAGTGGTTGGTAAAATGTATGTTAATCAACTTTTAGTGACTCTTTTTCCCCAAAATCAAAATTTTAAAAAACAGAAATTAAATGATTAGTTAGAGAAAAAAATAAGTATTTATACTTTAAGAAAAAATAGGTTAAGAAATGTGTATTAAATGCTGTTATAACTCTATTTAGGTTAACAAATATTAAGAAAAAAACAGGAAAGTTTATCAAGAGGCTAGAAATTAGACCTCGATTTTGTGCTGTTTAGCTGTTTTCTGAGTGCGATAACTTTATATTAGTTAAGTTAATATCCTTCACAAAAAATTGCAATAAATTTTTTGTTTATTTTAGGGAAAAAAATTTTTTAAAAATGATCCCTCATGGTAAGATGTTTACTCAGAAAAGGGAAAAGTTATCTCAACTGTTTTTTAGTTAAAACTTTTCTATAAATTTTATACTTCTCTCTTATAAATTAGAGATCTATTGATCTCTGTTCAACTAATAAGAGAAATTCGGCTTTATAATATTGGAGGATTTACTCAGATGGCAACAAAAGCAGGGTTTAAGGCCGGTGTACAAGATTACCGCTTAACCTACTATACCCCCGACTACACACCCAAAGATACGGACTTATTAGCTTGTTTCCGTATGACTCCTCAGGCCGGTGTACCCCCCGAAGAATGCGCAGCAGCAGTAGCCGCTGAATCCTCTACCGGTACTTGGACCACTGTATGGACTGATGGTTTAACTGACTTGGACCGTTACAAAGGTCGTTGTTATCATGTTGAACCTGTAGAAGGGGAAGATAACCAATATTTTATCTTTGTTGCTTATCCTTTAGATTTATTTGAAGAAGGTTCTATTACTAACGTTTTAACCTCTTTAGTAGGTAACGTTTTTGGTTTCAAAGCTTTACGCGCTTTACGTTTAGAAGATATCCGTTTCCCCGTTGCTTTAATCAAAACCTACCAAGGTCCTCCCCACGGTATCACCGTAGAGCGTGACTTATTAAATAAATACGGTCGTCCTCTCTTAGGTTGTACTATTAAGCCTAAGTTGGGTTTATCCGCTAAAAACTACGGTCGTGCAGTTTATGAGTGTCTCCGTGGTGGTTTAGATTTCACCAAAGATGACGAAAATATTAACTCTCAACCTTTTATGCGTTGGCGCGATCGCTTCTTATTTGTACAAGAAGCTATCACTAAAGCTCAAGCTGAAACCAATGAAATTAAAGGTCACTACCTCAACGTAACCGCAGGTACTTGTGAAGAAATGATGAAACGTGCTGAGTTTGCTAAAGAAATTGGCACTCCCATCATTATGCATGACTTCTTCACCGGTGGTTTTACTGCTAACACTACCTTAGCTAAATGGTGTCGTGATAATGGTCTCTTACTCCACATTCACCGCGCTATGCACGCTGTTGTTGACCGTCAGAAAAACCATGGTATTCACTTCCGCGTTTTAGCTAAGTGTTTACGTCTGTCTGGTGGTGACCACTTACACTCTGGTACTGTGGTTGGTAAACTCGAAGGCGATCGCGCTGTTACCCTCGGTTTCGTTGACTTGATGCGTGAAGATTACGTGGAAGAAGATCGTTCACGTGGTGTTTTCTTTACCCAAGACTACGCTTCCTTACCCGGTGTAATGCCCGTTGCTTCCGGTGGTATCCACGTATGGCACATGCCAGCGTTGGTTGAAATCTTCGGCGATGACTCTTGCTTACAGTTTGGTGGTGGTACTCTCGGTCACCCTTGGGGTAATGCTCCTGGTGCAACTGCTAACCGCGTTGCTCTTGAAGCTTGCGTTCAAGCTCGTAACGAAGGCCGTAACTTGGCTCGTGAAGGTAACGACGTTCTTCGTGAAGCTTGTCGTTGGTCTCCTGAACTCGCTGCTGCTTGCGATCTCTGGAAAGAAATCAAATTTGAATTTGATACCGTTGACACTCTGTAATTGAGTTCAATTTGTTTAGTTATTGGTGAACAGTTATTAGAAAATAAGGTGATAATAATAACCACAAATGCGTAATTTTTATGCCTAATTTAATGATAACTAAGTAACTGATAATTAAAACAATGGATCATAAACAAATTGCTAACAATACGGCCCGTGTGGTGCAGAGTTACCTGACTTATCAGGCTGTACGCGCTATTATTGACCAACTTACCGAAACTAATCCAGGCCAAGCAATTTGGCTAACTGAGTTTTCTGCTGGTAATAAACTTCAAAATGCTGAAGCTTATTTAGCTGAACTTATGGGCGAAAATAAGGAGTTAGTCTTGCGTATCCTGACTGTTAGGCAACATTTGGCGGAATCGGTACTCGAGTTTATTCCTGAAATGGTTAATACTGGTATTATTCAGGCCAATATGCAGCATCGTTGTCAACTTTTAGAGCGTCTTACCCAAACCCAAGTTGTTGATTCTTTGACGGATAATTTTGATCCGGCTGAGGATGTCACTTGATTTTTGATTAACCTTTGTTAATTTATTTAGAGAGAAATCCATGAAAACTTTACCTAAAGAGCGTCGTTACGAAACCCTTTCTTATTTACCCCCTTTAACTGATCAACAAATCGTTAAACAAATTGAATATATGCTCGAATTGGGCTATATCCCCGGTGTGGAATTTGAAGAAAATCCTACTGCTGAACTTCACCACTGGACTCTTTGGAAGTTGCCTTTATTCAATGCTAAAAATTCTCAAGATGTTCTCAATGAAGTAAGAGAGTGTCGTTCTGAGTATTCTAACTGCTATATCCGTGTAGTTGGTTTCGACAACTTAAGACAGTGCCAAACTGTAAGCTTCATCGTTTACAAACCCGGTGCTAGTCGCTTCTAATTTCAATTTTGTTTAATTGAGCTAGATTGAAAATCCGATTTCTCGAAGAAATCGGATTTTTGCTTTTTATTAAAGGTAGAGTGCGTCACAATCAATAATTAATTAGGGTTTACGGAAAAAAGCTGAAAGCTATGTAGATCAAGACTTTCAAGTTGGTGGGACTTGAATTAAGTGCAAGGATTTCAACAAATAATAGTAAAAAACCTTACATTTACTGGGATTAATCAAGATTTTTGCTCGTCAAAAGACGCGGTCAAACTATCAACTATCAACTATCAACTATCAACTATCAACTATCAACTATCAACTATCAACTATCAACTAAATTTATGTTGCTTTTATTGTTTTATGTTGGCGGCGATCGCTATGCCATTGATACCAGTCAAGTGGTGGAAGTGATCCCGAGAGTTACTCTGAGGAAAGTTTATCATGCTCCTGATTATTTAAGTGGTATTTTTAACTACCGTGGAGTCATCGCTCCTGTGATAGATTTATCTTATTTAATTAAGGGTACAAATAGTAATTTGTCTTTTAGTACTCGTATTATTATGGTTAGTTATTTAACCGAAGATAATACTCAAAAATATCTAGGTTTAATGTCAGAAAAAATAACTGAAACTCTGAAAAAGTCAGCGGAAAGTTTAGTTAATTCTACGGATATTCAAGACACAAATTCTTATTTTGGTGAGATAATTATGGATAATAATGGCATGATTCAGTTAATTAAATTAGAGTATCTTTTGGCTAATTCCCAAGCAATTAATTTGTTACCCGGAGACTTGTTATAAGATTATGATACAAGCTAAAATTGAGGAGTTATTAAGACAAAAAATTGGTTTAGCTCCTAGTAGTATTGGGTCAGGGAAAATTGCTAGGGCGATCGAAAATCGACGTATTGCTTGTAATTTACCAAATGCTAAATCTTATTGGCAATATTTAAAGGTTTATCCGGTGGAATTACAACAGTTAATTGAATATGTTACTATTCCTGAAACCTGGTTTTTTCGAGATAAAAAACCTTTTGATTTTGTCAGTAAATATGTGAGTAATGAATGGTTGCCTAGTAATTTTAATAATATTTTAAATGTGTTAAGTATTCCCTGTGCAACGGGAGAAGAACCCTTTTCTTTGGCCATGACTTTGTTAGATATGGGGTTAAGTTATCAGCAGTTTAATCTTGATGCGATTGATATTAATAAACAGGTTTTAAGTAAGGCTAAACTGGGATTTTATACTAATAATTCTTTTCGCCAAAAACCTTTTGATTATCGGGATAAATATTTTCAAGAAGTGGAAAATGGCTATCAATTAACTCAAAAAATACGCCAAAAAGTGAACTTTCAATATGGAAATATTCTAGAACCTTTATTTCTTAATACTCAAAAATATGACTTAATTTTTTGTCGCAATTTGTTAATTTATTTGGATGATTCGGCTCGTAAGAAGGCTTTAAATGTGTTAGAACGATTATTAAAATCGGAAGGTTTTTTATTTGTGGGTTCGGGAGAAACAGCCATTTTACAAGGAGACAGATTTATTTCTATTCGTCAACCTTTTACATTTGCTTATCAGAAAAAACCCAATCTTGTTAATTCAGTTATTAATAAAAAACCCGAACAACCAGTAATTAATTTACCAATTATTCCCGATTTGCCGGTTAAACAAATTTCCGAACCACCGTCAAAAATTGAGAAAATTGACACCTCAGTTAAAGCTTTGGAAATAGCCCGAAAGTTAGCAAATAATGGTGAATTAGAAAAAGCAGTTACAATATGTGAAGATTATTTAAAAAATAATGTCACCAGTGCCGAAGGTTATGTATTATTAGGAGAAATACATCAGGGATTGGGTAAAAATAAGGAAGCTGAAGACTATTATCAAAAAGCAATTTATTTGAAACCTAGTTATTATGAGGCTTTAGTTCATCTTGCTCTTTTGAAAGAAAATCGCGGAGATATAATGGGAGCAAAATTAATTAGACAAAGAATAGAAAGAGTGTTAGAGTCGATTTAATTAATGATAATTATTGTTGTTCAGTATTAAGAAAAAATATGAAAATTGCTGCTAAATTACAAATAGGTTTAGCTATTCCTACAATTTTGGTAGTTGTAATGGCCATTGTGGGATTATCTGGGTTTTTTAAGTTAAATAGACAATTGGGGATCATTTATAATGATCAAATTTTACCGATTCAATTATTAAAACAAATTTCTGATGATTATGCTGTGTTAATTGTTGATACTGTTAATAAAACTAATGAGGGAATATTGTCCACTGATGAAGCCATTGTAAATATTAATAATGCTCAAACTCAAATTAAAAAAAATTGGACTGATTTTAGAAAAACAAATTTAGAAGATGACGAAGTTAAATTAGTAGATGAAATTGAATCTTTATTTGGCAATGCCAATCAAGAAATTAGTAAGTTACTAATAGTTTTACAAGCAAAAGATTTAGAAGGTATAGATAAATTTGATGGCAATTTATATCGTTTTATTGATCCTTTAAGTGTAAAAATTCAATACTTAATTGATTTACAACTTGAGTTAGCACAACAGGAAAGAGATAAAGGTAGAAATCTCTTTACATTTATTAGTCTTATTTATGGCTTAATAACTTTAGGAGCTTTCATTGTTATTCCCGTAGGATTATGGGTTATTAATAATTTGAAAAAACAATTAGTTAACTTAGTAGAAACTGCGGAAAATTCTAGTTTAAAAGTAACCACTTCAGCGACACAAATAGCCGCATCAGGAAAGGAATTGGAAGCAACTATGAGCGAACAAGTTGCCTCTACTAATGAGGTTAGTGCTACTTCCCAAGAAATAACAGCCACGGCACAGGAATTAGTCCAAACTATGCAAAAATTATGCGAGATGGTAACTTCAACTGCTTTGAATGCTAATAGTTGTCGAGAGAATTTAGACGAAATGCAAACGGCTATGGGTAGTTTATCTGAGGCGACTATTTCTATCTCTTCAAAACTGGGAATTATGAGCGAGAAAGCTAATAATATTAATACGGTAGTTACTACTATTACGAAAGTGGCAGATCAAACTAATTTACTTTCTTTAAATGCCGCCATTGAAGCAGAAAAAGCGGGAGAATATGGCGCAGGTTTTGCCGTTGTCGCACGAGAAATTCGCCGTTTAGCTGACCAAACTGCCGTGGCAACTTTGGAAATTGAAAACATGGTTAAAGAAATGCAATCTGCGGTTTCTACTGGTGTTATGGAGATGGATAAATTTAGTAAAGATGTTAGTGAAAGTGTTAGTGATGTCGGTAAAATTAGTAAGAAAATTGGCCGCGTAATTGAACAAGTACAAGGTATTACTCCTCGTTTTCAATTAGCAAGTGAAACTATGGAGGAACAAGCACAAGGAGCGGAACAAATTAGCGAAGCAATGATGCAATTAAGTGAAGCTTCTGAACAAACTGCCGCAGCTTTATTGGATACTAATAGTGCTTTAGAAAATTTGGATGATGCCGCAGTTGATTTACAAGAAGAGTTAACTATTTTGAAACAAGAAATATGAGAAAATGACTGATTTAACTGATTTAAAATCTCACGATTGTTGGCGTATAATTGGAGTTGAAGGCGATCGCAGTTGTCCTGAACTTTCTAATTATATTCATTGTCATAATTGTCCCATTTATTCCGCGGCTGGAAGGCATTTATTTGATCGAGAAATACCGGAGGAATATGTTAGTCAATGGACAAATTTATTTGCCCAAAATATAGTTTATGATGCAAAAACTGGGCATAAAATAGTTAATTTAAAGGAAAAAAATAGTCGCTCTGTAGTGATTTTTCGTTTAGAACGAGAATGGTTTGCTTTAGCTGCTCAAGTTTTTAAGGAAGTAACTCAAGTTTCTCCTCTTCATACTATTCCCCATCGTAGTAATGAGGTTTTATTGGGGGTAGTTAATATTCGTGGTGAGATTTTGTTATGTGTTTCTTTACATAATTTATTAGGTTTAAAAAGTGCAGAAACTATTAATCATAATTTAGCTCTTTCTAAAAATATTGCTTATCAAAGGATGGTAGTTTTAGAATTAGAACAAAATAAATGGGTTTTTTTAGTGGATGAAATTGATACTTTACAACGTTTTCAAGAAGATGAATTTAAAGAACCGCCTTCTGTGATTTTTCAGGCTACACATACCTATACTCAAGCTATTATTCATTGGCAAAATAAAAAAATTAATTATTTAGATTTTGAATTACTTTTTTATGCACTTAATCAAAAAATTCTGTAAAGGTAATTCAGGAATTGTTTTTACAGAAAAAAAACCTTGTATAAATTTTACTTAGAGAGGATAATTATATGGTTAATAATAACAAAAATTTAAGTGATTTCTCGATGCTAGAATTATTTAGCATGGAAGTCGAAGCTCAAGCTACAGTATTAACTGATAATTTATTAGAATTAGAAAATAATCCACATTCGGCACAATCTTTAGAGGACTTGATGCGTGCATCTCACTCCATTAAAGGTGCTGCGAGAATTGTTGATATTGATCCGGCAGTCGAGATTGCTCATTTGATGGAAGATTGTTTTGTTGCGGCTCAACATAGCGAAATTACCATAGAAAGTGAGCAGATTGATATATTATTGCAAGCAGTAGATTTCTTGCAAAAAATTAGTCAATTGGATGAGCAGTTTTTAGATAATTGGTTAACTGAAAATCACGCAAATATTGAACAAATTAAGAGAAATCTAAATGCAATTAATACTAAACAAATAGAAATTATTACTCCCAATAATGAACCGCTCAAAAGTCAAGCACAAACCTTAGAATCCCCTTTAAGTGATAATTCTTTAATTGATATATTTAAAACAGAATTAATTAATCAAATTACCATTATTAAAAATAACTTATTTTTGTTACAAACCACAGCTTTATCATCAGAAATTATCGGGGAAATCTTAGCAGCTATTCAGAGTTTAAAAAGTTCAGCAATTATAGTAGAAATTAAGGAAATTATCAATTTACTTGCTAGTGTAGAAAATTGTATCATAACGGCTTCAGAAGGTAAAATTAACTTACAAATACCGGAAATCGAACTTATTTTACAAACAATCTTATTTTTAGAAAAAATTAATCAAGTAAATAATTTAGAGTTAAATAACTGGTTATCAGAAAATAGTCAAGAAATTGGCAATTATCAAACAGTATTAGAAACAGTTATTAGCGAAGCAAATATCGCCAATTTGGAAACATTAGTAACGAATGCTACCATCGAAACAGTTATTAATGAGTCAGATAATTATTTAGATAATTTATCTTTAAAGGAATTATTTTCTGTCGAAGTCGAAACTCAAGCTACAATTCTAAAAGAACAGTTATTATCACTATTAAATAAGTCAGGTGAAGACCCATATTTTGAAGGAATAATGAGCGCTATTTATTCCTTAAATGGCGCAGCAAATTTAGTCGAAATATCTCCTTGTATTAAATTAGCTCAAAGTATGGAAACTTGTCTGTTAGCTGCTAGTGAAGGAAACCTAATTTTAACTCAAAAAGATATAGAATTACTTAATAATGCCGTAGATATATTTATCCATATTGGTAGTATTAGTGAAGACAATTTAGAAAATTGGTTATTATCAAGACAAGATGAAATAGATAATTTAATTATTAGTATTCAAGCAATTATTAATCAAAAAGATAATCAGCAAACACAAATATTACCTAGTCATAATTTGACGGAGATAACTCAAGAAAGTAACCGAGAAAAATCATTATCCCACTCAAAAGAAAGGGTTGTTAGGGTAAGTGCTGAAAATTTAAACAGATTAATGGGATTAGCGGGAGAATCTTTATTAGAAAGTAATTGGTTACAACCTTTTGCTTCCTCTTTATTAAAGTTAAAAAAGAAACAAAATGAATTAGAAAAAACCTTAGAAAAAATGCAGGAATTTCTGCTTAAAAAAGATTATTTATCAATTAATGAATATCTTAAACTTGCTCGGTTAAAAGAACAGGAATCTCGGATTTTTTTAGGCGATCGCCTCAACGAATTGGACACCTATACAAGACGTACAACAAATCTTTCAGATCGTCTTTATCGGGAAGTAATCCTATCTCAAATGCGACCTTTTGGGGATGGAATTGAGAGTTTTCCCCGTATGGTTAGGGATTTAGCAAAGAAATTAAATAAAAAAGTCAAATTTGAAATAATTGGTAAAAATACCGCCGTCGATCGGGATATTTTAAACAAATTAGAAGCTCCCATTACTCATATTTTACGCAATTGTCTTGATCATGGAATTGAAACTCCCGAAGAACGTTTAGCAGTGAATAAAAAACCAGAAGGGACAATTAAAATAGAAGCAGCACACCGAGGAGGAATGTTATCTATTATTATTAGTGACGATGGTAGAGGAGTAAATTTAGAGAAACTACGGCAAAAAATTATCGATAAAAAGTTAGTAACTCCGGCCATGGCCAATCAATTAAAAGAACAAGAATTGATGGAATTTTTATTTTTACCCGGGTTTTCTACTGCTTCCCAAATAACAGAAATTTCCGGCCGAGGAGTAGGTTTAGATATTGCCAAAAGTATGACCCAAGAAGTGGGAGGAACTGTAAAAATAACTTCTCAATTCGGTCAAGGGATCAGTTTTCATTTTCAATTACCTTTAACTTTGTCAGTAATTCGCACTTTATTAGTCGAAATATCAGGGGAAATTTACGCTTTTTCCCTCAGTAGAATTGAGCGAATTGTGAGGGTAAAACCAGAGGAAATTAACTTAGTTGAAAATCGGCAATATTTCACCTTTAATAATGAAAATATCAGTTTAATAGCAGGGTATCAAGTATTAGAATTAAAGCCCTCTATTCCCCATTCAGCAGACTTACCCGTCGTAATTATTGGCGAACCATCTAACCGTTTTGGTATAGTGGTTGATAAATTCATTGCCGAAAAAGATTTAGTAGTAAGACCTTTAGACTCGCGTTTGGGTAAAGTAAAAGATATTAGTGCGGCCGCATTAACTGAAGATGGTTCACCTATTTTAATTTTTGATGTTTCCGATTTAGTCCGTTCCATTGATAAATTATTAAATAGCACAAATTTAACTCAAATTAGTGGAGAAATAGCACAGCTTACCAGTCAGAAATCTAAGAGAATATTGGTAGTAGATGACTCAATTACAGTGCGAGAAATGGAAAGAAAACTATTAGAAAATAATGGTTATAAAGTGGAAGTTGCTGTTAATGGAATGGAAGGTTGGAACGCAGTTAGAACCAACGATTATGACTTAGTAATAACTGATATTGATATGCCAAGAATGAACGGTATTGAGTTAGTAACAGAAATCAAAAATCACCCCCATTTAAAAACAATTCCCGTAATTATTGTCTCCTATAAAGACAGAGAACAAGATCGAATCAAAGGTTTAGAAGCAGGAGCAAATTATTATTTAACTAAAAGCAGTTTCCATGACGACACTTTAGTTAATGCTGTCTTAGATTTAATTGGCGAATAACTATAGGGCCTTACTTATAGTTATTCCAAATAAAAATTAAACAAAAGTTTTTAGTTTGTTGTTGGACTTTAGTCCTAAGAAGCGCTAAAGCGCAACAACGAACCTATTTTTCTACTGTTCTAATCTTAATTGAAATTACTATATTACTTATTACTTATTACTTATTACTTATTACTTATTACTTATTATTAACTCCAATCTTCGGGGTCTTCATTGGAGTCAATTTTTTGACGATAAACTTTACCATGAAGGTGAATATTACGGGTTTTTTCAAATAATTCTTCTTCGCTTAATTGCCATTTGTCTAACAAAAATTGTAAATCTCTTTGAATACGTCTAGCACCGGGAAAATTACGATAACGAATTAATAAACGCGCTAATTCCACTAAGTTTTTCTCATTAATTTCCCCAGCAATTAATTCCTCAATTACTAAACTATCTTCCTTTTCTCGCGGATGTGTTTGATCTGCCATAATTACAATTAACAATTACCTAAAAATATGAGCTATTAGCGCTTAATTTGAGTTGGGAACAATGGGTTGCCAAAGTTTAATGGTAAAATCGTAACCACCACTGGCCAAAGTTTTACCATCAAAACTAAAGGCCAAAGATTCCACCCAATCATTATGGTCAGTCAAATGACTTAATTGTCCACCCGTAAAAAGATTCCAAACACGAACACCGTCATTACTAGCACTAGCAAGGGTTTGACCATCGGGATTAAGGGCGATCGCCCGAATTTGATCCGTATGGCCTCTGAGGGTATAACGCAGTTTACCAGTAGCTAAATCCCAAACTTTAACCGTGCGATCCTTACTGGACGTAATCATCATTTTCTGATCAGGGGTGAACAAAATGCCGTTAACAGCTTCTTGATGGGGTACAAATTGGGAAATCAACTTCCCAGTTTTCAGTTGCCAAAATTGGACCTTACCTTGATTATCTCCAGTGGCGAGAATGTCACCATCCGCACTAATGGCCACTGCATAAGTAGGATTACCAAAACCGAGTAAAGTAAAAAGGGGACGATTAGGATTTATTCGCCAAACTTTAACTCCATCCAAAGCTCCACTAACCAATATTTGACTATCAGGAGTGACAGCTAAGGAGAGAATATTCGCAGTATGATCTAAAAAATTAGCGACATATTTACCACTTTTCCAATCCCAAAGATTAATCCCGGAGTCATCTCCACTACTAATTAAAGTAGTACCATCAGGAGTCATTAACATATTACTAATAGCACTACGTTGAGCCCTTAAATTTTCGACTTGACGGCCACTTTTAACCGACCAAAATCTCACTAAAGGGTCATTAGAACTACCACCACTCAGGACAAGTTGATCATCAGGACTAAAAGTTAAAGAATCAATGGCCGATGTATGACCAGTAAAAGTTTTAACTACTTTAACATTGGACCAACCTTGAGCAGGAATAGCTTGGTAAATTTCTCGTCGAAGAGGAGGAGAAGGGGGTAATAATTGAGCATAAACGGGGCTAAATCCGATTAAACTAAGAATAGTGGTAGCAATCAAAAGACGTTTCATCGGTGCTATTTATTGAATGTTAGGACAGATAGTGCGAGTAATTTTTTCTGGGGAAGGTTTATCTTGCCAACCAGAAAGAATACCTTGTAATTCTGATTTTAGAAGTTCTAAAGCTTCGATTTGCTGCTTAATTTCCTCTAATTTGGATAATAAACGATTTTTAACAACTCCACAGGGTAAATTACCTTGATCGTGAACCACTAATATTTCTTGAATTTCCTTGAGAGAAAGACCTAAAGATTGAGCCCTTTTAATAAAAGCTAAACGATTAAAAACAGTGGGATAAAAGAGACGATAAGCGTTTTCACCACGTTGGAGCACAGAAGAAAGCAAACCTAATTCTTCGTAATAACGAATAGTTTTGACACTCAGGTTACTTTCACTCGCAACTTGGCCAATTTTCAGTAAAGAAGTCTCCATTATCGGTGACTTTTGTGACTAACCAAAGTAGGTAAAGGAGGCCGAGAAGAACTAGGAGGGAGAAAATAGCGAGCTTTTTCTTGGCCAGTAAAGGCCTCAGCTTTTTGGACTTTTTGCCAACGAACAATGCCCGCCGTTAACATCATCATCAAACCAAGGGAAAAAAGAGTCCATTGTGAGCCAATTCCTCCCATCACAAAATCCGTTGCACCAACTATAACAATAAAACTAGAAATTGGTTCTTTACGATAAGCTGATTTGAGAAATCGAGGTAATAAAATGTTCATATAGTGTTTGAGAAAATAATATTTGAGCTAATTCTAATTTTAACAAGAGTGAAAGAAATCATTTCAGTTATCAGTTATCAGTTATCAGTTATCAGTTTTCCTCTGACTTGGTGAGGGAAGAAACCGAAAAAACGACTTATGATCCTTATTTTTTCCTCTTCAGGAAAAATTCCTTGATCACAGGTAGTAGTACCTCTTAATCAAGAAAAGAAGTAAGTAGTTACTTCCTTCTTAACTTTTTACTTTTTACTTCTTACTTCTTACTTCCTTAATGTAACCCTAGCCAAGATAAAAGACCTTGGTGAGTAAAATATTCGATCGCCAGAGTAAAGATAAAACCAATCATAGCAGCTCTACCGTTTAAACGTTCAGCATAACTGTTAAAGCCAAATTTCGGGTCTTCTAATTTAGGGGTGGTAGTAGGTTGAGGTTCAGTCATGTTTGTCCTTAATACTTTACAATTCTTTACTAATCTTAGTGTATCTTATTATAATTTTTCCTGATTATTACTTCTCTCAAACAAACGGGCTATAACTTCAATATTGGTGAACGCTTAAAAGTATGGTTAATTATACATTCTGGATTTTGCTAACCTGTTAACCTGAGATTAGAAAAATCAAGGTTAATTGGCCAACAGTTAATTAACCATTGACAATAACCAATGATCAATTAAAGATAAGCTATCAATCAGATCGAGAAAAACAATTGAATTTTATTGTTACTTTTAGTTAAACTCACCGCCAAATAGGAAAATTATCTTTTGATGTTATGCTAATCACACCTTTAAAACGAGTCCTAAATAGTTTTAGGTCAGAACAAGCTCAATTTTCATCTGTGAAACAATCTACTCGCAAAAATGTTAATAGTTGGTTTAAATGGTTATCACCAGGATTATTCGTCAAACGTTGGTTAGTCATCAGTGTTGCCGGCGTTTTACTAATTTTCTTAGGTATCGCCATCTCCACCAGATTAACCCCTATTTTCCGTTTAATGGCCTTCATTGGCAATTTGATCGGCTGGATTGCCAATATTATTCCTAATTCAGTTTCGGGACCTTTAATCATTGTTTTAGGTCTATTTTTGCTTTATTGGGGGCAAACTCGCACCGTCAGCTCCATTACACAAGCTTTAATACCCGATAATGACGAAGAATTGGTAGATTTACTGCTCACCCATCGCAAGTTACATAAAGGGGCCAAAATTGTCACCATCGGTGGTGGAACCGGATTATCGACTTTATTACGGGGTTTAAAGCGCTATAGCGCCAATATTACCGCCATTGTCACCGTTGCTGACGATGGCGGCTCCTCAGGGCGTTTACGTCGCGAAATCGGCGTTTTACCTCCCGGAGACATCCGCAATTGTATTGCTGCTTTAGCCGATGAAGAAAAGTTGTTAACCGAGTTGTTTCAATATCGCTTTACCGCTGGAGATGGCTTAAATGGTCATAGTTTTGGCAATTTGTTCCTCACCGCCATGAGTGAAATAACCGGCGACCTTGAACAGGCGATCACCGCGAGTTCTCAGGTGTTGGCCGTGCGAGGCAAGGTTTTGCCCGCTACTTTAACCGATGTCCGTTTATGGGCTAAACTTCAAGATGGGCGACTGATTGAAGGAGAATCCAATATTAGCGAAGCAGGGGGCAAAATTAGCGAAATTGGCTGTTTTCCTGCCCATCCCCCCGCTTTACCCGCCGTTATTAAGGCGATTGCTGACGCTGACTTTATTATTATCGGCCCCGGTAGTCTTTACACCAGCGTTATCCCCAATTTGTTAGTGCCAGAAATTCGTGAGGCGATCGCCCAAACCAAGGTCCCTCGCCTTTATATTTGTAATATTATGACCCAACCCGGCGAAACCGATGGTTACAGCGTTTCTGACCATATTCGGGCGATCGACAAAGTTTGCGGTAAACCGCTATTTGATGCCGTAATCTGTCACCAGCGATCGCCTTCCCCCCAAACTTTACAACGCTATGCTAAAGAAGGTTCTCATCCTGTCTTTTTAGACCGGGAAGATGTGGCTAAACTCGGCCGTCGTGTGGTTTTGGCGAATATTATGGATGAGGATGATAAAGGTTATGTTCGCCATGATCCCATTCGTTTGGCGGCGGTTTTGTTGCGTTGGTATGGCAAAACTAGGGGGTTTAAGTTTCCTGGCTTTGAGGATTAAATCTTGATTGTTGTCTCACGCAAAGGCGCTAAGGGGGTTGTCTGTTGGGCCTCTTAGTCTTGGGTTATTGTCTCACGCAAAGGCGCTAAGGCGCTAAGGGGGTTGTCTGTTGGGCCTCTTAGTCTTGGATTGTTGTCTCACGCAAAGTCGCTAAGGCGCTAAGGGGGTTTATGGCTTATAGCATAGATTTGGGAAAATGTCAAGAGTTTTTTTTGCCTGATTTTCAGGCTACTTTTGATTTTGGAGTATCTTTGGGAAGCAGTTTAAGTGCTGGTTCTGTTCTTCTCCTTGAAGGTGATTTAGGTGCTGGTAAAACTACTCTGGTCCAAGGTATCGCAAGGGGGTTGGGTATTGATGATTTTGTTTTGAGTCCTACTTTTTCTATTATTAATGAATATTTGGAAGGGCGAATTCCTCTCTATCATTTGGATTTATATCGCTTAAATTCGGCGGAAGTTGAATCAATGTTTTTGGAACTTTATTGGGAGGGAGTTGAAATTATCCCCGGGATTACTGCTATTGAATGGCCCCAACGTTTAAGTTACAAACCTGACCATTTTTTACATATTAATTTGGTTCATTTTAATGACGGCCGTCAAGTTTTTTTGACTCCATATTAACAAGTTTGATTTTTCTGAATTATCTATATTTTTAATTACCAAAAAAAGCGGGGCTTCCCCCCCTCAGTTAACAGTTACCAGTTAACTGTTACCAGTTAACAATTGATAACTGGTAACTGACATGACTTTCTCTGAACAAAAATCCCCTTTCTGTTATAATTTTTTCTACTTAAGGAATTTAATATTATGCCTATTTTAAATCTTAAATCTAATCATAAATCGGTTAAGGAATATTCTCAAAAATTACAGGAGTTCAAACAGTTAAATGTTATCCATGAAAACGCTGTTAAAACTGCTTTTGAAGGTGTTTTAATTACTTGTTGTAGTCAGTTTAATTTTTCTTATATTCCTGAACAAAATATAAGGGTTAATTCTAAGTTAATTCGCCCTGATGGAGTTATTATCCGTCAGGATACTCTTAAACACGGTTTTTGGGAAGCTAAACAAAATTCGGTGGATTTAGAGGTGGAAGTTAATAAGAAATTTGCCCAAAATTATCCCAAGAATAATCTTTTATTTTGGCAACCAAAACGAGTTATTTTGTATCAAAATGGTCAGTTAGTTTTTGATGATTCTATTACAAATCCTGAAAATTTATGTCAGGTTATTAAGTTATTTTTTGAGTATTCTCAACCAGAAATTGAGGAATGGGACCAAGCGGCTTCTGAGTTTGGTTCTAAGGTTCAAGAATTGGCCAAGGGATTACTCGAATTAATCGCCAAAGAGAAGAAAATTAATAAGAAATTTATCGACTCTTTTGAGAGTTTAACTACTTTATGTAAGCAAAGTATTAACCAGAATTTGTCGGAAAATGCGGTGGAAGAAATGCTGATTCAGCACTTATTAACTGAGGGCATTTTTCGCCGTTTATTTAATAATCCTGACTTCGTAAAACGCAATGTTATTGCAGTGGAAATTGAGCAGGTTATTGATGCTTTAACTTCTAAATCCTTTAACCGTGATACTTTTTTACAGGGTGTAGATTACTTTTATAAAGCGTTAGAAAATGCGGCTTCTACCATTACAGAATATCAGGAAAAACAGGACTTTTTGAATACAGTTTATGAAAAGTTTTTCCAAGGTTTTGCGGTTAAACAAGCTGATACCCATGGTATTGTTTACACTCCCCAAGCAATTGTCGATTTTATGGTTTCAAGTGTGGATGACATTTTAAAACGGGAGTTTAATCAGTCTTTTAGTGACAAAAATGTCCATGTTTTAGACCCATTTGTCGGAACGGGCAATTTTATTTTGCGAATTATGCAGCAGCTTAATAAAACAGCTTTAACCTATAAATATCAAGAAGAACTGCACTGTAATGAATTAATGCTGTTACCTTATTATATTGCTTCCATGAATATTGAACATGAATATTATCAAATTACAGGGAGTTATAAACCTTTTGAAAATATCTGTTTAGTTGACACATTTTCAGATCAAAAAGTGGAACAATTAGAGTTATTTACTCTTGAGAATACTGCACGGGTTAAAAAACAGCGTAAATCTCCCATTTTCGTAATCATAGGAAATCCTCCCTATAATGTTGGCCAAATTAATGAAAATGATAATAATAAAAATCGAAAATATCAGGAAATTGACCAGAGAGTTAAAGAAACTTACTCTAAGGATTCTACAGCAAGTTCTACAAGAGTTGTATTTGATGCTTATGTAAAAGCTATACGTTGGGCAAGCGATCGAGTCGAAGATGAAGGCATTGTTGCTTTAATTACTAACAATAGTTTTATTAATGATATTTCTTTTGACGGAATGAGGAAAAATTTAGCCCAAGATTTTAGTAAAATTTATTTATTAGACTTAGGAGGAAATATTAGAAAAAATAATAGTGGTCAAACAATTCACAATGTTTTTGATATAAAAGTAGGAGTTAGTATTAATTTTTTGATTAAAAATAAAGAAAAAAAATCTCAATCTACAGAAATTTATTACACCAGTGTAGGAGAATTTTGGACTAAACAGGAAAAATTAGACTATTTAACAAATATTACTCAATTTAGTGACATAAATTGGCAAAAAATAACTCCAGATAATAAGTATAATTGGTTAACAGATAATTTAAGAGATGAATTTGAATATTTTATCCCATTAGGTACAAAAGAAACCAAGAAAAATAAGACAGAAACAGGGGTAATTTTTCAAATATATAGTATCGGAGTTAATACTAATCGCGATGTTTGGGCCTATAATTTTAGTCAGAATAATTTAAGTGAAAATATCCAAAAAATGATTGAAACTTATAATTATGATGTCATAAAATGGCAGCAAAAAAAGGATCAAAAGATTAATTTAGATAACTTTGTTACTAATGATGATACTAAAATTAAATGGAGTAGTCGTTTAAAAGAATGTCTTAAATCAAATAAATTAGCTGAATTTAATAATGAAAAAATTAGAGTATCATTATATCGTCCTTTTTGTAAACAATATTTATATTTTGACGAGATATTAACTCATCGTCGTGGTAAATTTCCTAACATATTTCCTAATCAAAAAATAGAGGAAGAAAACCTAGTAATTTGTGTTAGTGCAATTGGAAACACAAAACCTTTTCAATGTTTAATAGTTAAGAGTCTTCCTGACTTACATTTAACCGGTGATTCCCAATGTTTTCCCTTTTATACATACAATGAAAACGGAGAAAATCGCCAAGAAAATATCACCGATTGGGTATTAAAGGAGTATCAAAAACGTTATTTGACCCCCCCTAACTCCCCCTTAAAAGGGGGGGAATTGGAGATTACCAAATGGGACATATTTTATTATATTTACGCCATTTTACACCACCCAGAATATCGGGAATTATACGCCGAAAATTTAAAAAGGGAACTTCCCAGAATCCCATTTGCTCCAGAATTTGCACCTTTTGTAATATTAGGAAAACAGTTAGCAGATTTACACTTAAATTATGAAAATCAAGCAGAATATCCCCTAGAAATAGTCGAAAATTCAAACTCTCCCCTTGGTAAGGGGGGGTTATTTCGAGTCGAAAAAATGCGCTTAAATAAGGATAAAACTGAGTTAAAATATAACGATTTTCTAACCTTAAAAGGTATTCCTAAAGAAGTATTTGAGTATAAATTAGGAAATAAATCTGCTTTAGAATGGGTAATTGACCAATATCAAATAAAAACCGATAAAAGAAGTGGCATAATTAATGATCCTAACCGATTAGAAGACGAACAATATATATTAAGATTAATTGGACAAATAATAACAATTAGCTTAGAAACGGTGAAAATTGTTAAGGAAATTGGCCAAAATTCGCTTTCTTAGGTTTGATAAGGTGGGCAATTCCACCCTACATTTTATGCTCAATTATTATGTGATATACTAACAATATATATCACATAATAACTTGTTATGAAACAAAAAACAGCCAAATTATTTCTTAATGGTAGAAGTCAAGCAGTTAGACTACCTCAAGAGTTTCGTTTTGAAGGGAAGGAAGTTTATATTCGCAAAGAAGGAAATCAAGTAATTCCCTCTCCAAAAGAGTCTTCTTGGGAAGATTTTTTTGAGAAAACTCCTTTACCTTCAGAGGATTTTATATTAGAAAGAGTCGATTTACCACCCCAAGAAAGAGAGGATTTATTTTAAATGTATATGTTAGATACAAATATCTGTATTTACATTATTAAAAAACGTCCTCCTACTGTTTTAGAGTGTTTTAACCAAATATCTAGTCAAGAAATTTGCATTTCTATAATTACGTTGACGGAGTTACAATACGGTGTTGATAAATCGGCTTTCAAACAACTGAATCAAAGCATTATTGATAATTTTGTATCCCGTTTACAAGTTTTATCTTGGGATAGACTTGCTGTTAAATATTATGGACAAATTAGAGCTAATTTAGATAAAAAAGGCACTCCCATGGGACTGATGGATTTCATGATTGCTTCCCATTGTCTGAGTCTAAATTATACTTTAATTACCAATAATATTAAAGAATTTAAGAGAATTTCTGAGCTAAAAATTGAAAATTGGGTTTAAATATTGCTTATTTAGTAGAGAGTGTCATAAGCAATCCGATTTTTACCAAAATAGACAATTTTAGTTATTTTTTAGGGTAAAAAATCGGATTTCTAACCTGGGTAATTGATCATCAATTTAACTGATTAAAGTGATCCTAATACTATTATCTAACCCATGTTTGATGATCCAGTCTTTGACTTCTTCTGTTAATAAATTCAATGTTGCTCCTTGGTTCGATGCTGCTTTTAAAAAGATGATTATACTGTCGGGAATTTCGTCAGATTCCAAACTATTCCACTTTTCTCGTATTATTTTGACGTAATTATCAATCAAATCAAATTCTTCTTTCTTCTGAGGATATTCTATTTTTTCTATTAGTTCTCTCAGACGTTTTATTTGGCTAATTGTATCTTTAAAAGAGGTTATTTTTTCTAATAAATTTAAGATTTCTTGATTGGTGGTTGGCATTTTTTGTTTAAGATAATTTTGCCATGAATTTTTTAGTTTTCTATTTAAATTATTAGTAATATTTTTTATTCCTTGGTCAAATATATTGCCCTTAAAGTTATTATTATCTAAGATCCATTCGGGATTTTTCTTAAAATTTTGTTCCACCACAATAACAAATTTTAAAAGGTCATTTTTAATGGCGGTTAATTCTTCGTTTATGATTCCTTGTTCACGAAATACTTTTAAAGTTTGAATTAAAGGATAAATTTTGTTAATTCCTTCTTGAATTTGTTTTTGTCTCGTTTGAAAACCATCTAAGTTTTTAGAATATTGAGTTAGTTCACTTTTTTTCTTAGATAAGTCGATTAATTGTTGACATTCTGTAATAATCATGGTTAATTTTCCTTTTTTAAATTTCTTGTAATAGGTTATTTAATTCTATTAAATTGTTACTAATTTCGTTAATTGTTAATTCTACATTTCCGGATTCTGCTGTTTTTAATTTATTAATATCCTGTTGAACTCGATCTAAGGATGTGCTTAAAAATTGATTTGTTTCTGTTAAAAATGATTCTCCTGTCTGAATTGCTTTTTGATAATTCTGACTTAAATAAGGTAATATTTCATACATTGAATAATTATTGTTTTGCTGTTCAAGCTTGATTCGTTTCATGTTATCAACATAACCACTGAAACGAGTTTTTTGAAATTCTGAAATAGTTTCTAATAATTTTTCAGAGTTTTGAAGACCAAAACTTCCCGCATTTCTTGCTTCTTCTATGGCTATTTTTACGGTATTAATTACCTGCTGTTTTTTCATATCTCTGCCAAATTCAACGATTAAGTTTTCATAAATATTTAATTGATATTCAGATTCTTCTTGAATTACTTTAGCTAATAATTCATCTATTTTTTGCCTCACTTTAGCAATAATTTGATATTCTGTAGTTAATGTTTCTGGGATAATTTCTTGAGGTTTACCCGTTTTCAAAATACCTTTTAATGGTTCGATAATTTGTACCACATCAATCATTTGAAAGTTACTATTACTTCCCTTTGTACAACCGATAAAACTTTTGAAAATATCTAAGAGTTTTTTCTGATTACTTTGTAAATGCTTAAATAATTCTTGCCAAGTTTTTGTCCGATTATCTAAGTTATTATCTTCTAATTCTAGAAATAACGAATTAATTAAATCTTCGAGGTTACTACTAGGTAATCCTGACATTATTGCAGTCATAGCCATTAATTCCACAGTAGCAGGAACAGGATTCCAATCTGTTTGAAAATCCCTGGGATATTGTCGAATTTGATCGATAATATACTCACTCCATTGCTCTATTTGTTTAGCATAAACTCGAAAATAATGATCGCCATTATCAAAATTCCAATGTTTATAATAATTAAATTGCAAAATACCTTGAAAGGCGATCGCCGTTTCGCGAAATTCCTGTTCATCATCAGGATTAAGGGGTAAATTTAAAATAATTCCCGAATAATTTGCACCTTGTCCCCTTGTTCTAGGACTATAAATTAAGACATTTCTTTGTTTAAAACTTGCAGTTGAAGTAGCGAAACTTCCCCTTAATAAATGTTCGGTGTCCCAATCAATTCTCTCTAAAATTGCGGGATAAATAAAAGTTCTTAAATCCCTTTCTATATCTTGAGGTATTATTGCTTGATTATTCCAATTATCAAGCATTTCTAATTGTTTACTGAGTTTTTGATAGGCTGAATCTTCCTTTTTTGGGGGAATAATTTGATAACTATGATCGTTATTTGTTTCTTTAACCTGTAATTTTTGCGGTTCATTTTTTTGGACTTTAACTCCTAAAGGTGGAAGATTAAAAACAGTGTGAACTTCCGAAGGTAAGTCAATTAAACTGTCACTATCTGTCCATAAATCTAACAAAACTTGACGGCGATCGCCATTAAGAGGATCTTTTTGTTTAATATCATCTTGAACCAGGGCACTTAAACGCATTTTGCCGAAATGTGCTTGTAATAATTTAGTAGGAAAATTCCCATCTTGAATGGGATTAGCTGAATTTTCTAAGGTATATTTCAAGACATCTTTAAGAAAAATTCGAGGATTAAATTGACCTTGATTAACTCGATTTAACATCTGTTTTAAGGCCTTAAAATTAAAAGGATATAACCCCATTCCGTTAATTTGACCAAAACCCTGATGACAAGTTTCACGATGTTCGCATTCATCACAAAAACTAGGCGGATTTTTGCGATTTAAACCGGTTTCTTTCGGTTCATTATGCCAATTAATCAGCTCACTTTCCGGTAACTTAACTGCGTTTAAATATCTAGCAGTAAAAGCTTGAATATCTGTATCTGTAAATAAGGATTGTTCGGTAACAAATCCCACATCTAAATTAACAGTAAATGTCACCCTTTGTTGGACAGTATCATAACTACTTAATAGACCACGAAAATAACCCGTAGTACAAGCTAAAGCGGTTCTAACTGCACATAAAGGTTTATTTCCTACTTGTTGTGGACGAGCTAAAACAGCTTCTAAAACCTGTCGATCTATTCCCTGTAATTTCGCAAAATCTTCTATTAATAAAACTAACTCAATTTCTTTCTCTGCAAGACTTTCTCTCACTTCTCGCATTAATATTTGTAAGTCTTCACTCCCTAAATCTAATACTTTACTAATGGCTTGATCTAAGTTTAAATTTAACCAATCTATGGTCGCTTTTTGAATGGGATTATCACCAATTAAAAAAGTATAGAAGTCCCGAGCTTGAGCTCCAGCTTTTAGACAATCTGTTACATTTAATGGCAAATCTTTTAAGGTAAATTCTCGCCGTTCTTCCACCATTTCTAAAGTGTTTTTATTACCTAAAATATGAGTCGCTAATTTCTGAATTATACTGCCATTTTTTAACCAATGTTCTTTACGAAAATAGGGATCATATAAGAGAGAGCTAAGTTCTTCTACTAAATATTCTTGTATTTCCGTAAGATTCGGTCGTTCACGTTGAATGGCGATCGCTAATTGGTTTAATAACTGTTCCCTTGCTTCATTTTCATCTAAAGTATTAGTAGCTCTTTCTAAACGGTTTTTATATTCTTGAAAATGTGGTTCTATCAATTCAGGAATATCCAAAATCATTCTAATAATATCCTTTAAATTTGTGCCAATTTTAGGAATTAATAAAACTTTGCGATTTTTAGTTGCTTGAATATTTGCTGATAACCACCGAATTAAATGGGATTTTCCCGTTCCCGAATTACCTAAAACTGGTACAAAAGCAAAATCTTGAGAAGCTAAAAAATCCTCTAAAAATTCTTCTTCCCGATAAAATTCCCCCGTTTGTTCATTGATTAAATCTCTAATTAACTTATTTTTTCTCATTTTAATAGGATGATGAGTCGCTAAAAAAACATGATCTGAATTTTCGATCGCCTCGACATTTAAAATAGTTTGAACCCGTTTTTTATCCCAACAAACATAATTTGTAAAACTCATTTTTCTGACTCCTTAATTTTGATAAATAAGATGAGAAATCCTGCAATTATCATCTATTTGATGATTAGCTTTTGGTAAGATCATTAAATCTGCGTCTGATTCTCTCATTAACTTAATTAACCCTTCATCTTGTAACCGAAATAAAGCAAAAGATGTACTGGTTGACAAGGTATTTGGTGGGCATTTTTTGGTATATTTTTCTATGTCATTCCGAAAATGTCCAGTTTCAAATAAAGGACATTTTTCAGCTAATCTTTTAATAAATTCTTGAAGGGATATTTTTTCATTTTTATAGTTAAATAAACTGTTTAAATTGCGTCGAATATAAACAGTGGGATCAGGAATTGTCGCTCTTTTTTTATCTATGGAATGACTCCAAATTAATCCCATATAACTCATCCAATCATCCATGGAGCTATAAAGGCTATTATTAGTTAATTTTAAACCTAAAGGTAAAGCATCTTTTTGATTAATTGCTTGCTCAATTTCTTCCCAATTTTTAGGTGGATTATAAACATCTTGAGCTAAATACCAAGCACACACTAAACCAAAATCAGATTCATCTTGATTACCAGATGCAAAGAATAAAGTAGCTAAGGTATTAGGTAATAATTGAATCCCGAATTCTTTATCCCTAGATTCTTCTGGTAATTCGGGATTAATAGCAATATAAATTGTCTCATTTATGGTTTCTTCTTTTAATAAACCACACTTAATTGACTCATTAAGAGAAGCAGTAAACATGGGACGTTCAGAAGGTTTATCTTCTACTAATTTATCAGGAGAAATTAGTTTCTTTAAAATGTCTTTTTTCTCTTTTTGTTCCTTGACTTGAAGTAAATAACGATAAATTCCTTGAATACGACTAGGGTTAGTAAGAGAAGTTTTTAAAACAGTCATAGTCCGATCTCCCTACAAAAATATTCTAATGTGAAATATAAACCATTAAACATATTGATTAATAATCTATCGGGCTTTTCGGGATGAGGAGTCAATCTCGATAATAGAATAATACTAACACATGAACCATAATTCTGTATTCTAAGATACTTTTTGCCAAAATCTTCTGGCCGATCTAATAAAATCAAAGTTGGCACACGAGGCATTTTAAACGGTTGGTAATCTTCAAAGAAGAAAATATAATTATTAGATAATGACTGTAATTCTTGTTCTAAAATGGGATAATACTTAGGATTAGCAACAATATTAATTATTCCTTGGTTTACTAACCAGTTAATAATTTGTTTACCTTTTTTTTGTTTATTATTCTCGAGGTCATAAAAGATTAAAAGTAACTTTTGATCGCCCAATATTTCTGTTAATTTTTGACTTAATTGATCATCAGGATTTGGCCAAACTGGTAAGGGAAAAGGCAGAATATTGGCAAAGGGTTTCTGCTTATGAAAACGGCAATAATTACACCCACCACAAGCACAAGAAACATTAACATTAGCATCAGGAATATTATAAGCTTGGGCAAAAATTTCTGAAATACAACGAGTTTGCCGATACTTTAAGGCTTCTTTCATTAATTTTAAATTATGGGTGTTTATTCGTTGTCTTTTCTTGCGAATTGGCTCTATTTCCGATTCCCAAGTTTCGGTGGTTAAATGCTGTTCATTAATAATAGAAATTAAGCGATAATTATAATAATTTTCGTAAGCTTGTTGATAATCTTTTTCTGATTGAAACTGATTTTTTTGCGGTGGTTTCTCCCAATAAATCTCAATTAATTTTGCTTGACCCATTAAGTTTAAAGTGCGGATATTCCAAGCTCTATTTTGCAAACTATTCATGTCAATATCCTTATCTTTAAAGGAAGGAGGCAAATTAATTGGAATACGAAAACGACCATCACTTAAGGTTATTTTAGCCGCAAACATACTTTCCCATCTTTGTAACCCCCTTGCTAAAGTAATAGTAGTTTTTTGATTTAAAGAATGGGCAATTTTATAATCATTTAAAGTATATAAAGTGAGGGAAATTGCTGCTTTTCCATCCCGTCCTCCTCGTCCTACTTCCTGATAAAAACGGTCAATAGTTTCGGGAATACAAACGTGAATTACTGCCCGAATATCCGCTTGATCTATTCCTAATCCAAATGATGAAGTAGCAATTACTAAATCTATATTTTTTTCTCGCCAATTTTTAATTAATTCTTCCCTTTCTTTAATTGTTGAGTCACCTGTCATTATGCCAAAGCGTTTAAATCCGGCCGCCCTAATAATCTGACTCCAATATTCGACATCATCCTTGGTTGTCACATAAATAATTAGCGGCCGAGGTAAGTGATAAAGTGCGGCTAAAAGTCGCTCTTTTCTAATTATTTCATCCTCGCAATATGAAAAATAATATTCAATTTCTGGTCGTAATTGTACCGCAGAAATTATCTGAAAGTCGCCATTTTTGCCAAATAAAAATTGTAAGCTATCTAAACAAGATTCCGTAATTGTTGCGCTTAATAATAGGGTTTTAAATGACGTAATTCTTAATAAATCATCCCGTAAGGCCGGTAATTCTTGAAAGGCTGGGCGAAAATTATCCCCCCATTGTTCAACGGTATGTGCTTCATCAACTATAAAATAACGCAAAAAACCACGTTTAGCGGCGAAATAAAGAGAGGGAGAGAGAGAATCCAGCAAACTTTCCGGAGAAACAATCACTAAGCGCTGTTTTCCCTCACAAATGCGGTTTTTGATACCTTGACGACGTTGTTTACCTTCCGAGGAATTATCGCTGTAGTAAGCAACGGGGTGCGGGATAAATTTTTGCAACGACTTTTCTTGGTCTAAAGCTAACGCAGTTGTTGGCACTACCATCACACTAACTCCCCTGACTTGGGAGTCAAGCAGGGCGGGAAGTTGAGCCACTAAACTTTTACCTGAACCAGTCGGCAAATTGATCACCAAAGTTGATTTTGCTGGTGCTGTCAACACGGCTCGGATTGCTTCACGTTGCCCAACACTGCGATATTTGTCTAAATTAACTAAATTGAGAAAGGGATCGCCCCTTTCCTCTTGATAATTACGGCGATTAGTCTCGGCAAATACTGATTGATCTGGGGTTTGTCCGAAAAATTGCCAAGGACGAGCAGTAATGACAAAAAAATCAGAACTTGCTTGCAAAATATCACAACCACATTTTTCCCACATTTCCCGATCGCTGGGATAGGGATTAACCCTTGGTATTTTAAGAGTTTGAGCGATTCCCCCCTGTAAAATTTCATCTTCTCGTCGCATAATATGACGTATTAAACAGGCTAAATCTTGAGATGAGGGACTATGGGGAGTATTTTGAGCCAACAAAGCGTTTAAAAACCGTTCTTGACAGTTTTTAACCGTGTCATTTTTCAGAAGAGAAAGTTCCTTTTTTGTGGCTCCAAATTCCATGATATTTTGTAACAATTTCAATGATTTAGTCATTGCTTTTTACTGAGAATTATTCAGATAAATTATAGTCCCAGAACTCCTATTTTTCCTAAAAACTGTCAATTTTAATTATTTTTTAGGGACAAAAATCGGAGTTCTGAAACATTATATTTCGGGTTTGTTACCAGAAATAATGATAAATCCAACGGAATCTGCTTTAATTTTAGGGGTTTTTATACCTTCAATTAAGGCCGTTTTTATGGCTGTTTCTATCTTTAATTCTTCGCTGTGTTCTAGGTTTTTCTCCCGCAATTTTAGCTGATAAATGTGCGTTTCTAATT
Source organism: Synechococcales cyanobacterium S06 (assembly GCA_011391125.1). Classification (GTDB taxonomy): domain Bacteria; phylum Cyanobacteriota; class Cyanobacteriia; order Cyanobacteriales; family JAABRE01; genus JAABRE01. The sequence goes on from JAABRE010000001.1 coordinate 89,447, forward strand.
TCTTGTCTGCTAAGTTACTATGGTTTTCACACCACTGAATAAAGTCAGCATTTTGACGTAAGATTTCCTCGGATTTTTGTCGCGCATTTTGACACATTTCTGGCCATTTTTCCGCGTTAATATATTGGTCTAAAATTGGTAAACGATTTTTAGCAAGGTTAAAATCTTTCTTGTCTCTGTAGGTATGTTGTAAGCTTTCTAATAAACTTTCATCCTCAACTTTTTGGAAATTAGTATCAAGAAAAATGCTTTCCCAACGAGGTGGAAATAATCCGTCTGCTTGTCTTTTAATACCTTCAAAATTAAGGTTAGCAAACTTATTTTTATTGATAATTTCTCTTACTTTAGTTAAGTCGGTTTCAATGATATAATCAAAGCGAAAACCCACCCATTCATTAGCATTATTTTCCGCCCATTTTTCATCACATCTCCACAATGCAAATGCTTGTCCTCTGTCATCCCACTGCACATATTTTGCTAAGGTATCTATTAATTGTTCCCCAATTCTATACAGTTTAATTCCTTTATTTTGGTTAGCAATTCGTCGATTATATGTACCCGGTTTATTTAAAATTGGGATGAAATAACTCTTTAATTGATCTAAAGGAACTAAGGTTTGTCTTCTCCCTGAAATTTTGTAAGTATATTCGCATACTTCGTCTAAATTAGCATCAGCTTCATCTTTAAATTGTAAAGCTTCAGTGAGCACTCCATCAACCGCTTTTCTGATGGTTTTATGTTTGCTGTCGTATTCTTCTAACTGCTCAAAATATTGATGGGCGTTATCTTCATTGGCATCAATTTCATTGAGGGCATTTTGCTCATTTATTTTCAATTTTTCCTGTTCGATTTCTTGTTTAATTTCTTGAATTAACTCTTTTAATTGGTCTTTTTTATTGCCATATAAATTAGACTCAAATAAAACATTTTCCAAGGAATTCATTTTATTTTCTGAGTAAAATTGTAAACTCGCAATTGACTGATTAAATATCTTGAAACCGTCTTGTAAAATGTAATAAAGTGCTTCTTGGGGGCTATCTTCTAATCCCACTAAAACCCAAGATTTTAGATTCATTTTACCACCAATGCGATCGATTCTTCCGATTCTTTGTTCTAAATTATTGGGATACCAAGGTAAGTCAAAATGAATTAATCCCTCGGCAAATTGCAGGTTAATTCCTTCTTCTCCTGACTTGTCACAAACTAACAAGAAACAACTAGGATTATTCTTAAATTGAGCTAAATTTTCGTCGATTTTATCCCTAGTTTCTCCCATCAAATGATGGGTGACGGCGGTTTTTCCAAAACATTTGCTTAAAAAGTGTACTAATTCTAATCCCGCAGAATTAAAGTTAGTAAAAATGACTAATTTCGGGAATTTATCACTATTAAATGGCCGTTTAATTCTTTGTTGAACTAACTCCAAGAGGCGATCGGGTTTGCTTCTATATCCTTGTAATTCCAAAATATCTGATAAATTATAAAGCAAAATTAGCTTAAGTAATTCCAATTTATCGCCATCTTCTGAAGGAGTATCAATTAAATTGACCATTTTATTTAACAAGTCTTGTTCACCTTCAAATAGAGGTGTTTTGCTAATGATTTTTAGGAGTTTTTTGTCCCAATCTCTAGCTAATTTTTTCTGTTCTTTTTGCTCCCCTACATTTAACCGAATTTGGATTAATTGCTGTAAAACACCTAACCAACTAGAACTGGCCTTAAATAAGAGTAAGAAAAGTTTGGCATATTCTGGTGTTTTCGGTGCGATATTCCGATATTCATCTAATAATTCCACCAGATCAAAGGCTCTTTCATCTAAGTCATATTCAATTTGTGGGGTTAAATTACGTTCAAAAATTACATCTTCTACTGCTTCGCGACGATTTCTTAACATCCGATGATACAAGCGATATGTCTCACTAATATGGGTCCTAATTATCCCAATTAATTGCTCTTTTTCTGTGTCTAATTCGCTATTTTCTAGCTTTTCTAACTGCTCTAATAAGTAGTTATCTTGAGGCAATAATTCCCTTAATTGGCTAATTTTATTCTTAATTACTAAGGATTTTGCTCCTTGTCTAAAAGCTAATAAAATGCGGCCAACTTCCTGACTTTTTGCTACTTTGGTTTGAAAACCTTTTAAATCTTGAATGGGATAATTTTTCTGGTCTAAAAAGTTTAACATTACCAGTAAATTTTGCTCCTGATTTAACACCGGAGTAGCCGATAAAAGGAGGAGTCTTTCACACTTATAAGCAACAGCTTTAATGGTATTAAAACACTGAAACTTACTTAATTCTGCCATCATTGCAGCCACATTGTGTGCTTCATCAATGATTACTAAACCGTAGGAAACATTCGGCGAAATATTCCGCCAATCATCAAGGGTTAATAACTCCACCCTACCCTTAAATTCGGAAATATAAAACTTATTTTCTAACTCATTTTGCCATTGATTTAATAAATAATTAGGCAAAATAATTAAAGCTTTTCCGGTGGGTTGATCTAACAGAAATTGCCTTAAAATAACTCCCGCTTCCACCGTTTTTCCTAAACCAACTTCATCAGCTAATAAATAACGTTGAATCGGATCTTCTAAAACCTGTCTCACCACTTCCACTTGATGAGGATATAATTCAATATTAGCTGAAATTAAACCCGTCATACCACGACTAGCGGCTCTTTGGTCAATTAAACAGCGGGTAAAAAGCGATCGCTGTTCATAGAAATAGGGAGTCTCCTGACCTTTCATAGCAAGTATTTCGACAGGATCATCAATAGGCAAATTACAGCGCACAAAAACATCAGTTTCCGGGGCTAAAATAGACTTACCATCGGGAAAATCGATGCGATAAGATTGCAATTCTTTATCGCGTTCAAAAATGCGTCCAACCTGCCAACTTTGATTATTTTCTAACCACAAATAACACCTAGTTTGCCGAGGCAATGCCACTCTTTTTAAATCCGCAACGGGCATTTTTTTCCTAATACGATTACCCACAGAAATAAAATATTCTACCGTCGCTTCTTCTTCGTTTAATTCTACTAATTTACCGATACCTAATTGATTAGATTGCCCTTGGACGATGATTCCTACTAAACTCATTTTTTACTATCAAAAATACAATCTTTTATTATCTCATAATTAGTACCAATATTATCTAAAAAAAGTAGGAATAATTATTAATTATCCCCACTAATTAAAGCAAATTAAACGCCACCAATAACGACATCTTTAATCCTTAAACTTGGTCCTCCACAACCGACGGGTAAGCCATTTTGACCTCCTTTGCCACATCCGCCGGATTCATCCCAATAAAAATCATCGCCGATGCCTTCAATGTTGGCTAAAGTTTTGAAAACGTTACCCGAAAGGGTGACATCCCGAACTTGCTCTGCTAATCTACCATGGCGAATCATCCATGCTTCCCCAGCGCCGAATGTGAACATTTCGCCATTGGTCATACCTCCTAACCAATTGCAAGCGTAAACTCCTTCTTTAATACCTGAAAACAAGTCCTCCACTGGAGTTTGGCCTCTTTCGATCCAAGTATTGGTCATTCTGACAATGGGCGCATAATGATAATTTAAACAGCGTGCGTTACCTGTGGGGTTTTCGCCCAACTTGCCTGCCGTTTCCCGAGAATGCAATCTTCCGACTAATACACCATCCTTGATTAATTGGGTCGTAGTGGCTGGAGTGCCCTCGTCATCGTAATAGTAGCTCCCGCGATGACCTTCCGGGGCGGCTCCGTCGAAGATTTGCAATTCTGGCGGTCCGAATTTTTTGCCCATGGTCATTACTTCTAATATGTCGGGATTTTCGTAAGCCATGTCAGCTTCTGACAGGTGTCCAAATGCCTCGTGAACGAACAAACCAGTTAAAATGGGATCGATCACGACGGGGTAAGTTTTTCCCTTTACAGAGGGCAAAAACAAGGACTCAAGGGCACGTTTAGCCGCACCCTCCACCTGCTTATCTAAATTTGTCAAATCTTGGTATCCTTTCCGTGAGCCCGTGGTTTCCCGACCTGTTTGTACGATTTCCCCATCTCTTGAGGTGGCCGAAAACCGCATTTCTAGGTCAGTCCAGCTTTGTTCGATTAAACTACCATCAGAAGTGGCGATCAGGATATGTTGATTGCTGTCACCATAACGCACGGAAGTTGTGGTAATTTTTTGACTATAACTGCGGAGAATTTCATTATAGCGATCGCATAATTGTTTTTTCTCAAGTAATGGTATTTGTCGGGGATCTAAACCCGTTATCGGCAATTTGCATACAGTTTCGATAGCTTGTACCGGTGCTAAAATAGTTTCATCATCGCCAATAATTTTCGCAGAAGTGATCGCCTGTTCAATTAGATTCTTGAGATGAGATAACTTATTAAAAGTAGCAAAACCCCAACCACCTTTATAGCAAGTTCTGATTTGGCCACCAAGGGAAATTCCTTCACTAATAGTATCAATTTTATCTCCCCTTAAAACGATATTTGTTCCCTCAGAAATTTCGATTCTAATTGCTAAGTAATCAGTTTGTTTTTGATAACGTTTAATTAAATCAGCAAGTAAATTTTTGTAATCAGAAATTAAGTCATTCATAATTGGTTAAATTTTAAGAGAGTAGAGAGTTATATTAGGGTAGGGAGGGCATTTTTTCACAATATCTAGTTAAAATATAGCCTTTTCATTTGACATTTTGTCTCTCTTTGCCCCTCTCCCCTTGGGATGAGGGGGTAGGGGGTGAGGGTTATATCAAATTTAATCGGAAAGTGCCATAAATAAAGATCAAATGCCCACCTTAGCGAATTGTTAATTAACTTTTAATCATTAAAGGTTGTAAATCGGCCTGAAAATTAGAATTTTTTAAAACTTCCATAGTTGCTTGTGCATCTTGAACCCAATATTCTTCTCCTAAACGAACAAATTGACTATAATCTTGGGATTTTATTTTAGCAATTACAGGTATTTTAACTTTATTTTTGTCTCCTGAACATTCTTGTAATCGCGCTTGAAGATTCTTAATTTCTTTTTCTTCAATAATTCGATCAGCTGATAATTCGATAATCACTAATTGTATTTTTTCAATGGGTTGAAGATCATCGATAATTAACTGAAATTTATCATCTTTATTTTGTACTTTTCCCCAGACAATTAACTGACTTTCCTCAATTAAAAAGTCTTTTAAATTTTCATAAACACTAGGAAAAACGATTCCTTCTGTAGCTCCGGTGGCATCTTCTATCTGTAAAAATGCCATGGGATCACCATTTTTAGTCATGATTTTTTTAACAGCATTTAAAGCAACAACACAGCTAATTTTTTTTCTTGTACCTTGTTTATCCAATTGATCCAGATTAATTGGTGATAATAATTTAGCACTTTCTTGAAGGGTTTTTAAAGGATGTTCAGACACATAAAATCCTAAACATTCCTTTTCTAATTTTAACTTTTCTTTTAGGGAAAAATCAGGAACTGGTTTAGCTTTTGGCACTTCATCAAAAGCAGTTTTACTGTTAGTATTAGCTGGAGTTTCTGAGAGTAAATCAAACATACTCATTTGGCCTTTTTCCTTTTCTTTCGCCTTATTTTGAGCCCAAGGAATTATCAATTTCACATCTTCTAATAATTGATTTCTGTTCGGTTCAATGGTATCAAAAGCTCCTGCATAGACCAAAGGTTCTAATGCCCGTTTAGTGACAATTTTTAAATCGATATTACTACAAAAATCAGCAAAAGATTTAAACTTACCGCCCGCATTTGTCCTAGCTTCAATTATATTGTGAATGGCATTTTCACCTAAGTTTTTAATAGCCGATAAACCGAACAAAATATTATTACCATCGGGGGTAAAATCTGCTTGAGAACGATTAATATTAGGAGGTTCAACTTTAATCCCCATCTGTTCACAATTGTCCCGATATCTTTCGACTTTATCGGTATTTCCGCTACTAGCACTAAGTAAAGCGGTCATGTATTCTGTGGGGTAATTTGCTTTTAAATAAGCGGTTTGATAGGTAACATAAGCATAAGCAGTGGAGTGAGATTTATTAAAACAATTGGAAGCAATTAAACCATTATTTAAGAGAAAATTATGGTCTTTTTGTAAGCCAATATCATAGACTTTCTGCACTCCTAAAGATTGACAACTAAGAATTTTTACCATAATTTATACATTTAATAACTTTTCTAAAATTATACGATGTTCGGGGACAATATTGTCTGGAATCTGCTTCCAAATTGCCACAGTTTCTCCAGTTTCATTTATCTGGGGTAATTCATCATTGGTCGTACACAAAAACACTAACCCAATTGTTGAACCATAACCCCGATATTTCGTCTCACTAAAATATTCTAAATATTGCCAAAAACCTTGATTAATGACAGTAATTCCTAATTCTTCATGGGCCAATCTAATCATAGCATTGTCGATACTTTCTTGATAATAAAGAGTTGCTCCAGGAATATGCCATAAATTATTCCAAGATGCTTCTTTTCGGTGAGTCATGACAATCCCGTTATCAATTTTAAGGGCAATTTCGACGGTAATTCTTGGTACTTTAGAATAGATTTCTTTAAATTGTTCTGGAGTAAATGGACGCTCTTTTTTTGACATAATGCTTAATTGTTAATTGTTAACATATTTTTCCCAAATTGGCAAATCTTCGGGGTAATCCACATCTGGTAAAATGGGCAAATTACAACTTTTTAACTTAAGTTGATGGGCAATATTTTTAGTTTGTCTAAATACTTGGGAAGTTCCCCAATTAATATTAATAAATAACTCAGGAATCAAACGAGATAAACCGATTAAATAATAACCACCATCGGCCGCAGGTCCCAAGACTAAATCAGCATTTTTTAACTTATTAAAAGCCTCATTTATAATATTAACATTTAAGTCAGGGCAATCAGTTCCAATAATAACAACTCGCTCATTTTTCTGATTAAAAGAATGGGCAAAAGCTGACTGCATTTTCTCACCTAAATCGCCTTCTTTCTGCTCGACAAAAGTTAAATTATCACCTAACCATTGCTGCATTAACTGATAGTTACCACCAGAAAAATGAACTTCTAAATTAATATTTTGCAAACTTTCAAGGGTAATTAAAATATGTTCAGTTAAGTTTTTTTGTAGTAAAGCTGCTCCTTCTTTTCCTAACTCATAAATCATCCTAGTTTTAGCTTTTCCCACTTCGGGATAACGGGTAAAAACAATTAATTGATCTGTCATAATTTAACTAAATTGTAAGTGTGTAGTAAGGATAAGAAATCCGATTTTTAACGACATATTAATTATCACACAAATAAAAAAATCGGATTTCTTAGGTTATTAGCAATTTTAGGGATGGTTTAACTCATATTTTCTGCTTATTTATATACATTTTGACGATGACCAATTCTAATTACTAAAATTACTAATTTCTCATTTTCTACCTGATAAATAATTCGATAATCACCGAATCTAATTCTGACAAAATCCTTTAAATTTCCCTTTAATTTTTTATGTCCTAATGGATAAGGATCATCAGCAAGTTTAGCAATTTCCTCTTTAATTTTTTTGATAATTACAGGAGGAATATTCTTTAAATCTTTTTTTACTTTACGGTCAAATTCAATGTTATAAATGTTCACATTCTAACCCTAATTCCTCAAAAAATTGCTCAAAAGAAACTCTTTCCTGTGTCGGATCATTCATCCTCTCATTCGCAATTTGTAAATCTATTTTTTCCTCTTCAAATTCCCTTAATTTTTCTAATAATAGATAATCTTCGGCCGGAATTAGATAAACTTTTTGATGTTCAGATGTTTCGATCGCAATATGTTCATGGTTGTTCGCAACTTTTGTCAAAGTCTCTATTAAGTTATTTTGTATTTCTTGAGTAGAAATAATGTTCATTACCTGATTACTCCTAATAATCTTAATTATACCTAATATTAAGTATAGCAATTTTCTGATTAAATGTTATCTACCCCTCACCCCCCTACCCCCCTCATCCCAAAGGGAGAGGGGGAAAGAGAGGTAAAATGTCAACTAAAAATGCTATAGCAATTTTCCTTTTATCTATGCTAGCTTGCATGGCAACAACGAGCCTAATTTTTCCGAAAAACACTCAATAAAACTCCCGCTAATAAATAATAATGTCCCTGACAAATTAAACCGGAATTATGAGCAAATTCTTCTCTTTTATGGGGACTATAAAAGGTAATTCCTCCGGGAGAAAATGGTATCGGTTTAGTGTTACAAGCTTCACTTTTAGTATAATCTGCTAAATTAAAATAGCCATCTTTTTTTAACACTCGACTAACCTGATTAAAGACTTGTTGAGGGTTAGGATAATGGAGGAAACTAATGGTATTAAAAACTCCATTAAAGGTATTATCTTCAAATGGTAAATTCTCCGCATTTCCCTGTTTAAAAATAATTCTCTCAGGGAATTGATTGCGCAATTTAGCTTGTTTGACCATATTTTCAGACAAGTCTAAACCTACCCCAGAAAGGGTCGGAAATTGTGCAGCTAACCGTCGAAAAAGTTTGCCTGTTCCACATCCTAAATCGAGGATATAACAGTGATCATTTAAAGTAATATAATCTAACATTCTTTGATGCACAGCTTGATAAAATACTGTGGTTAAAAGAAAGTCATAATTATTAGCCCAATTATCAAAAAACCCTTGTTTGCGAGTAAAAAAATCTGTTTGCATAAAAGATAATACCAATTAACTATTTTAATTATTACTTATTATTAAGAAGACTAGAAATCCGATTTCTGACCAAAAAAAAGGTTTCAGGTTTCCTCCCCTTTCAAGGGGATTAATAATGATGTACCCCCCTACCCCCCCTCGCGAGGGGGGAAGTAATAAAAATATTCCTTATTTCAAGCTTACAGCCTTTAGGTGTAGGGGTTAACGGCCGTTAACCCCTACTGTTAACTGTTAACTGATAACTGATAACTGAAATGACTGTTACTTTTGCCTTAAAAATTAACGATCGCCCTTTCCAGAAAAACCAGAAAAGACGACCGTAAATAAGGGAAATTCCCGAATCAATTATCCTAAAGGATGGAACAGTAAATCAGGGTAAAAACGGTTAAATTCAATCAGCATACCAGCAGTAAAAACTAACAAAGCAGTGATTAAAACAGGTGCAGTAGAAAGAAAAGCTGTTAAATCTTTCATTAACTAATCTCCAAATTATTATTACAAATGAACTAGCGAGGGGAAACAGTAATTTCGCTATCTTTAGCGGTTAAATTGCCAGAGACAAACTCACCTAAAGCAGCAGCAGGCCAAGCAAAACCCATTAACATTTTGCTAACAGCTAAAGGTACATCAATAACGACTTCCTTCATTTCAGGGTTTTTACCTTTTTTGATGTCGATTAAGTAAGAGCGGCCTACCCAACCAATCCAACCGGTGATATAGAGAAATAACACACCAGGAATGGTGAAATCGCCTACATGGCTAAAACGACCATCTACGATTAAATGGGGCAATCCTTCAGGACCACAAAGAGCTTCTGAGTAGCGTTCTTTGCGATTTTGACCGGAGTTAGGGTCAGCAGTGGTATTGCGGAATACTCGTGCGTTGAAAGCGGCAGATTCGCTACAGGGGGTCAAGTGGGAGAGAGAGTCAGCTTTGGCTGCAGGAGCAAAATTGAACCAAAGAGTAAAAGCCAGAATTAATGCAAACAATCGTTTCATTGGGTGGTTTCCTTTTCTCACAAAAGAATTAAGTGGTTTTTTGTACAAAAGTTCATTTGTACCGAATTTAATACTACCCTGATCGGATTATCCAGTAAAGTTTTATCCTTAAGAAAGCAGTATTGGGAATTAAACTTATTTTAGATTAATGGCAACGATTTTAGCAGTAGAGACCAGTTGTGATGAAACCTCCGTAGCAATTGTAAAAAATCGTAACATTTTAAGTAATATTGTTGCGTCACAGATTGATATTCATAGTCAATATGGCGGGGTCGTCCCGGAAGTAGCTTCAAGACAACATTTAGAAACGATAAACCCCTTGATAACTCAGGCTTTGAGCGAAGCAAACCTAGCTTGGCCCGAGATAGAGGCGATCGCCGCCACGGTAGCTCCGGGGTTACTGGGCGCATTATTAGTCGGTGTAACTGCGGCAAAAACCCTAGCAATGGTACATAATAAGCCGTTTTTAGGGGTACATCACCTTGAAGGTCACATTTACGCCAGTTATCTCAATGATCCCACCTTAGAGCCTCCTTTTCTTTGTTTATTAGTCTCAGGAGGACACACCATTTTAATAAAAGTGGAAGATTGCGGAAAATATGAGATGTTAGGGACAACACTAGACGATGCGGCCGGTGAAGCCTTCGACAAGGTGGCCAGATTATTAAAATTAGGCTACCCCGGCGGTCCAATTATCGACAAAATCGCCCAAAATGGGGATAGTTCCGCCTTTAAATTACCAGAAGGGCGAATTTCCTTACCAGAGGGCGGTTTTCATCCCTATAACTCCAGTTTTAGCGGTTTAAAAACAGCCATGTTACGTTTAGTGCAGAAACTTGAACCCGAAGGCGAATTACCCGTTGCTGATTTAGCCGCTAGTTTTCAGGAAACCGTCGGGCGATCTTTGGCTAAAAAGACCATTAAATGTGCGCTGGATTATGGTTTAAAAACCATTGTTGTTGGTGGTGGGGTAGCAGCCAATAGCGGATTAAGAAAACAATTGTCACAAATGGCCGAAAAACACAAATTAACCGTGCATTTTCCCCCCTTGAAACTTTGTACAGATAACGCTGCTATGATTGCTGCGGCCGCAGAAGATCACTTCAACCGTGGCCATGTTTCACTCCTTAGCCTTGGGGTTCAATCTCGTTTACCCATTACCCAAGTGATGACTTTGTATAAGTAGGGGTCAACGGCCGTTGACCCCTACAATATTTGAAAAGGTACGTCACAAATAACGATTAAATCGATAATTTGTTGCTGTGACGCACCCTACGAAAAATATGTCACACTAAAATAAAATTAATAAGTTAGCGAACTAATATGAATATAACCTTAGAAAAACCGATTGAAACTAATAATTTATTGCTAATTTCTGATGTTACTTGGACACAATTAGAAGCCATTGAAGCGAGTTTTCAAGATATATCTGGTGTAAGATTTACTTATCTTGATGGAATGTTAGAAATTATGAATTTAAGTTTACAACATGAAGAAGCCAAATTTACCATTAGTGCTTTAATAGAAGCCTATATGAGAGCAAAAGGAATCAGATTTTATGGTAAAGGAAGTGCTACTTTAGGGAGTAAAAATATAGGCGGAAAAAAAGAACCAGACGAGTCCTATAATATTCATAGTAAAAAAGATATTCCCGATTTAGTAATAGAAATTATCGTTACCAGTGGGGGAATTGATACCCTTGATTTATATCAAAGAATCGGTATTCCTGAAGTGTGGTTTTGGCAAGATGGAGTCTTAAAAATTTACGTTTTACAAGACAATTATCAACTGGTAGAACAAAGTAAATTACTTCCTAATTTAGAGCTAAAAATATTAACCAAATATATCAATTATTATGATCAATATGACGCTGTAACTGACTTTTTAAAAGAGCTTAATTTAAACCCAATGTAAACTTTTGTAACATTTGCTTGACAAAATCACTATTTTATGTTAATAAAAAACCAGATTTCTCTAAGAAATCTGGTTTTTAAAATACAATTTTAACCTTTAAATCTAGCAATCAATTCTTCCTTGGAATAATGTAATAAAACACGAGTAACTTCTGGAGTTTCAACCTGTAATAAAGGTTCGATAATTGCCGTTAATTCTGCATCTAAATTGCCAAATTTAGCGAGTAAAAAATTCTCAATCATGGCACGTTTTTCCGCCAGTTTTCCTTCTAATTTTCCCTCTAATTTTCCCTCTAATTTTCCCTTTAATTCTCCTTCAATTCGCCATTCTTCTTTCTCTTTTAAATATGCTGGTGATAAGTTCATAAAATCCTCCCTTTCCTCTGAATTTAACTTAGTTCTAATTTCTAAATTTTTGCGCCAAGATGCTAAAATGTCCATTAAATGGCGACGATAAGGGTTATTTTTTGGTAAATCAATTAATTCCTCAACGGCATATTTTTGGATTTTACCTTTTCCTAATACCCTTAACCACAGTGTATCACTTGTTTTTGGTAATTGATTAATAGCAACTAAAGCTGTTTTCAAAAAATCGGGTAAAAAGTAAATACCATTTTCCCAATTATCTACATCTAATTTAGCACCAAAACCGGTGAGCATTCGTTCAGAGAATGTCGGTGCTAAAATCCACAAAAAAGGTAAGTTGTCATCATCAAGATTAAATTTTTCCCGTTTGGCCTCCCTTTCTTGTAAACTATGAATGCTGTATAATTTCAGCAAACAACTTTTGATTTCCGTTTCTGTGGGCGTATTTCGGTAAGGTTCAAATAAGGCGGTCTTTTGCGCCATTTTTGCTAAAAGTCCTAACCCTGAACTTTCCACAGAAACATTTTTATCTGGTATAAACCAAATATCAATTTGTCTGACTTCTCCCGAAATTTCCTTACTTCTTTCCACTTTTCCTAATGGTTTCAGTAATTCTTCTAAATATTCTTTAGCAAATTGGTCATGGGGTTGTCTGGTCATAATTTTTACTTTTAAATTTATCAATATTCTAACCTAATTGTCTTAATTATATCTGTTAAAATTAAGTAAAATTTTATCCCATTTTTTCTCATAAATTATCTATTAACTAACAAAAATGAACGGTTTTTTAAACTTAAATAAAGACTTTGGTTGGACCTCCCATGATTGTGTAGCCAAGGTGCGACGAATTTTACAGACAAAAAAGGTAGGCCACGGTGGAACGTTAGATCCAGCTGCAACGGGAGTATTACCGATCGCAGTGGGTAAAGCTACCCGTTTATTGCAATTTCTGCCCGAAAATAAAGCATATCGCGCCAGAATCAGGTTTGGGGTAAAGACCACCACCGACGATTTAGAAGGTGACATAATCACGGCTCAGGAATGCCCCGATTTAACCTTGCAGGTCATAAATGAGGTATTAGGGCAGTTTGAGGGCAAAATAGCGCAAATACCCCCGGCTTTCAGCGCTATTTCCGTGGGGGGTAAACGTCTCTATGAATTAGCACGAGCAGGAAAAACCGTGGATGTGCCGATTCGTCAGGTGGAAATCAGCAAAATTGAGGTTTTGGGCTGGTATCCGGGAGCTTATCCGGAACTTGAAGTGGCGATCGCCTGCGGACCAGGGACTTATATTCGGGCAATCGCTAGGGATTTAGGTGATCTACTCAAGGTGGGCGGCACTTTGGTTAGTTTAATTCGGACCCTTAGTTGTGGTTTAGAATTATCAGAAAGTGTGGATTTAATTGAGTTAGAAAATTGCGTAAAAGAAGGTAAATTTAACTTAATTCCGGCGGAAAAAGCCTTGGAAAATTTACCGAAAATTACCCTAGAAGAAAGTGAAGCTTTGCGGTGGTGTCAAGGGCAAAAAATAGCCCTTCCCCATAATGATTTAGAGCAAAATAATTGGCTAGTTTTTAATGAAAAAGAAGAATTTTTAGGGATTGCAGTTATTATTAATAGTGAAAGCCAACTAATATTAAAACCGAAAATTGTACTTACTTAATTTCAGAAAAGTCCAATCTTTACTCACTGAAGATTACCCACTAACTAGCGATATAGCGTTTTCCGATTAAGTGTTATACACTCCCTCACCCCCTACCCCCTCATCCCTAGGGGAGAGGGGGAAAGAGAGCTAAAATGTCAAATTAAATTGCTATAACCCAACCAGTTTTCAACTTGATTCTACAAACCAAGAAGCGGGCAAAGCCGAAACCCTTTAAAACACTACTGTTGAGTCGTTATGTATAGTTTTGTTAAATAAATAGAAAATTAGGCGCAAGAAATAAAGAAAGTGTGTTATGTTAGTAAACGAGAGAAAAAGTAACGGTGAAGAAGTTTGTTTTCAGTCTTGACGTATATAATGGTTCGTAAGGTATTTGGCAGGCTTATCTCCGCAATTTGGGATCTCGATGCAAATTTAATCAAGGAAATAAGCTATGTCAATTTATGTAGGTAACCTCTCATATGATATTAATGAACAAGATCTAACAGAGGTTTTCGCTGAATATGGTTCAGTGAAGCGTGTACATCTGCCCACTGATCGGGAAACCGGTCGCAAACGTGGTTTTGCGTTTGTAGAAATGGGTACAGAAGCTGAGGAAGCTTCCGCCATTACTGCTTTAGATCAAGCAGAATGGATGGGTCGTGAATTGAAAGTTAACCCCGCCAAACCAAGGGAACAAAGATCCAACAGCCGTGGCGGTGGCGGTGGTGGTGGTGATCGCGAACGTCGTAATTACCGTTTCTAAATCCAATCTAAATCCAAATTAATCAAAGAAATTTGGTAGTGCTTCTGGGTCCTAAAAGTTTTATAATTTAGGTAAAAACCCAGAAGCTTTTTAATCTGTAAAAGGGAGACAATAGTGGCTAAACGTAGAAATCTGAAAAAAGAGAAAGCAGCGCGAAATCAAGCTTATGCTCGCCAATTTAGAAAAACTACTTCACGTTTTGGGAAAAATACCCGAACTTATGGTAGAAACAAGCAGCAGAATGCTGAATCAGGTACCGACGAAGAGTAGCCTTATAAATTTTGGTAATCTTCAATTAAAATGGCTAAAGCTTGTTTAAGCTCACCATTGGTCGTCGTAGCCGTACCAAACTGGCGAACTACAATACTAGCAGCTAAGTTTCCCAAAACGGCTGCTTCCCAAAAAGAAGCTCCCACACACAAACCAAGGGTTAAAGCTGCTACCACAGTATCTCCTGCTCCGGTAACGTCAAAAACGTCGGTGCGATTAAAAGCCGGAATGTGCCAAGATTGTATCTGATTATTGTCATCATAGTAAAAACCGCTCATACCATCATCACCACGGGTAATTAGGATTTGTTGAGCATTGGTTTTGTCAAGTAGGTCTTCACCAGCTTGTTGCAAAGTTTTTTCATTATTAATACTATAACCAACGGCCTGCTCTGCTTCGGGTAAATTCGGAGTAAAAAGGGTGGCTTTTTGGTAACGGGGTAAGTCGTTTTGGGTGTCAACAATAACAGAAGAATGTGTCAAAGCGGCTTGAATCACCGGTTGAGTGAAAACTCCATCGCCATAATCTGAACAAACGATCGCCTCCACCTGGTCAATTTGACTAAGAATATAATCGGCCAACTGTAATTGTAAATCTTGAGAGGGTAACTGATCGGATTTGCGATCGATTCTGACAATTTGTTGGGTAACAGATTGACGAGCATGGCCAGAAATACGACTTTTCGTCACAGTAGGGCGATGGTGATCGGTTAAAATACCAGTAATATCAATATTAGCGGCTTGGAAAATAGATTTTAAAGCTGCTCCTTGAATATCATCACCAACAAAACCCGCAGCTTTGACTTGTGCGCCTAATTTAGCCAAATTA
This sequence comes from Synechococcales cyanobacterium S06, assembly GCA_011391125.1. Classification (GTDB taxonomy): domain Bacteria; phylum Cyanobacteriota; class Cyanobacteriia; order Cyanobacteriales; family JAABRE01; genus JAABRE01. Next base: position 104,936 of record JAABRE010000001.1, read on the forward strand.
TAAACCGCATTTGCACCACCACCGGGGATTTGACGGGTATTTTCATGGCGTAAAATCAAAACCGGAGCTTCTCTGGAGATACGTTCAACTTCCCCCGTGACAAATTCATCCAAAGTTAAATCACCAATCACGAGGAGTTTTACCTGATTAAAATTATCAATCAGGGAGCAAAATCGATCTTGAGAGCTAATTAATTGAGCAAAAAACTGACTTAATGCGGGCTGATTCATACTATTTCAATTAACAATTAACAATTAACAATTAACAATTAATTGTTAATTAGTGTCAGCAAAAAGCAGTCAGCCTTTTAAAGGCTAATCGCTTTCTACTGATTGCTATAATAGCTTATGGGCGGGATTTTTTCAGAGATTTTCTCACTTGGGGAAAACCAAGGGGTTTAATTACCTGATTTTTACGAGCTTCTTCTAAACGCTTCAATTCTGTATAATCCCGCCAGCTTATACAGTCAACAGGACAGGTATCCATTGCCTCTTGAATCATATTTTCGGGATCAGTATCTTGACGCATTACCCTAGCTCGCCCATATTCTTCCTCAATATAAAAGGTATTGGGAGCGGTATGGGCGCAATGTTTACATCCTATACAGGTAGATTCATCGACGTAGGCCCCCTTCTGACGCAATTCTCCCCCTAATTCTGGCTCAAAACCACTTCGAGCGGGGAAATCTCGGAAAATACCTCCTAATTCGGGTTCAAAACCAGAAGCTAGGGAGTTTGGCGAAAAATCAGACATGAGCAAAAAAAATAATGTTTAAAAGGTCTCTTTTCAAGGAGAAAAGCAAAAGCAGCCACGGACAATGTTTTTTCAATTGTCAATCATTTTACTTGCAGTAAGAAGTCAAAGTGCTTACTTTTTACTTCTTACTTCTTACTTTTTACTTCATTAAGCGCTCCAGCGTTGGACAACTAGACGAAGTGAACCGTCATCGTTTTTTTGTTCTTCTGTTACTTGAAAACCCTGTTTTCCGGCCTCATTTCTAACAGTATTATAAGCATAACGTTGGGTGACTTGTCTCAGAAAACCATCAACAGTTAAAGGCTGTTGCCAATATTCTAAATCAGCTACCAATTCGTATTCTGCACCATTCCAACTGAAACCAATGTCATAATTATTATCCTGTTCAATGACAACTTCAGCAGTGCGAGTATTGCCTTGATATCCTTTCACAGTCTTGCTTTCATCTTTCCAATCTATTCCTAAATCCGTCAAAGCAGATTTTAAAGAATCGAGGTTACGGATTTGGGTTTTGATATTACTAAAATGTGACATAATTCCGCAATTAAATAAAGTTAAATAGTGTAAAAAAAGTCCATTTACCAATCACTAAAAGTAGTATTTTGATTACTCGCTTTTACTGATTCGGTTACCGGTTGTGCAAAATATTCAGCAGTTGTTTCTGTGGACACCACTCGCCCAAGTTGTGCTTCTATGGCAGCAGTCACCTCTTGACAAGATGCGCCAACTATGCCCGTCACGGTTTCCTTTACCCTACCATCAGGGTAAATCACAAATTCTAAGGTTTCCATGCTCATGGCTGGTTTTTAAAATCTCCTTGACTGTGATTTTTTCGGTAGGGGTTAATAGCAGTTAACCCCTACTAAATAAGATTGGGGATTCGCCCTCATTTTGTTTTGTCAAATTGTAGCAAAAGTTAATCGAAAAGGGGGAGGTTATTAAATTAAATTTTAAGTTTTGTGATGGCAGTCAGTCGCTATTGACAATGAAAAATTGACAATTATGCCCTCAATTTGATTTTTAACTGAATATAAACCCGTGTTTTTTGGTATTGTAATTTATCTCAAGGGCTTTTTTAGCAGTAATAAATCATCTCAATCCCTTTACTATTGACAATCGTTGACTTATAAAACCGTAAAAATTGAGACATTTGAGACCGATAATAGAAAGTTGCACAATATTTTAGGTGAGCGAAAAAATGACTAATAAAATTAGAGTTGGTGTCTTAGGTTTTGGTGGTTTAGGGCAAGCTGCCGCTCGACTTTTAGCGCAAAAACAGGAGATGATTTTAGTCGCAGCAGCAGATAAGGACGGTTATGTCTATGATTCTAATGGCTTAAATGAGGATGTTTGTATTAAAACTTATTATGAAAAAGGTTCAGTTGGTCATGTTGAAGCAGGAGGACTGTTAACTAATCAGAGTATTAATGAATTAATTAGCAAGGCTGATGTTGACGGTTATTTTCTCGCTTTGCCAAATTTACCGAATAATTTTATGGCTGATGTTACTCGTCAATTTATTAATTCAGGTTGGCAAGGTGTTCTCGTTGACGCTCTCAAGCGTACTAGCGCCATGGAGCAAATTTTGGCCTTAAAAGACGAGTTGCAAGCGGCTGGAATTACCTACATGACGGGTTGTGGAGCGACTCCTGGTTTGTTGACGGCTGCGGCTGCGATCGCCTCCCAAAGCTATGCCGAGATTCACAGCGTAAAAATTACCTTTGGGGTGGGAATTGCCAACTGGGAAGCTTATCGTGCCACAATTCGCGAAGATATCGCCCATTTACCCGGATTTAATGTGGAAAAAGCCCGCTCCATGACTGACGCAGAAGTTGAAGCATTTTTAGACAAAACTAACGGCATTTTAACCTTGGAAAATATGGAACATGCAGACGACATTATGCTGGAATTGGCCGGCATTTGTCGTAGAGATCAGGTAACAGTGGGCGGTGTGGTTGACACCCGCAATGCGAAAAAACCCCTCAGTACCAATGTTGAAGTAACCGGTCGTACCTTTGAGGGCAAAATTTCTACCCATACTTTTACTTTGGGGGATGAAACCAGTATGGCAGCTAATGTTTGTGGTCCTGCTTTCGGTTATCTTAAAACTGGGGTTTCTTTGCAACGTCGCGGTATGTGTGGTTTATTCACTGCTACTGAGGTGATGCCGCAGTTTGTACGTTAGTTGATCTGTTTTCGCGGGAATTGTGGGTTTTTTCCTCACGCAAAGGCGCAAAGACGCAAAGGGGTTGATCTGTTTGCTGTCTATACTTGGGTTTTTTTTACTCAAAGTTGAGTTTTAGGGGCGAAAGGTTTGCGCCCCTATTTTTTTATCCTAAAAATTTAACTAATTCTTCTAGTTTTTCCCACGCTTTTCCACTACTCAAAATTTCTTTGGCCTTATTGATACCTTCGCTGTGATTTCCGATTGGTACAATTTCACCAATTTGTAACGCTAAACTTGCGTTTAAGGCTACTACTTCTTGCTGTGCTTTTGTTCCTTTTCCTTGCAATATATTCTTTAAAATTGTCGCATTTTCTTCTACGTTTCCGCCTTTTAATTCTGTAATTGATGCTTTGGTTAATCCTATTTCTTCTGGATTTAAGGTGCTTATTTTTATGCTATTTTCGTTTAAGATGGCTATGTCTGTTATATCCCCTAAACCAGCTTCGTCTAGTTTTTCTCTACCATAACAAACTATGGCTTTTGGCCTATTTAATAGTTGTAATGCCTGCGCTATGGTTGTTACTAATTCTGGTTTATATACTCCTATTATTTGCCCGGTGGGTTGTAAGGGGTTTACTAATGGTCCTAGCAGGTTAAATATTGTTCTTATTTTGAGGGTTTTTCTGATTTCTGCTACGCTTTTTAAGGCAGGATGCCATCCGGGAGCAAATAAAAATGTTACCCCTACTTCGTGCAATGCTGCTTCTATTTTTTCGGAGGTTGCTGTTAGTTTTATCCCTAAATATTCTAAGACATCTGCTGAACCAACTTTACTGGATGCGGATCTGTTGCCATGTTTGGCGACTTTGACTCCACCCGCAGCTGCCACAAATGCCACTGCTGTTGATATGTTGAAAGTTGAAGCTCCGTCCCCCCCTGTGCCGCAAGTGTCGATTAGTGGTTCAGTGTGCATAAGTCTGTCTTTTTGTAAAGATTGATTCTGTAGGACTTGTGCCATGCCAGCTAATTCAGCTGCAGAAACTCCCTTGGCCTGAATTGCGGCTAAAATTGCTCCTGAAATTACCGGGTTTATTTCTTCATTTAACCAGCCCTGCATTAATTCCGCAGCTTGTGGTTGAGAAAGGGATTGTTTTTCTAATAGTTGTTGTAATAATTCTGTCCAGTTATTGTTTATTTCCATAAATTTATTGAGATATTTTTTGCTTTTATATCATATCAGCTATTTTGCCCTCTCTAGGTTGTACAATTAATTTTTGTTATTCGTTTTTTCTGCACTTATCCCATGAAATATCTTGTCAAATTGACTATTTTTGTTTTAACATTTTTGTTATTAATCGCTCCTTTCCCCGCTTTTGCTGGTAGTTCTTCTACTGTTACTTCTTTTAGCACTGCTTTTAATAATGCGGATTTTAGTGGCCGAAATTTTGCTGGAGAAAATTTCCAAAGTAAGGAGTTTACTAATGTTAATTTGACTGATAGTAACCTGAGCAATGCTGATTTGCGCGGTGTTGTTTTGAATAGTTCTGAGTTAGTTAATGCCGATTTACATGGAGCAGATTTTACCGATGGTTTGGCCTATTTGACCCATTTTGATAAGGCGGATTTAACGGATGTGGTTTTTACGGAAGCGATTATGTTACGTTCGACTTTTGATAATGCTAAAATAACTGGTGCTGATTTTAGTTTTGCTATTCTTGATGGCGATCAAAAAAAACAATTATGCACTTATGCTGATGGTATTAATTCTAAAACTGGTGTGGAAACTAGGGATTCTTTGGGTTGTTAATAGTAAGGTGGGCATTGCCCACCCTACAAATATGTTAAAAATTAAATATTTTTTGTTAGTTTAGAGGTATTTTTATGGTTTTAAATCGAGTTGGTATTATTGGTGGAGGTCAATTAGCATGGATGTTACGGGATGCTGCTACTAAGTTAAATATCCAGTTAGTTGTACAATCACCCAATCAAAATGATCCCGCTATTAGTATAGCAAATCAGGTTATTGTTGCTCCCATTGCTGATAGTTTTGCCACTAAAAATATGAGTCAAATATGTGATGTTATTACTTTTGAAAATGAGTTTATCGACTTACCAAAATTGCAAAATTTAGAAAGTAATGGTGTTAAGTTTTATCCACGTTTAAATTCTTTATCCCCTCTCTTAGATAAATTTGATCAGCGCTGTTTTTTCCAGAATATTAATTTACCTATTCCTCGCTTTTCTTTACTGGAAAATGAAACCGATTTACACCATGATTTAGGTTATCCCGTTGTTTTAAAAGCTCGTCGTCATGGTTATGATGGTTATGGTACTTTTATTATTAATAATAAACAGGAATTAACTGAAATTTGGCATCGCTATAATTCCCCTTCCATGTTATTAGAAGAATTCGTCCCTTATCAACAGGAATTGGCAATTATGGCTGCTCGTAATATTCAAGGTGAGGTTATTTGTTATCCTGTTGTTCAAACCATTCAAAAAGATCAGGTCTGTCGTCAAGTTTTTGTCCCCGCTCAAATTCCTGATTCCCTCGTCAAAAATGTCGAGGCGATCGCCTACACATTATTAAGTAAACTGGAGTATGTGGGAGTAGTCGGGATTGAACTATTCCTAACCGAAGATAATCGAGTCTTAGTTAACGAAATTGCCCCAAGAACCCATAATTCCGGTCATTATACCCTAGATCTGTGCGATATTTCCCAATTTGAAATGCAGTTACGAGCAGTTACCGGTTTAAACTTACCTGAGATTAAGTTCAAGTCAAGTGACGCAGCCATGGTAAATTTATTAGGTTATGAAACTTCAAATAGTGATTATCAAGAAAAAAGAGCCCAAATAAACGCAATTTCTAACACCTATTTACACTGGTATAATAAAACCGAATCAAGGAAAGGCAGAAAATTAGGTCATGTCACAATTTTAGGTAATTCTCGACAGGAATTAGAGCAAAAAGCGGCTAAAATTGAGGCAATCTGGTATCAATAGACTTCGCCACCGTTGTCAGGTAATAGGTTTTTTTAGGTAATAGGTTTTTTTAGGTAATAGGTAATAGGTAATAGGTAATAGGTAATAGGTAATAGGTAATAGGTAATAGGTAATAGGTAATAGGTAATAAGTAATAAGTAATAGGTTTTTAGGTAATAGGTAATAGGTAATTAAGAATAACTATAGCATTTTTAATTGACATTTTACCTCTCTTTCCCCCTCTCCCCTTGGAATGAGGGGGGTAGGGGGGTGAGGGGTAGATAACATTTAATCAGAAAATGCTATATTAACTCACCCGCTTAAAATCAGTTAACTGTTAACTGTTAACTGTTAACTGAATTGACTAAGCCGATAATGGGATTTGAACCCACGACCAACTGATTACGAATCAGCTACTCTACCACTGAGCTACATCGGCAGTAAAATAAATTATAACCGATAAGGCCATATTTACTCACAAAACTGAAAAATCAGATGAAAAAAACCGAATCTAATCGCTACGAATACCTCAAAGCCGAAGCAAAAGCCCCTTACAAGGGCTTAAGAAAGTTTCTCTATGCCAGTTTCGGAGCTTCTGGTTTCATTGGCGCATTTATCTTTTTGATGCAATTCCTAGCGGGAAAACCGGAAGTTTTACCCAATTTGGCCTTACAAATGGGATTGATTGCTTTAATGGTCTTATTCTGGAAACTGGAAAAAAAGTAGGGGCTCAGTTTCTCCACCCTACCAGACAATTATTTTTTATTCCGTTTCGTCGCTACCATCTTCACTGCTAGTAGCAAAAACCACCTCTCCCAGTTCCAATTTTCCCCGAACTAATTCTTCAATTTTAGCGGCCAATTCTGGTTTTTCGTCAAAATAAATGATGGCTTTATCTCTTCCTTGGGCAATGTTATCACCTTCATAGCTATACCAAGCACCCTTACGAGTGACAATATTGGTTTGTTCTGCCAAGTCGATCAAGCAGCCCATGCGAGAAATACCTTTACCAAAGATAATGTCAAATTCAGCAATGCGGAAAGGAGGCGCAACTTTGTTTTTAGCGACTTTAACTTTGGCGCGAATACCGTATTCACCCTCACTACCTTTTTTGAGAGTCTGAGAGCGACGAATATCTAAACGCACCGAAGCGTAAAACTTAAGCGCTGTACCTCCTGTAGTTACTTCTGGGCTACCATAGGTAATACCGATTTTTTGTCTTAATTGGTTGAGGAAAACTACGGTACAGCCAGATCTACTCATATTACCGGCAATTTTTCGCAGTGCTTTACTCATCAAACGTGCTTGTAAGCCAATTTGAGTATCCCCCATTTCTCCTTCAATTTCCGCTCTTGGTACTAAAGCAGCTACAGAGTCAATGACAATAATATCTACTGCCGCTGACCTGACCAACTGATCCACAATTTCCAAAGCTGACTCTCCGTTATCCGGTTGAGCTACCAATAAATTGTTAATATCAACCCCTAAAACACTAGCATAGGTGGGGTCTAAAGCGTGTTCAGCATCAATAAATGCCCCAACTCCGCCTCCTTTCTGCACTTCTGCCAATGCGTGAAGGGCTAAAGTGGTTTTACCCGAACTTTCTGGACCGTATATTTCAATAATTCTACCCTTGGGAAGTCCTCCCCCCAACGCTAAATCTAAGGTTAACGCACCACTGGAGATGTTTTCTACCTTCATTTTGGTAGCATCTCCTAAACGCATTATTGCTCCTTTACCAAAATTCTTTTCAATTTGATTCAGGACTAAGTTTAGGGCTTTTTCTTTATCTGGATTATTACTAATTGCACTCGCTGTCGCCGTAGAAGTTGCCATTATACCTCAAATTCTCTCTAAATGTTAAGTATGCCGATTTTATTCTAAATCTTAGAATAACGATCTGTTCTATTGTAGCTTTTTATGATCAAAGTCGTGTTATTTTTACAACCAATTTCGACTAATTTTTTCTAATTGGGAAACATCCTCTGTTGATAAACTCCACCCCAAAGCTCCCGCATTTTGCCTAACTTGACTGGCATTTTTGGCTCCCGGGATGGGAATTACGTTATTTTGCGCCATTAACCAGTTTAAAGCGACTTGAGCGGGGGTTTTCTGATATTTCGGCCCGATTTCGCCCAATAACTCCAAAACAGGCCGAATTTTTGCCAAACCTGCCGCTTTAAAACGAGAATCAGCTTTTCTAGCTCCGTCAGGTTGTATTTCGCTGGTATATTTACCAGTGAGTAAACCCTGTGCTAAAGGACTGTAAGCTAATATTGTAACACCTAATTCCTTGGCTGTGGAAATAATGCCCTCGGTTTCTACTTTCCTGAATAAGAGGGAATATTGGACTTGATTGACGGCTAGGGAAATGCCCCGCTCGCCTAAAAGTTGATGAGCTTCTTTCATTTGAGCCGCCGAATAGTTACTCACTCCCACCGTAACAATTCTACCCTTTTCCACCTCATCAGCTAACGCATTCATCAAAGTTTTTTGACTCATCAAAAAGGTAAACGGCCAATGAACTTGATATAATGTTACCTGATTTAATTGTAAGCGTTGTAAACTCTTGTCTAAAGCCTCCTTCACCGAGTCACCGAATAAACGCCAAGGTAAAGGACCGAATTTCGTCGCAATATCAACCTTAGCCCCTGATTCCTGCATAAATTGCCCTAATAACGTCTCAGATAACCCTAAACCATAGACTTCCGCCGTATCAAAAAAAGTGATGCCTGCTTCTACGGCGGCGGTAAAAGCTTCCTTGACTTCATTCGGGCCATATTGCTGACCATAATTCCAAAATAACTGATCGCCCCAGGACCAAGTACCAATACCTAAAGCTGTGACTTTTGGACCATTTTTTCCCAAGGTGACAGTTTGCATCGTTTTTCACTCCTAAATTTACCTTGTCCATAATCCTAACTGATACTTTGGCCCATGGCGATCGCTTTGTGTCTAAAATGAACTTAATTAGGGATAAAATTGGCCATAATGTTATTAATTTACCCTCAGTATTAAGCCGGGTGTGATAAAATTAATTCAGGTACAATTTTGTTACCTTTACCTAATACAATGCTTTTATCATCTCACTTCCTTACTGGTAAAATTGAGCCGTTATTTAGATAAAAATTGGCGGTATTAAATGAGTTAACATTTAAGCAAAATCAGATAATTTATTTAAGGAATAAAAACCATGACAATTTTATTAGAAAAACCTCAAACAAAACCTAACAAATTAGTTTTAGACGGGATTAGTTGGGAAAAATTTGCGCAAATAGAAACCACTTTTCAAGATATTGAAGGAGTAAGATTTATTTATTTAGATGGAGATTTAGAAATTATTATGAGTCCAAGTAAGGCACATGAAGACGCAAAAAGTACCATCGGTCTTTTATTAGAAGCTTATATGAGAGCTAAAAAAATCAGATTTTACACTACAGGTAGTGTAACTTTAGGAAATAAAGAAATCACAGGACGAAAAGAACCAGATGAATCCTATAATATTCATAGTAAAAAAGACATTCCCGATTTAGTTATCGAGGTAATTGTCACCAGTGGAGATATTAATATATTAGAAATATATCGCCGAATTGGTATTAGTGAAGTTTGGTTTTATCAAAATAGTATATTAACAGTTTATCTTCTCAAAAATGAGCAGTATCTTAAAGTTAATCAAAGTGAATTATTGCCAGAATTAAACTTAGAAACTTTCACAAAATATATCAGTTATCCTGATCAATATGATGCAGTTAATGAGTTTATTGACCGTTTAAAATAAAGTTTTAGTCTGAAAATGATCGCCAGTTCCTAAAAACAATCTATAATAAGGCTAGGCAAAAAAGGAGATCAAAAAATGCAAACTATACACTATCAACAATTAACAGAGCAATTACCAAAACTCATGGAAACTATTAGCCATGACCATGAAGCAATTTGTTTAGAAATGCCAAATTTGTCAAGAGCCGTGATTTTATCAGAAGAAGATTATAATAGTATCATGGAAACCCTTTATCTATTAAGTAATCCTGTTAATGCGGAAAAACTTTTAACAGCTGTCAATCGTTCGGGTGATGACGCTACTTCTTGGGAATCCGTAAAAAATGAATTAGCAAGATGAGAAATATTTTACTAGATCCACAGGCCATAGATGAGCTAAAATAGTGGATTATTCATGACAAAAGAATTGTCTTAAAAATTATTGAATTGATAGAAGAACTGCCTTCATCTCCTTTTACTGGTAAAGGTAGGCCAGAAATGCTACGTTTCAATTTATCTGGGTTTTGGTCAAGACGTATTACCCAAGAACATCGTTTAATTTATGAGGTAACAGACCAATATATTCGTGTCGTTAATTGTCGTTATCATTATCGTTAAAAACGTAATCTTTTTTACAATTTATTTAAGGAATAAAAACCATGACAACTACTTTAGAAAAACCTCAAACAAAACCTAACAAATTAGTTTTAGACGGGATTAGTTGGGAAAAATTTGCGCAACTAGAAACCACTTTTCAAGATATTGAAGGAGTAAGATTTATTTATTTAGATGGCGATTTAGAAATTATTATGAGTCCAAGTAGAAAACATGAAAGTGCAAAATGTCTCATTGGTCATTTATTAGAAACTTATCTGAGACAAAAAGGAATTAGATTTTATATGTGGGGAAGTGCTACCATCGGAAATAAAGATATTACAGGACGAAAAGAACCGGATGAATCCTATAATATTCATAGTAAAAAAGACATTCCCGATTTAGTTATCGAAGTAATTGTCACCAGTGGAGATATTAATATATTAGAAATATATCGCCGAATTGGTATTAGTGAAGTTTGGTTTTATCAAGATAGTATATTAACAGTTTATCTTCTCAAAAATGAGCAGTATCTTAAAATTAATCAAAGTGAATTATTGCCAGAATTAAACTTAAAAACTTTCACAAAATATATCAGTTATCCTGATCAATATGATGCAGTAACAGAATTTATTAATTGTTTACAATAAGGTTAATAATTGAGCTTAATAATAAATTATTCTTGACAAAAAAGGAGCTAAGAATTAAAATGTAATTACAAAATAGGCACTAAATTTTATGAAAGAAAAAGTCATTCACTCTCGTTTGATCAAAATTGGTAATTCCCAAGGAGTAAGACTACCCCAAACCTTACTAAAAATGTCGGGTATTAAAGATGAAATCGCTATTTTTACTGAGAATGGACAAATTATCATTCGTGGTGAGGAAAGCCAAAAAAACCGTATCGGTTGGGAAAAATCATTCCAAGAAATGACCGAGGAAAACCATGATCAAATATTAGACAAAGAAACCATTAGTACCTCATCTTGGGATGAACTAGAGTGGGAATGGTAAATGAAACGATTTGATATTTATTTGGTTAATCTTGATCCTACTATTGGTAGTGAAATTCGCAAAACTCGTCCTTGTGTGATCATTTCCCCTAATGAAATGAATGATTATATCAAAACTGTTATTGTTGCCCCCATGACCACCAAAGGGAAAACTTACCCAACTCGTATAGAATGTGAATTTCAGGAAAAAAAAGGTTTAATTGTCTTAGATCAAATTAGAACAGTTGATAAAACTCGTTTAGTTAAAAAACTAGGAAAACTAGAACAATCGATTCAAGAACAAATTTTATTAATTTTAGGAGAAATGTTTGCCCCTTAAATAAAAATATATTAAAAAGTGAATTATTGCCAGAATTAAATTTAGAACTTTTTACTAAATATGTTAATTATCATGATCAATATGATGCAGTAACCGAATTTATTAATTGTTTACAATAAATATAAAATTTTGTTAAATTTACTTAAGATAATGCTTTTATTGCTTCACGTACTGGTAAGATTAGGCAGTTATTAGATAAGAATTGGTTATTTTAAAGTTTATATTAAGTAAATTTATGAGGATAAAAATATGGTGGAAGAATTAAAAGAAGAGCAAAAAAGTTTCTCGGTTATTGTACCTGCTTATAACTGTGACAAAGTGATCACTAGAACTTTAGAAAGTATCTATGAAAGTGTTAAATTTTTTCAAAATAATTATCCCCATTCTCACAATGTTAAGGCGGAAATTGTCGTAGTTAATGATAATTCAACTGATAATACGTTAGGTGTAATTGTTAATTTTGCCCGTGATAAACCTGATTTATTTAAAGTTGTTGGCCATAAAATTAATAAGGGTGCTGGAGCTGCGAGAAATACGGGAGTGAAATATTCTCAGGGAGAAATTTTGTTTTTCTGTGATGGAGACGATTTATTTTTGCCTCCCCATATCTATATTTGTTTTCTGGTTTTACAAGGAAAAATACAAGATTTTACCAATTTTCAAATCAGTAATAGTAGTCAAAGATTAAGCATTCAACTGTCTGACAATCCACCTGATGTTATTAGAACAGGAGTTACGATTCAAGAAAAGATTCATCCGAGTTGGAAAGCGGCGATCGAAAATAGTTTACCCCTGAATTTATGTGTAAAAAGAAAATGTCATGATTTTGTGGAGGGTTTCCCCGAAGATGAGGTTTTTAAAAAATTAGGTAGTGTGGAAGATACAACTTATCAAAGATATTTAGCGACATTTTTTAAAGTAGCCAAAATCAATTTTCCCACAGTGGAATATATCAGATATCCTGGTAATAGCTTGGATAAACAAATGCCTAAATTTGAGTTACCATTCGGCGAATTTAAAGGTATTTTACCCCATGAAGAAGGCAAAACTCATTTATTTCAGGAAGCCCATCAAATAGGTATTAATAAACTCAATTATTTAAAGGGTAAATTAACTAATTCTATCACAAACTCTCCGCAAATTCAGCCTCAAAATGAGCTAAAACAATATCAATTTACTCAAGACTGGTTTAGTATTAATATTCCTATTTGGCAACAATTTCTCACTAAATTTGCTGGCCTACCTAACCTTAATTTTTTAGAAATAGGAAGTTGGGAAGGTAGATCGACTTGTTGGCTTTTAGACAATATTCTCACCCATAAATCGGCCAAAATAACTTGTATTGATACCTTTGAAGGGGCGATCAAACATCAAACACTAGGTGAGCAATTTTTAAAGTCTGTCGAGTCAAGATTTGAGCATGATATTAGAGAAACAGGATCATCGGAAAAAGTGCAGAAAATTGTCGGTTTCTCTCAGGAAGAATTAAGAAAATTGCCCTTCAATAGTTATGATTTAATTTATATTGATGGTTCACATTTGGGTAGTGTATTTTATGTAGTGAAACTAAAATTAAGTCGATAGTAATTCCTCATTATAATGAAGGATAAAATAGATAATTGCTGCTTCATGATTAAAGAA
>JAABRE010000020.1 GCA_011391125.1 Synechococcales cyanobacterium S06
CTACTCCATCCCGAACTAGATAGTGAAACGTGATTGCGGCGAAGATACTTGGGGGGTAGCCCCCTGGGAAAATAGTTCGATGCCAGGCTTAATACTCAAGAGGGCGTAAGCATTACGCCCCTACCAAACAACAATCGCCTCCCCCACCACGGGAGGCTTTGTTGTTTTGAGAAGATGGCTTGACAAATGGCTGGTTTTGTGGTATGTCTTAGGCCAAAGTTAGTAGGGTGCGTCACACAGATAAGCTAAAGTATGGATAATTATGTTGACAATGTGACGCACCCTACAGCTAAAAGTGTCCTACCTGTCAAATAGTAACATTCCTACTGTCAGGTGGGCAAAACGGATATTTATTCAAGGGTTTTTCAACCCGATTTTTCGCCGTTTTACCCACCCTACTTTAATCTTTACATTTGATTTATTTTTGCCACTGTCTGATCTAATTCACTTTTGATTTGATTTATACTTGTTTGATAAGTCTTGTTAGCGTTATTAACATCAAATTGAAATTGTTTTTGTAAATTATCAAATTCTTGGTCAAATTTTTGTTTTGCGGTGGTAATCTCATCTAGTCGTGTTTTCTCTGCTGACAGAAGTTTATCTTCTAATGTTTTAATGTCTGTTTTAAAACGTTCTATTTGATTCACTTTTTGTGTTAATTCCTGATTTTCGCGTGTTAATTTCTGATTTTCGCGTTTTAATTCCTTATTTTCGTTCCAAAAAAGACCGTTGAAGATCAATGAGACGATCAGGGATATTCCTAAGATTATTGTTAACAAATTCCCTGACTTTTTGGAGATTTCTGTGTTATTCATTGTAGTGTTTTTTTTTCCTAATCTAATCCCATCATTACTGTTAATTTGTGTGGATAAACCGCGCCATGGATTCAGTTTGTCTAAACTTTCTTGAGATTTAATCTCAGAAATAAAGATTAAAATACCGTCTTTATTTGGCAATTTATATTTTTCTAATTCCTGTTTTAAAGATTTACAATCCTGTTTTAAAGATTTACAATTAGCTAAATTTAAGTTACCAATTTTGCGAGTTGTATCGGCGGTTTTTTCTGGGGAAAAAGTGCGACCGCCTTCGGGTATTTCCCCTTCGGGTATTTTCCCATCAATTTTAAAGCCTTTTTCGGGTTCAAACTTAACTGCTTCATCAATTTGTTTGGCAAAATTATCCTTATTTTCTAAGTATTGAATAACAAGAGAATGTAATTGATTTTCTTCGGATTTATTGCCTTGCCAAATTACAGAATTACGAATGGTACGAGTGCGATTGTCAGTGCGTCCACTTTTTAATCCAGTAATCGCTAAAATTAACTTTTCCTTAGCACGAACTAATATTAAAGAGGAATCTTCTGTATCTAAGTAATCACTAATTTCATTGTAATCACTAATTTTATTGGGAGGATCGGTTTTTTCATTGTCTTTATTTAACCAAGTATAATCTTTGACTTTACCCTTACTTTGTACTACAATTTTCATTATTTTTATTACTCCTTTGTTAATTATTAATTCTTAATAAATTTCCACCTTGAAAAATCACAAATGCTCCGTTATTTTTACAACCATTGGCAAACTCGCTCATGGAATCAATAAAGGCTTGATCCCTTTTTAGAAAGGATAAAAGACCGTTCTGAAAAGGAATTTTTCTATTTTCCAGATAGAGTCGTAGAATAAACCTTAAAAGATAACGCAACGGTTGCTCACTGTTTTTCGGTTCATAAAATTTAGTCGGATCTGGTTTTCTAAAATAAAAAATAAATTCCTCAGTTTCTGGGTCTTTTTCTATATAAGAAAAATGGACACTACCAAGGGTTTCTACGGGGGTCATAACCGCAGCAATATAGGGTATTAAAGCGTCACTACTAAAAAAACTTAGAAAATTTCGATATTTTTCTTGAATAATATTAACCAGCTTTTCTTCCCCACCATTTTCCCTTAAATATTTTTCACATTTTACAGGAGCAAAGATTACTAATTTAGGAGAATTTAAGTTTTGAAAACTGCTTTTTAGGAGGTCATAAATAAGGTCTGGTTTATTAAATTTATCATGATACTGACCGTTTTTTTCCATTAACATTGGTGTATCAATGGTGATTACAATTGCCACAGATTCTTGAATATAATTTTTAATTTTTTCATGATGGACATTATCTGGATTTAAAAAATCTCCGGGGTAATCTTGAAATTCTATTTCTAGGGAAGGAGAAACTCCTGTTTTTCCTAAATCAAAACTAAATATCTTTGCCTGAGTTGTAGCTTGTAAACCACCACGAATTTTAATACTCTCTTTTTGGGCTGATTCTTTCAGCTCTTGTAAGCGATTATCTAAAATCGTTTTAGTTTCAGTTTCTGGGGTTAATTGTAAATTGGTTTTACCAATGATCTGATCAAATTGGTCATACATTGCGCATAAAAGACTGGTTTTTCCTACTCCTGTATGACCTAACATGGTCACTTTTAATGTTTGTTTTTTGAGAAATTTTGCCTGTAATATTTGAGAAAACATAATCATCTCCTTGGGTAAATTAATGGTTATAAATTGTAAAAACCTGGTTTCTTTAATTTTTTTGTCTATAAATTTTTAATTAATAAGAAGAAACCAGGTTTTTTGGGTAACAAAAATAAGGTGAGGGTCTTAATTTTATGTTTTTATTTCCCTGGTTTCATTTAAAGATTCGGCTTGTTCAATTAACTTAAGCCATTCCTCTCGAATGCGGGTATTTTCCCCTAAAATTTGGAAATCTTCGGTCCAAATTTCTGCCCGAAAACATAGTAAAAATTCATACCATTCATCCTTAACTTCTTTGGCACGAAGTACCCGATCTACAAATTCTTCCACCATGGCAAAAGCTGCTTCACTGGGTTCATTTAGGATACTGTCTAAAGCATTTCTACAATCAAAAAGAGTTGGTTTATAAAGTTCTTCTAAATAATCTAAAACATCTTGTTCATTGGCATCTTGTTTGGTAAGTTTAACTGTTTTATTTGGTGTTAATTTATCTAAGTGTTTTCTGATGCGATGTTGGATGAAACCGCGGTAAGATAATTGATATTCTGTTATTATTTGAAAGCCTAATTTTAGGGACGTTAAATTATCAGGAATTAACTCGGTTATTTCCCCTAAAAATTGTACCCCACGAGCTGAAGTTAAACCTCCTAATTTACATTCTTCAATTAACACATTAGAAATCTTGGTTTTTACCTGATCAATGGATTCTTTTAAACCCTCATCTAAACCTAAAAAACGTTCCGATAAACCAGTTCTAATTTCATGTAAATAATTACTATAAACTGTGGCAAAGGAATCTTCTTCATCATTTTTGTCTTCAATATCCTCTAAAGTTGGCAAAATATTTTTATCTTCTTGACAACTTTTGAAAATACTTTCTATCTGTTTTTTCAAAAAATCATTTTCCAACTCTCGCTCGTCTAATTGTTGTTTGCATAATTTTTTTAAGTTTTTCGTTAAATTAGGCCAAAAGTCCTTATTAAATAATTTAAAAAATTTAGATTCATTTTCGGTGTAATCTATTTTTCCTAGGACATTTTTGGCCTTTTCTAATTCTGATTTAATCCCCGATTGTAATTGTTTTAATTCATCGGCACAATTTTCGGTATATTGCATATCTAATTTGGTAATATTCTCGGTCAAATAATTTAAAGTTGGCTTTAAAATTAGCTGATTTACTATTTCTGAATTACCACAATTGGCCGTAATTAAACCTGCTACATTAATATGGGTTTGACCAAGAGACTCCCTTAAATCTTGGCAATTATTTTGATTATTACCATTACTAGATGTTTCGTCTGTCTCATTTAAAATCATGAATGACCATAATTTTAAAGGTAAGTTAATTAAAGCCGAAGTAGCTGTATCATAAAGCTTTACATCCACATCAGCCCAATAATCACCCGAAGATTTTGGCATTTTTACAAATAAAACAAAATCCACATCTTCGCCCAATGTTTTAATTAGTTTCTCTTCATCACCAATTCCTGTATCTCCTAATCCGGGCAAATCAATTACGGCAATTTGTCCGACATCTTCATTCGGAAATGGACAAACTATTTTTACTTGTTTAACTGCTAAATAATTGAAAAAAATACGCTCGCCACTTTCACTATCTTGAGCGACATATTCCCTTATTTGCTGCTTAGAAATACGCTGAGGAGATTCTTGTTTTAACAGATGAGAATACTTATCAAAATTAACATGATAACGTTTTAAATGCTCATATTTAGCTTTATTAGAAGTAGCTTGATTAGAATCATTTTTTAAGTTCTCTGGTAAGGGAGGTAATTCTTGATTGGCAAATTCTTGAATTATAATTGGTTTTGCGCCTAAATTCAATTCCCGATAATAAGGTGCGATTACTTCATTTAAAAAGGAACGTTCACTATAAAACCAAACTTCGCCACTGGTTTCCACGGAGGGATTATGATGAATCGTGCTACGAACTCCGGTGCAGTGTTGGCGATCGCCGTCGGGTATTTCTGATGTACTCAACCCAGTAATACTTTGCAGTAAGCGACTTTTGCCTTGTCTAGCACGGCCAACAACGCCTAAATTCAAGGTTTTGCGTCGAAAACGAGTTTGTAATTTAGTTAATTGTTCAAGTTGAGCTTCAATTTGTGATTTATAACCAATAAAATTAAGCTCATTGAGTTTTCCTTCGATAACGGTATCGTTTACTTTTTCCAGTAGATCATTGCGATATTGTTCTAACTTATTTAAAACAGCAAATATTTGAGGTTATTTTCAGTTTTTTCCAAACCTTGAGCTAAAGGACGACGTTGCTCGATAATCGCAGAAATCTGATCAGATGGATTCATAGAACAATAATAGTTATTTTATTCTTAACCATTATTGATCAATTTAAGTTCCATTGCAAGAATTAAATTTAAGTTCTCAAAAAAACACGTTCATTAATGTTGTCTAAATCATTCCTAAACATTTCCCTGATTTAACTAAAATTTGTTCTATTTTTAGGATTGTTCTAGACACATGGGATTCACTTAAATTGATGTATGCCCCTATATTTATTAAAAGGGAGGAAAGTTATTGAAGTCTTGTCCTCAATGAAAATAAGCTGTTATTTTTTTTAAAAGGATATTCTAGGATGCTTGGTGATTATTAGATAATGCTTATTATATAAAACTTTTGCCAATGACGCACCCTACTTATAAATAAGTGATTTAAAGGCGTAACAGTTTATTTCCTATTTATCTAAGGATAATAATTATTTAGATATGCTGAATATTCCTCCTGAATTAGAGTTATCTAATCATGATTTTTTGACAGTAATTCAATCCCTAAATCGACGTTGTTTACTGGAAAAAGTTACTCAAAATGGAGCTATATTTTTTAAGCTTAATTCTATTTTTAATTTTACTGCAAAAAAAAATATTAAAGATGGTGTTATCTAATTTTCTTGAACTTATAAATATTCTTAAATCAATGATAACAATTTATAAAATAAGGTTAGTTTTTCATGAAAAATATATGAGATGAATCAAAATATACAACCCATTTTATATCAATTAGTTAATTTTAACTCGAAATAGTTAATTGATATAAAAAAAAGCTGGCAATTATTTTATACTTAGGGTTTACGGAAAAAAGCTGAAAGCTATGTAGATCAAGACTTTAAAGTTGGTGGGACTTGAATTAAGTGCAAGGATTTCAACAAATAATAGTAAAAAACCTTACATTTACGGGGATTAATCAAGATTTTTGCTCGTCAAAAGACGCGGTCAAACTATCAACTATCAACTATCAACTATCAACTATCAACTATCAACTCGCCCTCACCCGCCATTTATTCAGCAAGCCCTACTTAAGTAATCACTTTTATTCGTTAAAATAATTGCCAACCCTAACTAATTACAAATTTTTCCTCAGTAAATTAGCAATAATTTTCGCACTGTCAATGACAGCTAAACTGCCCATTTTTTCGGACATTTCTGTTAGTTGAACGGGGTTTTTTATTAAGGTTAAAACCTGCTCATTTAAAATTTCTGGAGTTAACTGCGATTGTTGATAGACGATCGCTCCCCCAACATCCGCAAATACTTTCGCATTGTAACTTTGATGATCTTCGGCTGCAAAGGGATAAGGAATCAAAATTGCTGGAGTTTTCGTGATTGCTAATTCCGTCAAACTACCTGAACCAGATCGACTAATGGCTAAATCAGCACGTTGAAATAATCCCGCCATATTGTCATAAAAAGGGAGAGCAAAATAGTGGGGATGTGGTAAAGTCTGATTATCCGCATCTTTTTCCCCTGTTAAATGGACGACATAAGCGCCAACGTCGAGCCAGTTTTGAACTGATCGCCTCACACAGTCATTTAAAGCAACTGCTCCTTGAGAACCTCCGACGACCACAATTAAAGGTACATCGTCGGGAATCGGTAAATCAAGGGGTTGAGGAGTCAAAAATTGGGACCTAACAGGGGTACTCACAAAAGTAGTTTTAGCACCTCGCAAATAACGAGCAGTACCTTGAAAACCCAAGGCCACGAAATTACAAAAAGGGGCGAAAAAACGGGTCACTTTCCCCGGAATAAAATTAGATTCATGCAAAATCACGGGAATTCCGGCTAATTTAGCGGCTAAAATGGTCGGACCGGCAATATAACCTCCCGTGGTAAAAACCAGCTTAATTTGCCGTTGTTTTAATAACTTTTGGACTTTAAAAATAGACGTAATCAAACGAAATAAAGTTTTGAGACTATTTAAACTTAACCCTTTTTGAAAACCACCCACAGCAATAGTATGTAACAAATAGCAGTCAGGAACTAACTTAGTTTCCAGTCGATCTGGTACACCTAACCATTCAATGTTCACCTCGGTGAGTTGTTGGGCTACTGCAAGAGCAGGAAAGATATGGCCACCTGTTCCACTTGCTGCAATTAAAATTTTTTCAGACACGATTTTCCAGTTTAGAATAAAATGTAAATAAGATAAACTTAGTATCATATTCTAGGGTGCGTCACAGAAACAAATTATGATTTCAATAATTAATCCTTGAATGTTACGCACCATCTGGTCAATCATTGTGTTTCAATGAATTGAAAAGGGCTGTATAATCATCTCTAAATATAGAGAAAGTGAATTTACCAAATAGTTAATATATATGCAAATTTTTTCCCAAAAACCATGGTTTTGTTTTTCCCGATTTTCCCTCCTCTTAGGTTTAAGTTTAACTGTTAGCTTGTCCAATGTCGTCAACGCCGAAACTGCTGCCAACGCTCCCCAAGAATTAAAACAGGTGCTAACTAATTTTGAAACCGTGGCCAATCAAAGAAAAGTGTCAGAAATAATGAATTTTTATAGTGATAAATTTACTAATTCCGATGGTTTAGATTATCAAACTTTATCCGAAGCACTTAACTCAATGTGGTCAAATTATCCCGATTTAAAATATAGTATTGAATTAAATTCTTGGGACAAAAAAGGAGATGAAATTGTCACCGAAACTACCACTTATTTAAAAGGTTCTAGTCGCAATAAAGGAAGATTAATTTATCTTAATTCCACCGTGCGATCGCGTCAATATTGGTCAAATCAAAAAATTGTGCGTCAGGAAATTTTAAGCGAACAAACGCGATTAACTACAGGAATAAAACCTCCCAGTGTTAAAGTAAATTTACCAGAAACTGCTAAAGTTGGTGAGCAATTTAACTTTGATCTAATTGTGAGTGAACCATTAGGAGAAGATGTTTTATTAGGAGGTATAGTCAAAGAAGAAAGCCAAGCTAAATTATATCTTAATCCTACTAATTTTGAGTTAGAAGTATTAGCAGCAGGTGGTATATTTAAAATAATTAAAGCCGAAAAACCGGGTAATGAATGGTTATCTGCTATTTTAGTTAGAGCTGATGGTATAACTACTCTAACTCAACGAATCAGAATTGAAGAATAATTTTTAGGGGTAATTAATTTAATAATTACCCATTCTTACCAGTTTTTTGATCAAGCAGAAGGAAAGTTTGTGTTAGAAAGAAAGTTTCATCGACAAAGAATTAGCGAAATTTTCGCTGGTTTTCTTCAATAAGTACATCATTAATACTAGCGTAACGAAATTGCATTAAACCATTGTCGGCAAATTCCCACATTTCATTACCATAAGAACGATACCATTGATTATATTCATCATGCCATTCATATTCAAATCTTACGGCGATACGATGATCAGCAAAACACCATAATTCTTTTTTCAGTCGATAATCAAGCTCTTTTTGCCATTTACGGGTTAAAAATGCCTTAATTTCCTCTCTACCGTTGATAAATTCAGAACGATTACGCCATTGTGAATCTATGGTATAAGCTAAGGCCACTTTTTCAGGATTTTTACTATTCCAAGCATTTTCAGCCATTTGGACTTTTTGTAAGGCCGTTTCCAGAGTAAAAGGGGGAAAAGGTGGTTTTGATTCCATGATAAATTTTTCCTTAATTTAATTAGGGTTGATTTGATTGTAATGATAATCTTTGCTCCAAGCCAGCAATCCGAGCTTGTAAAGGTGCGATTATTTCATCTAAATCTGTTTGGGAATAACGGATAGGAATATGTTGAGGACAATTTTCGCTAAAGGCTTCTACCTGAAATAAAATTACTCGCTCAATTTGAGCCGGATAATCAGGAGTACGAAGACGCTCAATTAATGCCTCATCTCCTTCAATATACTTAGCTTTACCCCAAATTTTGACCCGTTTACGATGACGATAATCCATTAAAAAGAGGAAAGCATTATCTTTTGCTGATAAATTACCGACAGTGATATATTGCAAATTCCCTGAATAATCGGCAAAACCTAAAGTTTTTTCATCTAAGACTTGTAAAAAACCTTTTTTGCCACCACGAAACTGAATATAAGGATAGCCGTTAGATTGCACAGTACCAAGATAAAAGCCATCAATGTGGGCGATAAATTCCTTTAACTGAGGGGTGATCGTATCATTGGCACTCCCTTTATTAATATACTTTTCGTAAGTTTCCCTCGAACCTCTTTGAGTTTGTGCGATTTTAACTTCAGGGGTGAAAGCTATTTCTCCAAATTTTCTCGGCATTTTATCGTAATTCCTTTTTAGTGGTGGTAATTATTTAGTAACTATTAACTATCAAATATTCACTATTTCACTCAATGCCAATCATCCCTACAAAATTAGGTAAATTTTTAACTCTTTCAATCCAACTTAAAACATGAGGATAAGGAGTAAGATCAATTTTGCCATCAGAGGCAAGGGCAACATAAGGAAAAACTGCCACATCAGCAATAGTGGGATGCTCAAATTCTAACCATTGTCGATCTTTAAGATGCTGATTAAGTTGCATCAAGATGTATTCGGCTTTTTGATTAGCTCGATCTAAATTAATACTGGTAGCCTTAAATAAATGATAAAGTCGAGCCGATTCTACTCCCTGACGAATTTCTCCCGCCGTAGTGGAAAGCCAACGAACTACTTTTGCTAAATCTAAGGCATCTATGGGCAACCAATGATCCTTACCATACTGTCGGGCTAAATAAACTAAAATTGCTTGGGCATCAGCTAAGATTATTTCACCATCCACTAAAACAGGTACTTGTCCAAAGGGATTTAAAGTCAAAAATTCAGGTTGTTTATGTTCTCCCGTCATTAAATCCACTTTGATCCATTCATAATCTAAATTCAATAAAGCTAACATTAACTTGATCTTGTAGCTATTACCTGACAATTCGTGACCATATAGTTTAATCATGACTTGATTCTCCATTCTTAGTAAGTTATCCGTGAAAAATAAGCGCTTTTGTACCGAACATTCGGTACAAAAGGTGATATTTTTACTTTACCGAACATTTGGTACAATGTCAAGGAGAAATAAAATTAATTAACAAAAATGCCGAAAGAAACTTATATCCCCTTTTTGTTAGAATTGTTTAGAAAATATGGTTATGATGGTGCAACTCTTTCTAAAATCTCTAAGGCTACTGGTTTAGGAAAGGCTAGTCTTTATCATCACTTTCCAGGTGGTAAAGATGAGATGGTGGACTCAGTTTTAGATTATTTACAGCAATGGTTAAAACAATATATTTTGCCCTCCCTACGTCAAAAAGGGGACTATAAAACTAGGTTAAAGTTAATGGGCGATCGCTTATTAGAACTTTATCAAGGAGGAGAGCAACCCTGTTTATTTGCCATTTTATTATTAGGTTCGGCCCGTGATCTATTCCATGAGCGAGTTAAGGATTTATTTTTAGTTTGGATTGAGGAGATGACTCAAGTATTTTTGGAGACGGGAATGGACAAATTATCGGCCCAAGAAAAAGCCGAAGATGTGGCGATCGCTATTCAAGGTTCATTAATTTTATCCCAAGCCTTAAATAGTGTTTTACCATTTCAAAGAGTTATTAAACAACTTTCAATCTAAATGTAGAGTAAAAATTTATCTAGCTAAAAAATCCCTAACTAAACTTAAATAAGTTTCGGCATCTTCTAACATGGGAAAATGGGCTGTATTTGGCATTTCCACATATTCAATTTTGTCATTTAATTCCGCAGCTTTACGCCCCATTTTAGCCGGAATAATAATATCTTTTTCCCCGGCAACCAATAAAGTTGGTATAGTAACTTTAGCAAATTCTAAAGGCATAATTTCCACAGCTTTTTTACTCACAGAAGTGAAAATTGTACCCAAAGCAGCGTCATAATCAGCTAATAAAAAATCCTCTAAAAAAGCCTTACTTAAATCCCTGGAAATAGGACGATGTAAAAACCGCGCCATAAACATTTTATCGGCAAAAGGAAAGTTTAAAAACCAATTATAACGAAACTTAACCACATAACCTCCAAACTGATAAAAGGCTGCAAAGGCCTTTTCATCATATTCAAAAATGCCGCTACAGGTCAAAATTGCTTTATTGACCTTTTCAGGATAGCGATTGAGGAATAAAGTAGCCACGGACGCTCCCATGGAATGGGCATTCAAATAGACGGTTTTTAAACCCAACTGCTCTAAAAAAACGGCCAAATCTTCGGCATATTCCTCAAGTTCATAGGATAAATCCGAAGATTTAGTCAGTTTCGATCGCCCAAACCCTCGTAAATCATATAACAAACAATCAAACTGCCCTGACAAAGCTTCAGCAGTGCTGCGCCAATAGCGGCTAGAACCGCCCCAACCGTGAAGAAACACCATGACAGGCTTTTTAACGTCATTTTTAGTAAAAACTTCATTTTGTTCGGTGACTATGCCTTCTTGGCGACTACAGAGCCACCTATAGTAATGATCAACACCGCGTACCGTCAGATAATTAGTCATCTTCCTAAGCTGATTCGGGTTTTCTAATTGTCGAGGGCAACACCAACAATTCCGCCGTGGAGCGCTTCTCGACCATTTCCTTAGTAATCATACAACGGCGCAGGTCTTTACGGGAGGGCAATTCATACATGACATCCAACATTAATTCCTCAACAATGCCCCGTAACGCTCTCGCTCCGGTTTTGCGGCGATATGCTTCTTGGGCGATCGCCTTAATTGCATCGGTTTTAAAGTCAAGCTGCACATTGTCCATACGCAACAACTTCTGATATTGCTTAACCAAAGCGTTGCGAGGTTGAGTAAGGATAGCAATGAGAGCGGCTTCATCCAAAGATTCCAAAGAAGCCATCACCGGAATCCGGCCGACAAATTCAGGAATCATGCCAAACTTAACCAAATCATCTGGTTCTAATTGTTTCAATAAATCTGCTGTGCGTTTTTCCTTAGAAGCTGCTTCTCCGGGCTGGACAAAACCCATGGATTTTTTGCCCAAACGCTGGTCAATAATGCGTTCGAGACCAACAAAAGCGCCACCACAGATAAAGAGAATATTGCTCGTATCAATGGAAATACAATCCTGATAGGGATGTTTGCGGCCTCCTTGGGGGGGAACATTGGCGACAGTACCTTCGAGCATTTTCAAAAGAGCTTGTTGTACGCCTTCTCCTGAAACATCGCGAGTAATGGAAGTATTCTCACTCTTACGGGCAATCTTATCTATTTCATCAATGTAAATAATTCCCCGTTGGGCTTCTTCTACATCCATACCGGACACTTGCAACAGACGGAGCAGGATATTTTCCACATCTTCGCCAACGTAACCAGCTTCAGTTAAAGTAGTAGCATCGGCCACCGCAAAAGGTACATCAAGAATTTTCGCCAAAGTTTGAGCCAACAGAGTTTTCCCCGAACCCGTTGGACCCATTAACAAAATATTCGATTTTTGCAACTCTACATGATCATCAGTTCCCTGGCCGGCCTGTTTCCCTTCCACAAAACTGAGACGTTTGTAATGGTTGTAAACCGCAACGGAAAGCACTTTTTTGGCTTCTTCTTGACCAATGACATGATCATCAAGATGTTTTTTAATTTCCCTTGGTTTAGGAATTTGGCTTAAATTCAAACGATCCTTACTACGTCTGCGTTTGGGAGCTGGTTGTTCACGAGGATTAGGAGTGGACATGGGACCTGTTTCGTCCATTAGTTCTTCATCTAAAATTTCGTTACATAATTCAACACATTCATCACAAATATAGACTCCGGGGCCGGCAATCAACTTCCTGACTTGTTCTTGAAATTTGCCACAAAAAGAGCATTTTAGATGGGCATCGTATTTAGACATAGACAGCCTCTGGGTATTTGTTTATAATGATGTTACAGTAATTTTCGGTTGAGAAGAGCCACCACGGCAAATAACCTGATCAATTAAGCCATACTCTTGGGCATCTTGGGAAGACATATAAAAATCACGATCAGTATCGGCCTCAATGCGGTCAAAAGGCTGACCGGTATGACTAGCTAATAACTCATTTAATCTCTGTTTAATATAGAGAATTTCTCTTGCCTGAATTTCAATTTCAACAGCTTGTCCTTGGGCTCCTCCCAAGGGTTGGTGAATCATAATCCGAGAACTTGGTAGGGCCATGCGTTTTCCTTTTGTTCCACCGGCGAGTAAAAAAGCGCCCATACTCGCAGCGATACCATAACAAGTTGTCACCACATCGGGGCGAATTTGCTGCATGGTGTCATAAATAGCCAGGCCTGAATAAACTGAACCACCGGGGGAATTGATATATAATTGAATATCCTTTTCTGGGTCTTCGGCTTCTAAGAATAACAATTGGGCCACGATGGAATCAGCCACAATATCATCGATGGCTGTTCCTAAAAAGATAATCCGTTCACGTAACAAACGGGAATAAATATCAAAAGCCCGTTCGCCCATGCCCGATTGTTCTACAACCATGGGTACAATATTAACCACATTGTGACCAGCAACAGCGTGGATCGAAGGAGCTAAATAACTATTAATTGGATAAGTTCCAGATTGTGATTTCACCATAACAATTAAATTTTTTCAGGCCTTTTTGTAATGATTTCTATTTTTTATTATGTCCTATTTTTCAGACAAATGGGGATTTTATCAGGATTAATAGAATTGACAAGATTTACTGGATCAAGACAGGTTTGAGCCGGCCAATTTTGTCAGTCTTATCAATCTTGTTCACCAAGAAGAGAAACTGTAGGATGATGTGTCATTTCAGTTATCAGTTATCAGTTATCAGTTAACAGTAGGGGTTAACGGCCGTTAACCCCTACACCTTTAGCGGTAGCTTGACAATCATGAATATTTTTATTACTTCCCTCCTCCCGTCAGTGATCAGTTAACAATTGATAACTGATCACTGGTAACTGTTAACTGAGGGGAGGGAAGGGAACCCTTACACAGTTTTTCTGGTCAAGGGTTAATTGTCAATGGTTTCCGTGGTTTCTGGTTCTTGTTTCAAACTGCCTTCGGGGACAAGTTCCAGATTAGCCCGGTCTTTTAACCAATCAAGTGTTGCTTCTCTGATTAAATCACTTTCCACAAATTCTTTAAGACGGTTAGGATCTACATTTTGACCGGCTAATTGTTCTTGAACTTCTTTAATTTTCTCTTGTAATTTTTCTGGAGAAATCTCAACAGATTCTCGTTTCGCAATTTCTTCAAGAATTAAGGAAGTTTTCAGATTATTAATTGCTTCTGGTTTGGTTCTTTCTCTCATGACCGGTATAGTTTCAGCATTTAATAAACGCTTAATATCGATACCCATGTTTTGCATTTGCATGGCACTTTGGGTTAACAAAGTATCCACTTCTTTTTGAACCATGCTATCTGGTAAATCGAAATTACCCAATTTTACCAACTCATTAATAATCGCTTCGTGAATATTATTACGGGTGGAATTAGTCGCTTTTTCTTGATACTGTTTTTCTAAAGATTCCCGTAATTCTGCTACTGTTTTATATTCACTAACTTCGGCAGCAAAGTCATCATCTAATTCGGGTAATTCTTTCTCTTTAATATCCCTTAAAGTGATGGTGAAAACGGCGGCTTTGCCAGCCAAATCAGTGTTGCCATAATCTTCGGGGAAACTGACTGAGATTTCTCGCGTTTCCTCAATATTCATTCCAGCGACTCCTTCGAGTAGGCCGTCAATCAGTTTACCAGCAGCCATTTCAATTTGAAAATCCGTAGCTGAAGCTCCTTCAATCAATTCCCCACCTTCGGCAAAACGGCCGTCATAGTCAATGACGACAACATCACCCATTTGTGCGGGACGATTTTCCACGGGCACTAAAATCGCTTTTTTATTGCGATATTCTTCGATCAAATTATCCACTTCTTCGGGTTTATAGATAATTTCTTCGGCTTTAAGGTTCAATCCCGCGTAATTTTCGATCGCCACTTGGGGAGGGACATCAAAAGAAGCGGAGAAGGTCATGGGTTGACCGGGTTCGTAACTTTCGATGAGTTTCTCAAATTCCGTGCGAAGTTGATAATTACCTAAAGCTGTGAGGGACTCCTGTTTGAGAGCTTCATCCACGCTATTTTGGATTAATTCTTCTAAAACGGCGGCTTTAATTCTTTGAGTGCCTAATCTTTGTAACAAAATTTGACGGGGTACTTTTCCCTTGCGAAACCCAGGAATATTGCTAGAGCGTGCAAGGTTTTGGACAACGGTATTGTAGGTATTTTGGGAGGTTTCGGCGGAAATTTCGATTTCTAAAGCAATTTGACTATGTTCTAATCTTTCCTGGGTTACTTTCATTGATGCTTCTGGTGATAACTATTACTAAACTATAAGGATTTTGACTCTAACCATTACTGATTAGAAGGTCTCAAGGTTAACCGGTTGCGGAATTTTTTATTCTTTAACTTGGTTATGGTTCAAGGCCGTCTTTTTTTGATTCCACTTGCTAATTAGCAAATTTCAAAAAACACATTTTATCTAGGATATACTATTTTAGCAGTTTAATGTTGCTTATTTTCGGTGAACCTATCTGATAATATTATATAGATGTCATCATCGTTAGATAATTTGTCTCACCACCGATAAAGGTAATCTCCCGCCACTGTCTTGCTATAAAAATCATTCTCGACTGGCTATTGACAAATTTAACTTTTTGTGCTACGTTGAAATTTAACTAGCAGAATTTAAGTCACTGCTCGTAAATCTAGTATTTTCCGGTAATATAGTAATTCCAAATAAAAATTAAACAAAAGTTTTTAGTTTGTTGTTGGACTTTAGTCCTAAGAAGCGCTAAAGCGCAACTACGAACCTATTTTTCAACTGTTTTAATCTTAATTGGAATCACTATAACTGTAAAATAAGAGCAGTTGCAGTCTAAGTCTTGAGAGGACTACGTTAGTTAAGTTATCATACCCTAGGATGAACGCCAGTTCTAGGCTCTATGTTCAAGTGTTAAATAAGTCCGACTAGACGGCCGTGTACTTGAAATGACAAGCTTTTCCAACATTGACGAGGCAAACTTTACCCGTGACAACGGAGATTAAAAATAATAGTACCGAGGCTTTGCTTTGGTACTATTATTTTTATAACAACTACCAATACATAAGGCCGACTGGATATTGGTAATTAGCTGTCCTTCTAATTTTGCTTATGTTACAAATTGCAGTCACTTTAATAATTATAGTGGCGATCGCCCCTATTTTTGGCGCTTCTATGGCACAGGTTTTTTTAGGAAAACCGACGTTTTTGGACCGTTTTTTAACCCCGATAGAAAGCTTAATTTACCGAGTTATTAGGCCTGGTTCTCAAGAAACGATGACGGGATGGGAATATATTAGGGCGATTTTATACAGTAATTTAGTGATGGGAATTTGGGTTTATTTAATCCTAATTTTACAGGGAATTTTACCCTTAAATCCAACCAATTTAGCTGGTGTAAACTGGGATTTAGCTTTACATACAACCATCTCGTTTTTAACTAATACTAATCAGCAACATTATGCGGGGGAAACTACCCTAAGTTATGCTAGTCAGGTGTTAGCTTTAGGGTTTTTAATGTTTACTTCAGCAGGTACTGGATTATCAGTAGGAATTGCTTTTATTCGGGGTGTAACTGGGAGAAATTTAGGTAATTTTTATGTGGACTTAACTCAATCTATTACCCGAATTTTACTACCTATTTCCCTAATTTCAGCCCTTCTTTTACTGTTATCAGGAGTTCCAGAAACCTTAGCAAATCCAGTAACTGTGACAACCTTAGAAGGTAATACACAAATTATTGCAGTTGGTTCGGTGGCACATTTTGAAAGTATTAAACAATTAGGAGAAATGGTGGCGGTTTTTTCGGTGTAAATTCTGCTCATCCCTTGGAAAATCCTAACGGTTTTTCTAATTTATTAGAGATGATTTTAATAAGGTTAATTCCCACGTCATTAATTTTTACTTATGGCATTTTTGCTAATAATAAAAAGCAAGCAATTTTTATTTTTTCCCTCGTTTTTGCTATCTTTTTAATCGGGGTTATTTTAACGGCGATCGGCGAATTTCAAGCTAATCCTTTGGTAAATAAACTGTTAGAAACTCCCTCTCCTAATTTAGAAGGAAAAGAAGTCAGAGTTGGTTGGGCTTCTACTGCATTCTGGTCGGTAATGACGACAGGGACAATGACCGGTGCAGTCAATGGAATGTTAGATTCTTTTATGCCAACTGGTGGTTTTATTCTCTTATTTAACCTGTTTTTACAGATAGTTTGGGGAGGTCAAGGAAGTGGAACTGCTTATCTATTTGTCTATTTAATTCTCTCGGTATTTCTAACAGGATTAATGGTGGGAAGAACTCCTGAATTTTTAGGCAGGAAAATTGAAAAACCGGAGATAGTTTTAAGCAGTCTAATCTTATTAATTCACCCAATTGCTGTGTTAATTCCCAGTGCAGTTACTTTAGCTTTTCCGGAAATATTAGCGGGAATAACTAACCCTAATTCCCATGGACTTGCCCAAGTTGTCTATGAATATGCTTCCGCTTCTGCTAATAATAGATCGGGTTTTGAAGGGTTAATAGATAATACTAAATGGTGGAATTTAAGCACTTGTTTTAGTTTATTAATAGGCCGTTATATTCCCATTATTGCTTTAATTTTATTAGCAGATAGTTTATCGCAAAAAAAACCTGTTCCTTTAACTCTGGGTACTTTAAGAACTGATACTGTCTTATTTACAGGAGTCACAGGGGGAGTAATTTTAATTTTAGGAGCTTTAACTTTTTTCCCTATTTTAGCTTTAGGACAGATCCGCCGAAGCTTTAGAAATTGCGCAAAATTTGTAACCTTTAATTGTAGGGTGGGCAAATATTTTAATATTTAATAAAAGGACAAGTATGATTAATAATTTGCCCACCTTACCCAAATGAAAGTAAGTTAAATTTTAAAATTATGCTGAAAAAAAATAGTTTTTTTGTCCCTCGAACGCAACGTAAACACACCGCAAAAGCAAGTAATAAAGGCCTGTACCAAAGGGCAATTCAACAATCTTTTGTCAAATTAATTCCCCGTATTGCCATCAAAAATCCGGTCATGTTTTTAGTTTGGGTAGGGACAATTATTACGGCTTTAGTAACAATAAATCCGGCTCTTTTTGGGGATTAAAATACAGCAAATCAACGCTTTTTTAACGCTTTAATTACTCTGATTCTTTTCTTTACTGTGGTATTTGCTAATTTTGCTGAAGCAGTGTCCGAAGGTAGGGGAAAAGCTCAAGCTGACGCTCTCCGCGCTACGAAAAGTGAGACAACTGCTCGATTAATTTAGGCCGATGGTTCAATAAAAGAAGTTCCTTCAACCAATTTGCGGCGAGGAGATCAAATTGAGATCATTGCCGGAGACATCATTCCTGCTAATGGCGAAGTAATCGGCGGTTTGGCTTTTGTTGATAATTCCGCCATTACGTGGGAATCTGCTCCTGTGTTGAAACAACCCGGCACAGATATTGCCAGTTCCGTCACCGGTGGTACGCGTATTATTTCTGATCAATTGTTGCTTCGAGTAACCGCGGATCCCGGTCAGGGTTTTATTGACCGCATGATCGCCTTGGTGGAAGGTTCAGAACGCAGCAAAACCCCGAATGAAATCGCTTTGACGGTACTTTTAGCCGTTTTAACTCAAGTCTTTTTGATTGTCATTGCCACTTTACCCACTATTGCTAATTACGTCAAAAGTTCGGTCAGTATTGCGGTGTTAATCGCTCTCCTAGTTGCACTTATTACCACAACAATTGGCGGTCTCCTCAGTGCGATCGGCATCGCCGGGATGGACAGGGTCGCACAATTCAACATGATTGCCAAGTCAGGGCGCGCTGTGGAAGCTTGCGGCGATATAACTACCCTCGTTTTAGACAAAACGGGGACGATTACGTTAGGAAATCGACTTGCGGAGGAGTTTATTCCTGTTAATGGTCATTCTGTGGTGGAAGTTGCCGAAATTTCGCTGAATTCAAGCATTTTTGACGAAACCCCCGAGGGGCGATCGATTGTCACTTTAGCGGAAAAATTGGGTACAAATTGCAATTTTGACAGGGATTTGGCGATGGGAGTTGAATTTTCAGCCAGAACTCGCATGAGTGGTACAGATTTACCCGATGGTTGGGAAATTCGTAAATGTGCTGTAGAGGCGATCAAGGGTTTTGTGCGATCGCGGGGAGGTCAAGTACCTGACGACCTCAACCACGCTTTTGAACAGGTGTCCCGATTGGGTGGTACACCCTTGGCCGTTTGTCAAAATAGCGAGATTTTCGGGGTAATTTACCTGAAAGACATCATAAAACCCGGAATTAAGGAACGTTTCGACCAATTACGCCGTATGGGTATCCGTAGCGTCATGTTAACCGGTGATAATCAGATTACCGCTTCTGTAATTGCCGAAGAAGCAGGGGTAGATGATTTTATCGCCGAAGCGACTCCCGAAGACAAAATGGAGGTGATTAAAAGTGAGCAGCAAAAAGGCAAGTTGGTGGCCATGACGGGGGATGGTACAAATGACGCTCCGGCCTTAGCTCAAGCGAATGTGGGAGTGGCAATGAATTCCGGAACACAGGCCGCGAAGGAGGCCGCCAACATGGTTGATTTAGATTCCGACCCAACAAAATTGATTGATATTGTTACCATTGGTAAGCAATTATTAATAACTAGAGGAGCTTTAACTACCTTTTCAATTGCTAATGACGTGGCGAAATATTTTGCCATTATTCCTGCTATTTTTGCGGATAAAATTGGTAGTTTAAATATTATGGGATTAGTCAGTCCAGAATCAGCAATTTTATCCGCTTTAATTTACAATGCTCTGATTATTCTTGCTTTAATTCCTTTAGCTTTAAAAGGGGTTAAATTTCGCCCTTTAACTGCGGATCAATTATTACAACGTAACATTTTTATTTATGGTTTAGGAGGATTTATTGCTCCTTTTATTGCCATTAAAATTATTGATGTTATCATTGGTAATATTG
This sequence comes from Synechococcales cyanobacterium S06, assembly GCA_011391125.1. Classification (GTDB taxonomy): domain Bacteria; phylum Cyanobacteriota; class Cyanobacteriia; order Cyanobacteriales; family JAABRE01; genus JAABRE01. The sequence goes on from JAABRE010000020.1 coordinate 19,821, forward strand.
GTTTAAGTTAGCCATGTATTAAATTTGATTAGACAAATGAAAAGCATTAATATTTCTTTACCAGACTCTATGGATACTTACATTAAAGAACAAGTTAAAATTCACGGTTATAATACCGTCAGTGAGTATCTACAAAACTTAATTAATCAGGATCAAAAACGTCAAGCGAATGAAAAATTAGAACAGTTACTTTTAAAATCTTTAGATTCTGGAGAAGCTACAGAAATGACAAACCAAAATTGGTTAGACATTCGTCAATCTGTAAGGTCAGAGAGGGATTCAGATTATTTTAGAAGGTGATTTAGAATAGTCATTTTTAATGTTTAAATTGTAAAGTGAATTAGAGGTTATTATTAACTATAATTTGATCAGTTTTTAGCTGCGTTGTAACCCACCAAAATAATTAACTACTAATATTACAAATTTGCTTTTTAATTTATGGAACTAATTCCCGATATTTTGGCTCAATTTGTTAGGAAAAAATTACCTGTTTTCCTGTTAGGTTTATTGGGTTTTACTCTGATGATTGCTCCTCTGGTTTATGCAGCTAATGGAACTGTTTTAAGTCGTGGACAAGCCTACTCGATCGCCCTTTTAGGTTTGGTAACTTTCAGTTTATTTATCTATCTTTTCATGGTCATTTTTCAACCGGAGAAATTTTAATATGAGTGTAGTTAGTGAAGTATCAAAAGCGGTTCGTTTTACCTTAGTTTTCTGGGTAATAACTGCGATTATTTATCCCTTAATTGTGTTAGGTTTCGGGATTTTATTTCCCTTTCAAGCTCAGGGAAGTTTATTAAAAAATGACCAAGGAATAGTAATTGGTTCTGCTTTAATTGGGCAAAATTTTCAGGATGATAAATACTTTTGGAGTCGGCCCAGTGCAGTTAATTATAGTACGGGAGAAAATGCCGGCAAAACTGGCATTTCTGGTGCAAGTAATTTAGCTCCTAGTAATCCAGAATTACTCAAAAGAATTACCTCACAAATAGACATTTTAAAAGCGAAAAATTTACCCATAACTGCGGATTTAGTTTATAGTTCTGGTTCAGGATTAGACCCCCATATTACCTTAGAATCTGCCAAAAATCAGCTTAAAAGAGTCGCTCAAGCTCGTAATTTAGATACTAATTTAGTGGAGATTCTAATAACTAAAAATATTGACGAGAGATTTTTAGGAATTTTTGGGGAACCGGGGGTTAATGTTTTTAAATTAAACCTTGCTTTAGATCAATTAAAATCTTAATCAATAATGAGCAAACTTTATTAATTTATGATAACTCAAAAGTAATTCCTCCGTAGAAATTAGAGTCACCATCACCAAATGCATTGCGCAGTCCAGCAGCAGGGAGATTACCAAACGTTAATGAATTATTATGCCACAAAGCGATTTTTGCAGCAGAACCACCATCAGCTTTTACCGCATTAATAATTGGTTCAGGAAGTAATTTTTTCCGCTCCATTAGCTTAATGATATTAACTTCATCTAATAAGCAAGCACCCATTGATTTCTCATATCTACCATTAAATAAAATTCCTCCGAAATACGATTCTGTTTCGATTAAGACGTGAGAAGGTACTCTTCTATAGGGCGATAATGGGATTGATTCTTGACTTAATTGAAAATTCGGATGAGTTAACCCCATATTATCAATAGAATCCATAATAGTTTTAGCGGATTCTCCTGATAGTAGATTAACTCCATTTTCAATCAGAGGAATAGACAGAGAATAGATAGATTCAGCATTAATTAATTCCTCATTTAATTTAGGTATAATATAAACTCTTTTACCTAAATATTTCTCCTTAAAAGAGTTAATACTTCCCCAAATTTTAGCAAAATATTCTTTCTCAAAAGATAAAATTGAACCCAAATTTATCAGAGGGATTTTATCCTCCCAAATAGTAGCAATAAAGTCTTCGGGATGAGTGCCAGTACCTCGGTTGGTTATAAAAATATTAACTCTCTTATTAACAATAATTTCAGCATAATTTTGCCAAGAATTATCATTCCAGGCCGAAGTTTTTATTGTCTCTGCTAAATCTAAATTTTTAGAGGTTATACAAGCAGAAGTTATTAAAACAATAGGAGAATTAAATGATAAATTATTAATTTCTTTCACCGTAAAATACTCTTTATTATCAAAAGAAACTTGGTATTCAGAAATATTTAAACGAGGAATTAATGAGATATTATTATCACTAATGACGACACAACCACGATTAGAAAAATCTTGAAATGTTGAAAAAATATCTAAGTTTTTTCTTAGATAATAGAATCCATAATAAGGGGAAAGATTAGATGAAAGTTGAAATTCAGGATAGCGTTTTTCAAAAGCCCATTTTTTACTTTTATTGCTATTGTAGATTAAATTAGGTGTGATGAAAAAGCCGCCATTTGTAATTAATGTATTTGATGTTAAGTGTTTAGAAGCAAATTCACTTAATAATTGTAACTCGGAATTTTCCTTAATTGTAAAGTAACTATTGGCGTTGAAAATATAATCTTTTTTGATCAACCAACAAGTAACTAAAGTAGTTTCAAAACTCTCTAATTCGTTCACTAATTTATAGTATTGAGGGTCATAATTTATGCGATTAAAGGGCACAGAAAATATTAATTGTTGACAAATTAAGCCCTTTAAATTAAGACCAAAATTATTTAAACTTTCAATAATTTGAGCATGGGAGGGGATAAATGGATAGTAAGGAGTATCCGTAGAATAAAGGGAATTAGACTCAATAAAACCCTCCAAAGGTTGCTCATTACAATATCTATTCGCAGCGATTATAATCGGGGTAAAATTGTTTTTCATAATATTAATAAGCTAGAGATGAAATCCCCCAACTATAACGATGGGGGATATTTGAAAAAATCTGGATTTACGTACTAATTACTTTTTGATTATGAAATAGTTATCAGCATCATTGACTCCAGAACCATTATTACGAATAAAGTCTTTTGTAACCTTATTGGTTTGAGAATAGTTCTGATTCCAAATCCAGAAGCCTTTAACGCCATTGACGGTATCGAACCCAGCAAAAATACATGTATGGCCAGAATATTTAGCACTAGAATTAAAAGTGGCGATCGCCGTACCAATACCCAGATCACTGGTCATTACGTTCGATCCCTTTTTCCAATTGGGAGTTGTGGCATAGTTATTCGTAATCATCTTTGTAAAATCAACACATTGAGCATAATAAGCTCCATCTACTTCAAAGCTCTTGCCTTTATATTGACTATCAAAGTTATTGATTAAATTGTCCAAATTTGCGGTAGTTGCGATCAAGTTGGTTTGGTAAGCCTTGAAAGACGACATTTTGTCATTAAAACTTCCCATGTTGGCGACATCTGAAGTATATACGACTTTTTCTCCTCCATAGTTAGAATGTTCAGAAGCCTCCACAACAACACCTGCAGGTAAATCCAAAGAGGAGTAATTGTCATTATGGACAACCATGCTATAGTTACCTATTGTTTGACTAAGTGCTAAACCTTGAAAATTACCATGTTGATAGAGGATCACTTCATCATCTCTCAGATAACGGACTTCTATGCTACTTACAGCATCATTTAGGTGTGAAACTTTATTATTAGCATCATTCCAGTCAGCCCCAATACTAGCTTGAGATCGAGAAATAACCGTTTTACCCCCCTGGAAATTTGCTTCACTATAGACTATAGCCACAAGATTAGAATTGCTCGGAATAGTGATTGAGGTTGCAATATCATTAAAGTCATCACCAACGTAACTATGTTTACCTACAGTAAAAGTTTTTGGCTTACCTTGAAAAGCGGCGTGTTCATGTAGAGTTATGCCAACATTTTTCTCGATTTTAATCTCATATCCATCAATAATCAAAGTATCATTGTCATTTTCTGTTTTCATAGCCTGAAGTTGATCTTCAGTCCAGAATTTATGGAAAATTAGATTAGCAAAAAGTTCTCCTTCATCACCTGAAGAATCAGTCTCATTAATGAGATGATCGATTCGATGTCCTAACTCTTCTGAAATAACAAAACTAATCGAATCAATGGAATTATTTTCTAGAAAAGATTGATCAAGATAAATCTTATCCGTTTGGGAGGAATATGCTCCGTTAAATAATCCTTTTGAGTCTAAGATTACAATTTTAGTGTTGAACAAAGAACTGGGGTTATTTTTTAGTGAATCCTTAATTTCCTGAGACAATTGCTTATTATAATTACTACCAAAAGTAAATTTATCAAAATTATCATCCCACTTTTCTCCTGCATTAGAAAGAGAATCACTAGCTAATAAAATAGCTTTATCTATTTTATTTTGCAGGTCATTAGATTCATTGAAGGGTCTGATTTCAGATAATTCTGGGTAACACAATTGCGAGGACTCTAATTTAGGACTTAATTCCATGAGAGAATTAGAGTTACTATCCATGGGAAAAGACGAATTGCCAATAAAAGCACTAGAGTTATCATTGTCAATAAACATTTTTTTACCTCTTGTGAATAAATTTTGTAGTGCAATTTAATACAATTAACCTAAGAACAAGGGAAACCTATCAAATTTGTCTACAATTCCAACTTTATAACAAAGAAATAGGTTTGTGTTGTCAGTGAAAGAAATTTCACTAAGTTTGTGAGACTTTGTTCACAGAATTTGTTACTCTAATAACAATGATTGTCTAAGGAATTGCTTATGGAAATTCAGGAAAAAATAAATAAATTTAATACACAAATTCAAATTTGGACGTTAGAAAATTCAATATATAAATTGACATTAGATGAGTTTTTAAACTATATAAAATATCCCGACTGTCTCCAAACAATTTCAGATATTGACAAACAACCAAAAAGCCAAAGAATCATTGAAAAAAATCAAGAAGAGATCAAAGATGTCATTGAGAAAAACAATAAAGGCTTTGATTCCTATTTTGAGACAAAAGAAGGTGGTAAAATAACACGTTTAACTAGCAAGCGTCTAAGAATAATTGCTGAAAAATTGGGAGTAGAAAATACAGAAGAACAAAAAAACACAAAATCTTTTTTTAGGCATAGAATTGTATATTTATGTTATATATGTAAGTATTTGCTCAAAAACACAGATAATCAAAACACAGATAATAATGAGATTAAATCCCCGATCGCCTCTTCAAATTTGATCAAAGAAAAATTTAATCAATTAAAAATGAATAACACAACTCTTTATAAATTTATTTGTATAATGTCACTTTTTCCTTTTGATAAAATTGCTTGTATAGAAAAAGATTTTTTATACGATTTTATTGATAAAATTTTAGATGATGATATAGATAATAATACCAAAGATGAGTATATTAATGAATTAGAAAAACAAAATTTAATTAATAAAATACAGAAGGAAAATATTTTGTATTATTCCTTATCTTTTCATATTAAACAAGAAGCTAACAAAAGACTGAACAAATTATCTAACAACACAGACTATAAAAAGTGTAATATAATAGCTCAATGTTTAGAGTATAAATATAACCATATTGATTCCAATCTCAGATTAACAGATGAGGCCTTAAATTATGCTTTCAACGCCGTTATTCTGTATGTAAAAAGTGAGGATTACGAAAGTGCTTGGAAGATTTTAAAATTTGACCCTCTTTATGGTACATCATTGGACGATCGGTTATTTGTATATGGTAGACGTTATGGCTTATCAAAGGAAATAATATTATGTTACAAAAAAATTAATAATGAGAAATTAGAGAAATTATCTAATTCTTTTTATTATCGAATTGTGATCAGTATCTGTTACTATTTTAAGAATGAATTTAGCAGAGGAATAGAAGAATTAAATTCCTTAATCACAGATATAAATAAAGCTAATGATCAAGATAATAATATTAAGAAAATTTATCCTCATGCTTTAATTTTTCTCTCCCTTTGCTATTTCTATTATAACGAAACAGAGAAGGCTAAAAATACATTAAACGAGCTTGAAAAATATTGTCAAAACTTAGAAAAAATTAATTCAAGGGAAAATGATAATCAAAGACAAGAATTTTATTATATTAAAATTAATTGTTATATTATTAAAGCGAAAATATCCCTAGAATTAGAGAATTCTAAAGATAGTTATAACTCCTGTCAAGAAGCTCTTAAATTTTTTAAAGAAAATAATGTTAATCTGCCAATTTTAAAAGCTAAAATTCTATCTTTACAAGCTCGAAGTAAGTGTAACTTAACCGTGGAAGATCGAAGGGAATTAAATATAAAAGATGATGATTTTGGTGAAGATGATCTTAAAGAAGCTATTGAATTATTTAAGTCTAATTATGATCCCCACAGTGAAACAATTTGCTATGTTTTTCGGATGCAAATATGTATAAAAACTAAAAACTTTCAAACAATAGAAACGATAGAAAAGGAATACAATAAGCCAGAAAGAAAACAATATAAAACCCCCTATATGAATGCTCTTTATTATGAAATAAAAGGAGATTTATCTGAAGATGAAGAAGAAAGAATTAATTGTTATCAAAAAGCTATTAATATAGCCTATAACACCGATACAGGTCTAAAATTTCTTTTACCTAGATTAAATTGTAAATTAAAGTCAGTGAAGGAGCCTGATTTAAAAGAATAAAATTACCTTAATATTATCATTTTGTCTTAAAAAAATTGCTTCGAGTGCGAGATAAAATCACCAAAATTTTTCTGGGAAAAACTAAGCTCAAAAAGATATGCTAGAAAAAAAAGGCAGACATAAAATTTTTATTGGTATGGCCCCCGGTGTGGGTAAAACCTATCAAATGTTAGAGGAGTCTCATAATCTTAAAAAACAGGGAATTGATGTGGTTATTGGCTTATTAGAAACCCATGGCCGTAAAGAAACAGCAACTCAAGCAAATGGGTTAGAAATTATCCCTAAAAAAGCCGTTATACATCGCGAAATTACCCTCTATGAAATGGATGTTAAAAGTATTATTAAAAGAAAACCTCAATGCGTATTGATTGATGAGTTAGCTCACACAAATGTCCCGGGTTCTATTCGGGAAAAACGTTATCAAGATGTGGAGCTAATTTTAGGGATTGGAATTGATGTTTATTCCACGGTTAATATTCAGCATATTGAAAGTTTAAATGACCTGGTGGCCAGAATTACAGGTGTGGTAGTTAGGGAGAGAATTCCTGACCGAATTTTAGAGGAAGCTGACGAAGTTGTCGTAGTCGATGTTACCCCCGAAACTTTACAGGAAAGGTTGTTAGAAGGTAAAATTTATGCACCCGAAAAAATCCAACAATCACTAGATAATTTTTTCCAACGTCGTCATTTAATTGCCTTAAGAGAATTAGCTTTAAGGGAATTTGCTAATACGGTGGAAGAAGCGGGGAATAACTATCAATTAAGTGGCAATTCCTGCGCTATTCACGAACGAGTTATGGTCTGTGTTTCTACCTTTCCTAATTCTGTTCAATTATTGCGTCGTGGTGCGAGAATTGCTGATTATATGAATGCGGATTTTTATGTTATTTTTATTAACAATCCTGACCGTTTTTTAACTAAAGATGAGAGTCTTCATGTGGAAACTTGTGAGAAATTATGTCACGAATTTGGCGGTAAATTTTTAAAGGTTACTAGCCAAAATATACCCGAAACAATTGCTAATGTGGCAGCACAAAACAAAATTACTCAAATTGTAATCGGTGAAAGTAATCAATCAAAATGGCTACGATTTTTTAAGATGTCTTTTACTGAGAAATTAATGTCTTTAATTTGGCATAAACATATTGATCTTTATATTGTTGCTACTCAAAAATAACTATTATTTTTAGGTAACAAAATTTGGTTTTAAAAAAATCAAATTATTTACATTTCATAAGTGGGTAAGTTCAAGATTACCAATTAAGTTTGTTATTACTAACAGTAATTTCGTTATTTATAACCCCGGTGGTACTAATTTTTACTCCTATTTTTAGCTTTAACAATTGGTCAAAAATTCCTCCCGCTTTGTTTCTTTAAACATTATCCCCTTTGTTGGGCTAAAGCCCTAATAGAGTGCGCTAAAGCGCAACTACAAACCTAATCTTGAAAGTTATCAAGAAAACAAGAATATCTGTTAAAATAATCCCAATATTAAATTTAAGGTTAAGAAAAGTCTTATTTACCCATAAGCTTAAAAATTATATTTATTCACTTATTTACTCAGATTCAGGAGGATGTCGTTTTGTCAAAACCAATTAATGTCGCTATTTTAGGCGCTACGGGCGCTGTTGGCCAAGAGTTACTCGAATTGTTAGAAAGTCGTAATTTTCCCCTCGGAAAGCTCAAATTATTAGCCTCCCCTCGTTCGGCGGGTTCTGAAATAATATTCAAGGGTGAAAAATTAGTCGTCGAAGTTGTCTCTGAAGAAGCTTTTCAGGATGTTGATATCGTTTTAGCGTCGGCAGGTGGTTCTACTTCAAAACAGTGGGCTCCCATTGCAGTTAAAGCGGGAGCTGTGGTGATTGATAATTCTAGTGCCTTTAGGATGATTCCCGAAGTACCTTTAATCGTACCGGAAATTAACCCCGAAGCCGCCAAAAACCATCACGGTATTATCGCTAATCCTAATTGTACGACTATTTTGATGGGTGTGGCAATTTGGCCCTTGCATCAGATTCAACCCATTAAACGAATTGTTGTATCGACCTATCAATCCGCCAGTGGAGCGGGAGCGAGAGCAATGGAGGAAGTTAAGGTACAATCTCAGGCAATTTTAAATAATCAAATCCCGCAAGCTGAAATTTTACCCTATCCTTTGGCCTTTAATTTGTTTCCCCATAATTCCCCTTTAACTGACAATAGTTATTGTGAGGAGGAGATGAAAATGGTCAATGAAACGCGGAAAATTTTTAATGCTCCTGATTTATTGGTAACTCCTACTTGTGTGAGAGTTCCCGTTTTAAGAGCACATTCTGAAGCGGTAAATTTGGAGTTTGAAAAGCCTTTTGATGTCCAAAAAGCTAGGGATATTATTAGTAAGGCTCCCGGGGTTGAATTAGTCGAAGATTGGCAAAAAAATTACTTCCCTATGCCCATTGATGCTACCGGAAAAGACGATGTTTTGGTAGGCCGAATTAGGCAGGATATTTCTAATCCTAATGGTTTGGAATTATGGCTTTGTGGTGACCAAATTAGAAAGGGTGCTGCTTTAAATGCGGTACAAATTGCGGAATTATTAATTGACAATTAACAATTCATTACAAATAGTTAACTGATAATAGTTAACTGATAACTGATAACTGATAACTGATAACTGATATGACAGAATGTTTGTTTGGTAGTGTTGTTACCGCCATGGTGACACCGTTTACAGAAGATGGTCAAGTTAACTATTCCGTGGCCGAAAAATTGGCTGCTTATTTAGTAGCAAATGGTAGCGATTCTGTGTTAGTTTGTGGTACTACTGGTGAGTCTCCTACTCTTACTAGAGAGGAAGAATATCAGCTTTTTACTGTTGTTAAAAATACAGTTGGTAAGAATGCCAAGGTGATCGCTGGAACGGGAAGTAATTCTACTAAAGAAGCAATTGAAGCTACGGAAAAAGCCGCCGAATTAGGCTTAGATGGCTCTTTACAGGTTGTACCCTATTATAATAAACCCCCTCAATCTGGTTTATTTAAACACTTTGAGGCGATCGCCAAAGCAGTACCTCAAATGCCGATTATGCTATATAATATACCTGGGCGTACTGGTTGCAATTTATTACCAGAAACCGTGGCTAAATTAGCGGAAATTGAGAATATTATCGCGATTAAAGAAGCCAGTGGAATATTGGAGCAAGCTTGTCAAATTCGCTGTTTAACTGATAGTTCATTTGCCATTTATTCCGGTGATGATTTCCTCACTTTGCCCTTATTAACAGTGGGAGCAACAGGAATTGTAAGTGTAGCAAGTCATATTGTTGGTAATGAAATAAAACAGATGGTTAATGCTTTTAAATCAGGAAATACAACCTTAGCGGTGGAGTTACAATTGAAATTATTTCCCCTATTTAAAGCTCTATTTTGTACGACAAATCCCATTCCTGTTAAGGCCGCTTTAAAAATGAGAGGTTGGGAAGTTGGTGGTTTGCGTTTACCTCTCGATGAGTTACCCTCGAATTTAGAGGAACATTTAGCTACTGTGTTAAAACAGTTGTCAGTTGATAGTTGATAGTAGGGGCGAACGGCCGTTCGCCCGTACAATAGTTAATAGTTAAAACAGTTAATTGTTTACTATTAACTGTTAAATAAAATAGGCTAAAAAAATGATAAATAAACTGTGATAATTTTAGATATTTAAGGGTAGTGATAATTTAGGAATTGCAACTACCGCAAGAAATTTATAATTGTTATATAATAGAAATAACTACAGATTTTTGAGTAAAAATAGGGCATAATATTGCACCTTTTACTCCTAAAAAAAACAGATAATTTGAAAACTTTTCAAGTTATCTATTAAAAGAAAAAACCGTAACATTTGAGGTCAAAAATGGAAGCAACAAAAATAGTTTCAGTTAGAAAAAAAGTGATTACCAAAGATACCAAAGTTAGTGCTAATAATAATAATGGTCCTGGCCTTAAGATTATTCCTTTAGGAGGATTACATGAAATTGGCAAAAATACTTGTGTCTTTGAATATGAAGATGAAATTATGCTTTTAGATGCAGGTTTAGGTTTTCCTAGCGATGATATGCATGGGATTAATATTGTATTACCTAATATTGCTTATTTAAAGGAAAATCGCCACAAAATTAAGGGGATGATTGTTACCCACGGCCATGAAGATCACATTGGTGGTATTGCTTATCACTTAAGGGAATTGGACATTCCCGTAATTTATGGACCACGTTTGGCTTTGGCTTTATTAGGTGATAAATTAGAGGAAGCTGGCCTGTTACAACATGCCAATTTAAAGACTGTTTTACCCAGAGATACTGTTAGTATTGGTCAGTTTTTTAAGGTGGAATTTATCCGTAATACTCACTCCATGGCCGATAGTTTTACCGTTGCTGTGACAACTCCTTTTGGCGTCGTTATTCATACTGGTGATTTTAAGTTTGACTATACCCCCGTGGATGGTGAATATTACGATTTGGCTAAGTTGGCGGAATATGGCGAAAAAGGCGTTTTGTGTCTGATGAGTGATTCCACTAATGCTGAAGTTCCCGGCCATACAGCTTCGGAAGCTTCCGTCTATCCTAGTTTAGACAGGATTTTTAGTCAAGCACCCGGTCGGATTATGGTGACGACTTTTGCATCTTCGGTGCATCGTTTGAATATTGTGCTACAGTTGGCTCTCAAACACGGCCGTAAGGTGGTTGTCGTAGGGCGATCGATGTTGAATGTAATTGCTCATGCCCGCAATTTGGGCTATATTAAATGTCCCGATGAAGTGTTTGAACCAATGAAAAATATGCGCCGTCTTCCTGATGATAAGATGGTCATTTTAACCACTGGTTCTCAGGGTGAACCTTTGGCGGCCATGACTCGTATTTCAAATAAGGAGCACCGTGATATTCGGGTGAAACAGGGTGACACGATTATTTTTTCCGCTAATCCCATTCCTGGTAATACGATTGGGGTGGTTAATTGCATCGATCGCCTGATGATTCAGGGTGCAAACGTGATTTACGGTCGTGACAAGGGAATCCACGTTTCCGGTCATGGAGCACAGGAAGACCATAAGTTAATGATCGCTTTGACGAAACCGAAGTTTTTTATTCCCGTCCACGGGGAACATCGAATGTTGGTGCAACACTCCAAAATTGCCCAAAGTCAAGGTATCCCAGCGGAAAATATGGTCATTATTGACAATGGCGATGTGATCGAATTAACCGAAAATAGCATCCAAGTTACTGGTAAAGTAGCTTCAGGGATTGAGTTGGTGGATCGGGCCGGTGTTGTCCATGAACACGTGATGAAGGAAAGACAACAGTTAGCCGAAGATGGCGTAATCACCATTGTGGCCACGGTTAGTTCGGAAGGCAAATTGATGACTGAACCGGAAATTAATTTGCGGGGTGTGGTGACGAAGGTGGAGCGATCTTTGTTTGAAAAAATCATGACTAAGGAAGTGGAAAGAATCGTTGAAGTTCGTTGGAATGACTTTCTTGAAACTAATCAAAATGGCGAAACTGAGATTAATTGGACCAATTTAAGACTGGAAATTGAAAGTAGTTTACAAAGATTAGCTCGTCGCGAATTACAAAGTTATCCTTTGGTAATTTTCCTCTTACAAAATATAGAGGAAGCTTCAGATTCTTCTTCTCCTGCTAATACTATTAGTCGTCGTCGTCGTCGTTCTACTGCTTCGGTGGCTTCTTAAACAATTGATAGTTGATAATTGTTTTTAAGGTACAGCCCTCACCCCAAAGGGAGAGGGGGAAAACATACCTCATAAATAGGGAAAGCCCTCACCCCCCTACCCCCCCTCATCCCAAGGGGAGAGGGGGGAAAACATACCTCATAAATAGGGAACAGCCCTCACCCCCCTACCCCCCCTCATCCCAAAGGGAGAGGGGGGAAAACATACCTCATAAATAGGGAACAGCCCTCACCCCCCTACCCCCCCTCATCCCAAGGGGAGAGGGGGGAAACATACCTCATAAATAGGGAACAGCCCTCACCCCCCTACCCCCCCTCATCCCAAGGGGAGAGGGGGGAAAACATACCTCATAAATAGGGAAAGCGCTATATCAACTATCAATTATTAACTATCAACTATTAACTATTAACTATCAACTATCAACTACAATTATGTCTATTGCATTTTGGCGTAAGGAATACGAAACAGGAAATTCTCAAATAGATCGGCAACATAAACACTTGTTTGATATTATTAATGTGTTACATAATGCGATGATGAAAGGTGAGGGTAAAGACGTTTTAAAACCCACACTTTACGAGTTAATTAAATATACCAAAGAGCATTTTGCTACTGAGGAAAAATTAATGCAATCTTCCCATTATCCCCATTATCATACTCACAAATTAAAACATGATGAACTAACGGCTCAAGTGTTACAAATTAAGCATAAATTTGATGACCATGAAGAATTTATCACAGTGGAATTATCTAAATTTCTTACAAATTGGCTGGTTCACCATATCAAAGGTGATGACCAACAAATGATTAAGTTTTTGCAGTCTAAAAATAAAGGTTAAGATTCATTTTGGCCGGTTTTTCGGTTTTGCTCCTGGATATTTGGTTAAAAATTGGATTTATGTTCCCTTAGCCATCTTTTTTGAAAATGCTACAAAAAGAAGTCTTAACGGCCTAATTAAGTAATACAAAATAGACGGAATATTTGCTTTAGGTAAGAAAATCCAGTCTGAAGGAGTCGGGGTAAATATTAAACTGAATATATACCATAATTTATCTTGCAAACGTTCTTTTGTTTGCAGATGATAGAAAAATAATTGATATTTATTTGGTTGTTCTTCTGGCTTGACAAATAAACATTTTTGTGCATTGTGAACGATCAGATTTATGTTCGATTCTGCATTTATTTTTTGCCAAACTAATTCTGGAAGAGGAGTTTGTAATAATTTATTAGCTAATAAAAGTCCGGATAAAAGTATATATAATCCTCCCCGTAATTTGGCCTGTTCAAAGATAAAATTCCAGTTAAGATTTGGATTAGTTAAGATTAATTCATTGATGTCACAAACACGAGATAATTTATCCCAAAAATCCTTATTTCCATGACCACATAAAAGTAATAAATTATATTCTGGAGTTAGGGTAGGAATGTTTTGATTTAAGAGAGAAATCGTGGTTACATTTTGCCATAATTCCTCAGTTTCTAAGGGAAAAGCAAAATATTTAGGCATTACACCCCAGTGTAATTCTATGATAAAATTACCTTGATAATAGTCAAATTCATAGGCACTTTCTCTGACAAATTTATGAACAGTTTCTGAGGTAATAAAAGTGTCTTTTTCTGTCTCATTTAATTCGATAACATGAAAGCGCATTTTCGAACCTTGATCGAGTAATAAATTTTTCGCTTTGACAATATCTTTGTCATATACTAGCAGATCAAGATCGCTAAATTGACGCAAAGACAAATCTCCATAAATAGATTTTGTTAAAGGAGGTCCTTTAAAACAAAGAATTGGTATATTATGGTTATTAAATAAGTCGATTATTTGCAATAATTCCCTAGTTAAATAAAGATTTCTTAAACTGTTTGTACGAAAATCTTTTTTAAGTTTATTAATTATTTGAGAGGGAATTTTATCTGGACAAATATTATTAAGATTCTGATAGACAAGTAAAATTGTTGAGTGTTGAAGGGCTAATTCCATAAAATATTCCCAATTTAACTCTGATTTTATCAAAGTTTTGATCTTTTCCCTCGTAATTGAATCAACTTTTGTGCGACTACAACATAAAAGTAAGTCGATTTCGGGACTAAAATTCTCGTTTTTAACTGTGGTGGTTGTTATTTCTTTAATCATTAGCTTGGTTAAATTTTAGGTTAATCTAAATAATAGAATATCATCTCCTTAAGTTCATAAACTGGTATTATAGGTTAAATTTTTTTTGAGGTTGTTAAATATGAATTATAGTAAGTATTTGTCCTTTAATTTATCTTTAGAACATCAATTATTATTACAAACGGCAATTTTATCCGAAAAAAATTGTCTGAAAACATGGGAAAAATGGCTAGAATTAGTTGATATAGAAAATCTGGATTCACCTTCTTATTATTTACTTCCTTTATTATATTCCAATTTAGTTAAATATCAAGTAGAACCCCGGCTGGGGGGTGATGGTTATATGACTCGATTTAAGGGAGTTTATCGCCGTAATTGGTATAATAATCAGTTAATGTTAAAACAGTTAGAATTAGTTTTAGAAACTTTAGTTAATCAGGGAATTAATCCTCTAATTTTAGGGGATATTGCGTTAAGTAGTTATTATCAAGATTCTCAGGTAAAACCCATTAAAACTTTAGATATTTTTGTAGATGAAACTAATGTTTTTAATGCTTATAATTTATTAACAAAAATTGGTTGGCAATCTAAAGTAACCTTATCTAATAATTTTATTAATCGGTATCCTAAAATTGGTTTCTGGAATGAAAATAATCAATTTTTACATTTACATTGGCGGATATTCGGACAATCATCGGTCGATTCTTTTCCGACTATTTCTGTTAAATTAGATAATATTTCTTTCAAGGTAAATATTTTCAATACTCAGGAGCAATTATTATATATTTGCTCTCAAATTCCTTTAGATTATCCCCATATATTACCTCAATGGTTAGCAGATGCTACCATTATTCTTAATTCAGAACATAGTAATCTTAATTGGTCTCAATTAACTGAAAAAGCACAAAACCAGAATTTACTTATTCCTTTACTTAATTTATTCTGGCAATTAAAACAGGTTTTTTCCTCCTCTGAATATGATAATTTACTTACAAATAAGCTAAATATTTCTAAGTTTGAAAAGCGGGAATATCAGTTAACAAAAAACCAAAATATTCCTTTATTTGGGAGATTTTTATCTGACTATTTTAATTATTTAAGAGTAAGTAAAAATCCAGATAATCAACCTAGTTTAATCGGTTTTGCTGAATATATACAACAAAGATGGAACTTGGATAATTTATGGCAATTACCGACTCAAATAGCGATTAGAGGAACAAAAAAAATAGGACATATTTTAAAATTACCATCATAAAAAGTTATTCAGAAATCCGATTTTTAACCAAATCTTTAAGCTTTTTTGCTGGATTTTTCGCAAAAAAAATCGGATTTCTTTTTTGTAACAATATTTGATCGCCTTGTCTTTTGAAGCAATAGTCCATTAATTGTTAACAACTTTTAACAAAATAATTCTCTTTTTTAAAAATTAGCAGATTGGGTATATACTAACTTAAAACAAAGTTAACCTAAGTATAATTTAATGGAAATGCAAATTGCTTTTAAAATAAATAGCCCAAAAGTTGTTCAAGAAACCATTGACGGAGAAGTAGTAATTGTCCATCTTGAAAAAGGAGATTACTACAGTTTAATGAATAGTGGAGCGGATATTTGGAATGGTATAGAAACGGGAATGTCACAAACAGAAATTGTGGCAAAAATGGAGGCCATTTATGAAGGAGATTCCGCAGAAATTGCGTCATCAGTTAACAACTTAATCGAGGAATTAAAAGCAGAAGAAATTATTATTCCCGTGGAAAAAAATGGTCATCAAATAACAGAAATAACACCGGTGGAAACTAAACTTAAATTTGAACCTGCGACTTTAGGAAAATATACAGACATGGAAGAATTATTAGCCCTTGATCCCATTCACGAAGTAGATGAGATGGGTTGGCCAAATGCGAAAACACAGGAAACTTTTTAAATGAATAGTGAGCAAAAACCCTTAGCTTTTTTTAACGAAATCTATGACTGTTATCAAGAAGCAGCCTTAGCAAAAGTGAGGGATTATGATTATAATATAGCCGGTTTTCCGATTCGTTTATCCTTTGCAGGAGATGCTTTAGTTAATCGGTTAATACCAGCTTTAGCACATTTAAAAACTGCCCATATTTGCGAACCATTACTAACAATTTGTATCTGGGATAGTACCTCCACTAATACAAAAATTCCGCCTCCTTCTTGGGAAGGTCAACACTTACAAAAACGGGGAGAAATTTGGGGTTTAAATAATGATCGCATTCATACATCTTTTATGTGGGGTGCTAATACCTTAAGTATGTTAGATTATGAGCGTAATTTGGGTATTTATTGGCTTAATAATTACGAATTATTACCCTATTGGGAAACCAGTTCACCCTTAAGAACTATTTTGCAATTGTGGTTAAATAAAAAGGGTGTACAAATGGTTCATGCTGGAGCTGTCGGAATAGCCGAAGGAGGGGTTTTATTAGTGGGAAAAGGAGGATCTGGTAAGTCAACTACGGCCTTATCTTGTCTCAATTCTGAGTTATTTTATGCCAGTGATGATTACACTTTAATTACGCCTAATCCCGTGCCATTTGCTTATAGTATTTACTCCACTGGTAAGAAGAAACCTGATGATATTGATCGACTACCTTTTTTGAAACCAATTATTAGTAATCGGGAAAAATTAGGGCAGGAAAAAGCCGTTTATTTTTTGCACGATCATTTCCCAGAAAAAATTATTAATAGTTTTCCTTTGAAGGCTGTTTTTATACCCAGAGTTACGGGAAAATTAGAGACAAATTTAGAGAAAACTAACTTTACTACGGGATTATCTGCACTTGTACCAAGTACCATTAAACAATTACCAAATACAGGTAAAACTGCTTGTCAAATTATGATGCAAATTGCTCAGAAATTGCCCTGTTATTATCTAAATTTAGGGACTAATATTGAGCAAATTCCTGAAGTTATTTACCAATTTTTAAAGGGGTAATTTGTAGGTTGGGTTTATCCTAAAGAAAGACAACCTAGACAAATATTTGAGTAACAAGAAAAATAAGACTCGAGTCTTAACCTATCAAAAATAAAATGTTATAATGTCAGTATTTAGGAGCCTTAATTGAGTAAATATGACAATTACGAATTTTGAAACGACTAAGGTAAGTAAAAAAGGAGCAGTAATTATTCCTTTACACTTGAGAAAACGGTTTGGTTTATCAGAAGGGAGTTTGGTTATTGCGGAAGAAAAAGAGGAGGGAATTTTAATTCGTCCGGCTGAAATTTTACCAGTTGAAAATTATTCTCAAGAAAGAGTAGCCGAATTTTTGTTAAATTCGGCGATCGATTTAAGAGAATATGAAGAAGCGGTAGAATCTGTCAAAAATATGGGTTTAGATCCTAATAAAATTGTTCATCAAAAACCAGAAATTTAAGATGGACAAAGTTTTTTTAGATGCCAATATTTTATTTTCTGCCGCTTATAAATTAACCAAATTAAGACAACTTTGGACTTTAAATAATGTTAGCTTAATTTCGAGTACATATTGTGTCATTGAAGCTGAAAGAAACTTAGTTCGTTTGAAGACTGAAAATCTGGAAGTATTTGAGCAATTACTGACAAAAGTTACGATGATTCAAGTTCCTTTTTTAATTGATTCTTTTCCTTTAAAAGTGAATTTAGTCGATAAAGATAGACCGGTTTTACAGGGTGCGATTTTTACTAATTCAGATTATCTTTTAACAGGTGATTTTAAACATTTTGGTCATCTTTTTAATCAGTCTATTGAAGGTGTTACCATCTTGTCACCTGCACAATATTTCCAGTTAAAAAACATTTAATAAAGGTATTAAATGTCAAGAAACTATTTAATATTGATAGTGGGATTTATTTGAAAAATTATTAATATTAGATAATTGTCGATTATAGCATTTTTAGTTGATATTTTGCTTCTTTTTCCCCCTCTCCCTTTGGGATGAGGGGGGTTGGGGGGTGAGGGAGTATATAGGATAAGGTGAGCACACTGAGCAACACTTTCTGTAAAATTTATCTAGGTAAATAATTAGTTTAAGCATAAAAAGTAACAATTATGAAACAAATAATTAATTGGCAACCAGAAACCGAATTACAAGCAAAAATTATTCCACTTGCTTTAAAATTAGGACAATCACCGGAAATAATTATTAGTGAAGCGGTTAATCAATATCTAGAAAATACTGTCAAAAAACCAGAAAATGAAGATCCTTTAATTGGGTTATTTGAAAGTTCGCCCGATTTAGCAACAGAGTCAGAAAATATTTTACAACAAGAAATAATCAAATAATGACGATGATTAAACCCAGTCCATTAGTTAGTGTAATTATTCCTGTTTATAACGGTGAAAAGTTTTTAGCTGAGGCAATTAATAATGTTATTGCTCAGAATTATCAACCTTTAGAAATAATTGTAGTGGATGATGGATCAACGGATAAAACTGCACAAATTGCTACTGAATTTAGGGAGGTAATTCACTATATTTATCAAGAAAATCAAGGTCCTGCAACTGCTAGAAATACAGGGATAAAATTAGCCCAAGGTGAGATAATTGCTTTTTTAGATGTGGATGATTTATGGTCAGAAAATAAGTTACAAATTCAGGTTAATTATCTGGTTAATAATCCCAATATTGCTCTAGTTCAAGGATTAATACAACAGAGAAAAATTACTGGATTTACTGAGGAAAATAAACCTATTTTTGTTAAGGTTCATGAACCCTATAATTATATAAATATTGGGAGTGCTATTTATAGAAAATCAGTATTTGAGCAAATTGGATTATTTGATGAAAGGATGAAATATGGTGAAGATGTGGATTGGTTTTTTCGTGCTTGGGAAAATAATATTGCCAAAGTTGTTTTAGAGGAAGTTACCCTTTTTTATCATCAACATAATCACAATATGACTAAGGATAAAAAAATAGTTGAATTGGGATTATTAAGGGTTTTTAAACGACATTTAGATCGTAATCGTAAAGAGGGTAAAATACCCGAAAAATTAGCTTTAAATAAGCCAACAATTGTGGAATATATCGGTACACCACCGCAAAATAATTAATCAAAATAAACTCAAATAAATTAATGAATAATAATCCTTTAGTTAGTGTAATTATTGCTGTTAAAAATGGCGAAAAATATTTAACAACTGCGATTGAAAGTGTTTTGAAGCAAACTTATAAAAATTATGAGATTATTGTTATAGATGGAAATTCCACAGATAATACTGCTCAAATTGTCCAATCTTCTCCTCAAATTCGTTATTTCTTACAAAATAGTAAAGGAATTGCACAGGCGTATAATCAAGGAATTGATGAGAGTAAAGGGGAATTAATTGCTTTTATTTCTTGTGATGATATGTGGACTCCTGAGAAATTACAAACTCAGGTAGAATATATGATTAATCATCCTGAAATTGAATATACTGTGGCTAAAGTTAAGTTTTTTTTAGAAGAAGGACATTCCTCACCTCCGGGGTTTAGAATCGAATTATTAGAAGGAGATCATGTGGGTAAAATCATGGAAACTTTAGTAGTAAAAAAATCTTTGTTTGCCAAAATTGGTAACTTAAATCCAGAATTTACTGTGGCTGAAGATGTAGATTGGTTTTCTCGGTGTCAGGATGCTAAAATTTCCATGGCGGTTATTTCTCAAATTTTGTTACATAAAAGAGTTCATGATACTAATCTGTCTTTAAATGATAAGCAAAATACTCATAATTTACTTAAAATTTTGAGACAATCAATTAAACGAAAACAGCAAACCAATTAATAATTAATAACTAAAAAATTATGTGTAAAGCTAACACCTATAAACCCATTAATCCCAATTCTTCTGAGGAAGTGCATCAGCTACTTAATTATTTATATAGTATTAGGGGAAAATATATTCTCAGTGGCCAACATAATTATGATCATCAACTAATTTTTTCAACCGAAAAAACCAGGGAAATAACAAGAGAATATCCGGCCATTTGGGGGGGAGACTTTTTGGGATCTAAAAACAGACAAAAAGTTGTCCAAGAAGCAATTAGACAGCACAAAAAAGGAGCTATTATTACTCTTATGTATCACCAAGTTAAACCTTTTGATGATGATAGTTTGGGTTTTTTTAATAGTGTTAAAGGTAGGGTTAGTGATGAAGAATGGAAACAAATTATTACACCTGGAACAAAATATCATTCTATGTGGATCAAAAAAATTGATAATATTGCTAAAAATCTCAAACAACTTAAACAAGCTAAAATACCGGTATTATGGCGACCTTTTCATGAAATGAATGGTATCTGGTTTTGGTGGGGCGATCGCTCTGGTGAAGAGGGATTCAAAAAACTTTGGACGCTGATGTACGATCACTATACTAATTACCATAACTTAAATAATTTGATTTGGGTTTGGAATCCTAATGCACCGAGATTAACTCCTGAAGATGAAGCTTATGCCTACGAAAAATATTATCCTGGTTCTGAATATGTTGATATATTAGCTGCTGATGTCTATCATCAAGATTACCAAAATAGCCATCATGATGAGTTACTAAAATTAGCAGAAGGTAAGTTGATTGCTCTTGGTGAAGTAGGAGAAGTGCCAAATCCACAAATTTTTGAATATCAAAATCAATGGGTTTGGTTTATGATTTGGGCAGAATATAATTTGAGTCACAATACTCAGGAAGAGTTAAATATTTTGTTTCATAATTCTCAGGTATTAAATCTTAAAGATTTACCGACAGTGAAAAAAAATTTAGAGTTTAATTTTGTTGTTAATATAAGAAAATTATTGAGACAAATTTTTAATAAGTTTCTTAAAATATAAAATAAAATTAAACTAATGATTTATGATTAAGAAAAAAAATGAGTATATCCTTTCCTTTAATTAGTGTAATTATCCCAGTTTATAATGGCGATCGCTATATTGCAGAAGCGATTAATAGTGTGATCAATCAGAATTATCAACCGCTAGAAATTATCGTAATGGATGACGGTTCAACGGATAAAACTGCCGAAATAGTTAATAGTTTTGGTTCAGTTTTAAGATATTTTTATCAAGCAAATAGTGGTACGGCTGCTGCTCGTAATTATGCTATTAGTAAGGCTAAAGGTGATTATTTTGCTTTCCTAGATGCTGATGATCTTTGGCTAGAAAATAAGTTGAAAATTCAGTTGGAAATATTTATTAATAATC
This sequence comes from Synechococcales cyanobacterium S06, assembly GCA_011391125.1. Taxonomy (GTDB): domain Bacteria; phylum Cyanobacteriota; class Cyanobacteriia; order Cyanobacteriales; family JAABRE01; genus JAABRE01. The sequence goes on from JAABRE010000020.1 coordinate 41,427, forward strand.
CAGAAGTTGAGCTAGTATTTGGGCAAGTACAACAGTTTTATAGTCCAGAATTAGATGAAATTACGAAACAGAAAATCTATTGTAATCAGGAATTAATGACAGGTTATATTCCCTCTGCAATGATGGTTAAACGGGATGCTTTTTTCCGTGTTGGTGAATTTGACACTCAGTGGAAAGCGGCAGAATTTCCTAATTGGTATATTCGCGCTAGTGAGTTAAAATTAAACATAATAAATCCACCATTATTAGTAGCAAAAAGACGTTTACATAAAATGAATAAAGGAATTCAACAACGAGATGATTCTCGCCTTGATTATGTTAGAATGCTGAAAGCTTCTTTAGATCGTCGTCGTACAGAAAAAACAAACTAATTAAATTTATAACCATGACAAATAACAATACTAAAGAAATCAAAACCAGAGCAAAAGAAGTATTTGATTATCTTAACTATTTTTTAAATAGGTCAAAAATGCCCGAAAATAAATTTATTATTTTTGCTCACTATCGAAGTGGTAGCACCTTATTAGCTGATTTACTTAACTGCCATCCTGATATTTTTTGTGATGGCGAAATTTTTATAAAATTTATTCACTTAGATTTTAAAAAAGTATTATTTCCTGCATTGTATCTAAAAAGTCAAGCAATAAAAGCAAAAAGTAACGTTTATGGTTGTGATTTCAAGTTAGATCAATTAATTCATATCTGTTCTCGATTTTTTGATTCGCCAGAAAAATTTATCTTAAAATTATACCAATCTGAATGGAAAATAATTTATTTACAAAGACGTAATATTTTGCGTCAGGGGCTATCTATTTGTACTGCAAATATCAGACAACATTGGCATGACGTACCTGAACAACCATTGGAGAGAACGAAGATTAATATTAGTTTTGAAAAATTATTGCAAGCTATTAATTTTTCTAAAAAAATAGCTTTCAAAGAGATTAAATTACTCCAAGAAATACCTCACTTAAAGTTAGTTTATGAAGATGATTTACTAAAATCAGAACAACATCAAATTACTTTAGATCGGGTTTTTCAATATTTAGATTTGCCCTCTACATTAGTTCAAACTAAATTAAAAAGAGTATCTTCAGATAATTTAATTGACCAAATATATAACCTTGATGAAATAATTAAAAAAATTCAGCAAACCGAATATGCAAAATTTATCGACTTTTAATTAATATGAACTTAAAAACTCGTTTAAAAGTAGCTTTAGAATCTTTTATCGATCCTTCTCCTAAATTAAAAACAGTTATCCAATTAAGGGAAAAAGAACCTCAAACCGTTTTTGATAATCAATTATTGGCGGGGAAAAATGTTTTAATCACAGGAGCAGGTCAAAATATTGGTCGTAGTATTGCTTTAGAAATGGCCAAACAAGGTGCTAATATTTATTTTACTGATATTTCTGAATCAAAAGTTAACAACCTCGAACAAGAATTATCGCAATATTCTGTTAGTTCAAAAGGCTTTATTTCTGATATAACTAAAACTGAAGACACAGATTTATTAATAGAATATCTGACTAAAAATTCGATTAATATTAATATTTTAGTTAATAATGTCGGTATTCAATTTAATAAAATTGGTATTAATCAAATTAATTTAGAAGACTGGCAACAAATATTTAATACTAATGTATTTGGTCCAATTTATCTTACTCAAAAAATCTCAGAACTAATGATTAGTAAAAAAAGTGAAGGTTCTGTTATTTTCCTCACTTCTATCCATCAATTTACCATTTTTCGTGAATCTAGTTATAGTGCTTCCAAAGCAGCTTTGGGAATGATCATTCAAGAATTAGCTATAGATTTAGCACCTCATCAGATTAGAGTCAATGGAATTGCACCGGGTTGGGTTAAAGAAAACGAAGATAAAACACCTTTATATCACCCATATACACCCTTATATAATAGTTCCATAAATCCTGATTATATTGGTCGTGCTGCTATTTATTTAGCCTCAGATTATTTTTCTAAATTTACCACAGGAATAGTTTTAAAAATTGATGCTGGGTTATCTTTGTATAATCATCATGTTGCTGTCCATCCTCCAGAATAGATAGATATGTTAAAATTTTTACGCTCATTTAAAAAATCTCTTAAACAATTATTAAACAAGGGAAAAGACAGGGTAAAATTACAATTTACTGTCGGTTATTTAGAATCCTTATCACCAAATTTTGACGCTTTATTTCCCAAAGGAACAAAAATTAAACGGGTAGCAACAGGATTCCAATTTACAGAAGGACCAATTTGGTTTGCTGAAAAAAATTGTCTAATTTTTAGCGATATTCCTGCTAATAAAATGTACCAATTAACACCTCAAGGAAAGGTAACAATTTTTAGAGAATCTAGTAACAATTCCAACGGTTTAACCAGAGATAAACAAGGAAGATTAATCGCTTGTGAACATCATACCAGACGAGTTACTCGCACCGAAAAAGATGGTTCAATTACGATTTTAGCTGATAATTTTCAGGGCAAAAAATTAAACAGTCCTAATGATATTGTGGTTAAAAGTGATGGTACAATTTACTTTACTGATCCACCTTTTGGGATTAAATTAGAACAACAAGAGCAACCCTGTCAAGGAGTGTATTGTATCTCTCCTGATGGTAATTTAACTTTAGTTGCTGATGATTTTGAACGTCCGAATGGGTTAGCATTTTCCCCAGATGAAACTAAACTTTATCTCGACGATTCATCCGGTCATCATTTGCGAGTTTTTGATGTACAAAGTGATGGCAAACTGCTTAATAGTCGCATATTTTACGACATGAAAACGAATAAATCAGGTTGTCCTGATGGTATGAAAATTGATATTCAAGGTAATATTTATTGTACGGGAGGAGGTGGAATTTGGGTATTTGATCCAAGTGGTAATCATTTAGGAACAATTGTTACTCCAGAAATTCCCGCCAATTGCAATTGGGGAGATGAAGATTGGCAAACTTTATATATTACGGCGCAAACTTCAATCTATAAAATTCGGGTTAATATTCCTGGTATTTCTCTTCCTTAAATTTGAGGAATCTTTAACGGTTACTGCACTTATTTGACCAATAAGTGAAACTAAGTTTGTTGTTACAATTTATGGCACAATTCAGGTCTTTTTGGCCCGTTTATTTCCCATGATTATCTTCTCAGATTTTCACCAAATTAATGGAGAATAGGGGATTCGAACCCCTGATCTCTGGGGTGCGATCCCAGCACTCTACCAACTGAGCTAATTCCCCGCATACTAATTGGTAGTATAACATTCTCCGGCAAAAACTGATTTAATTCTTTGCCATTCAAGTTCGTTTAAATAATCGACAGCCCAATTTGCTTGACGTTGTAACATATGTACGGGGTAAGTATGGGCTAAACCGACAACCTGCATCCCGGCATTTTTGGCTGCTTGAATTCCCGCAAAACTATCTTCAATTACAAGGCAATTTTCGGGTTTAATATTAACAGTTGGATAAGCTAAATTTAACCTTTCTACTGCTAATAAATAACCTTCGGGATTTGGTTTACTGGTTTTAATTTCGTCACCAGAAATAATCACCTGAAAATAGGGCGAAATCTGACTAGTTTCTAAAATTAATTCGATCTCAGAACGTAACGCACCCGAAACTATCCCTATTAATAAGTTGTCCTGTTTTAAACTAGGTAAACTATCAATAACATCGTGATAAATTGGTAATTTTTCTAAATTTACAATCTTATTTTTATATAATTTTGCTTTAGTTTCAATTAACTTATCCAGGTAATCATCTATTACTATTCTGCCCCTTTTGTTCAGGATATTGGTGAGACAATGGCGATCGCTTCTACCGAGACAAAATTGATTATATTCTGAATCTAAAGGGCGTAAATTTTCAAGAATTAATATTTCATCAATTAATTCTTGATGTATTGTTTCATCATCAATAATTACCCCATTAAAATCAAATAAAACAGCTTTCAAAGTCATATTTTTCACGAATAACTAAAACTAAATTCTCCCTCTGAATAATCAGAAACAGGAATTGGTTTAATTCCTTTTGTTACCTGATTAATAATCCAAACATCATCAGTTTGCACATTTTGAAAACTGGCTGCACCCATTAAAGACTCGATACTAGAGTTAGCATAATCTTTAATATATGGTTCTTCAAATACGTTATTTAACCATTCGGTTTGACGTAAAGTTTTTTGATTTCCGTCGAGAATAATTAACTCACCTCCTGGTTTTAATATTCTAAAACATTCCTGTAAAATTAACTGAGAAATTGCCACCGGAGTTTCATGAAATAACAGCGAAACTGTTATTAAATCAAAATTGTTGCCCTTAAAATTAGTTTTTTTAGCATCACAATGTACCCATTTTATTGGTACATCTTTTATCCTCGCTTTATAATCAGCCACTATTAACATATAAGGAGATAAATCTAAGCCAATTACTTCGGCGATCGGGAATTTTTCCTGTAACATTAAGGTCGTAGAACCAGTACCGCAACCTAAATCTAAAATATATTGAGGTTTCACTCGTATTTTATTAATTAAGGCCTCCCTGACCCAAATTTCATTGGGTGGTAATACATATTTAGTGATCGGATCATAGGTAAGGGCTGCAGTTTTGGTTAAATAACCTCCTTCAATACCATGAAAATTGCCTGTTTTATAATAATCTGGATAGATTACATTTGGATTCGTAAAATCGTCTAAATTTTTTTCCCAGTCTAGTTTTTGAGATAGTTTTTTCAGCTCCTCATCATCTATAATAAACCGAAAAATTGGCTTTAAAAATTGTTCCCAAATTGTATCTTGACGTATTCCCATAAATATTTTATACTAATATTAACTTTCACAATTATATTATATTTTATCAATTAGATCTACAATTTATTTTGATATACTCAGTATAATTGTAATGGATCACTAAGGAAAAATAATTATGACCACCGTTCAATATGATATTGAAAATTCAGTTTTGAGTCGATATAAGGAAGGAGCAAAACAACAGCAACCTAGTCTATGTTGTCCCACTGAATATGAAGGGAATTACTTGCAAATATTGCCTGAAGAAATAGTCGCTAAAGATTATGGTTGCGGTGATCCAACTCGTTATGTTAATGAAGGAGAAATAGTTGTAGATTTGGGTTCAGGAGCAGGGAAAAACTGTTATATTTTAGCTCAAAAAGTCGGTCCTAATGGCAAAATTATTGGCGTTGATTTTAACGATGCTATGTTAAATTTATCGCGCAAATATCAACAAGAAATAGCCGATAAAATTGGCTACCATAATACGCAATTTGTCAAGGGTAAAATTCAAGATTTAAGGTTAAATTTAGACTTAGTTGAAAATTGGTTAAGGGAAAATCCGGTTACTTCTGTAGATAAATTGATGGAATATGAAAGCGAGGGCGATCGCCTCAAAAAAGAACAGCCATTAATCGCAGATAATAGCGTCGATGTGGTCATTTCTAACTGCGTTTTAAACTTAGTAAAACCGACTGATAAACAACAATTATTTCAGGAGATTTATCGAGTCTTAAAAAGCGGTGGAAGAGCGGTTATTTCTGACATAGTTTGCGATGAAAATGTAACAGAAACTATCATTAATGATCCCGATTTATGGAGTGGTTGTATCGCAGGAGCTTTTCGAGAAGATGGCTTTTTAAAAATGTTTGAAGACGCTGGTTTTTATGGTATTGAAATATTAACGAGAGAAGAAAAACCTTGGCAAACAATTGATGGAATTGAATTTAGAAGCATGACAGTTAGAGCCTATAAAGGCAAAGAAGGAGAGTATTGGGAAAGGAAGCAAGCCGTAGTTTATAAAGGACCTTGGAAACAAGTTCAAGACGATGATAACCATACCTTTTGTCGTGGTGAAAGAATGGCAGTTTGTGACAAAACTTATCAGATTTTAACTAATAAAAATAGTCCCTATTCTAAAGATATAATTGCAGTGCCACCTTATGAGGAGATTCCCTTAGAAAAAGCGACAGAATTTAACTGTAAAACTAAAGCAATTCGTCACCCCAAAGAGACAAAAGGAATTAATTATAATCTGACAGAAATTAACAGTAATTCCGAATGTTGTCCCACAGGTGAATGTTGTTAATAATCTAGGTAGGGTGCGTCACACCGATAATTTATCACTCAAATAATTTTTGATTGTGACGCACCTTACAAGACAGTAAATTTTCCAAAATTAGGAATGTAAAAATGATAGCAACCGAGTTAAAAATTATCCCATTTAAAGACAAAATTAAAACCCCATTAACCAAGACAAAAATAACAGTATTACAGATAAATTTAGGGAAAAAATGTAACCTAGCTTGTCATCATTGTCACGTCGAAGCAAGTCCCAAACGCACCGAAGAATTAACTCCAGAAATCTGTCAACAATTAATCGAAATAATTAACCGATTTCCCCAGATTGAAACCGTGGATTTAACGGGAGGAGCTCCGGAAATGAATTATGGTTTTAAACCATTAGTTGAAGCCTCAAAAAAAGCAGGTAAAAATGTTATAGTGAGGTCCAATTTAACCGTATTTTTTGAACCCGAATATAAAGAATTACCCTTATATTTTGCGCAAAATCAAGTGAGAGTAATTGCATCTTTACCCTGTTATTTAGAAGATAATGTCGATAAACAAAGAGGTGCAGGAGTTTATAATCAATCTATTCAAGCAATCCAAAAATTAAACGATTTAGGATATGGAAAAAACCCAGAATTAATCCTAGATTTAGTTTATAATCCTCCCATTCCTAGAAATGACAAATTTGCCCTTACTCCTCCGCAAAAACTATTAGAAATAGACTATAAAAAGTATCTATTTGATAAATTTAAGATCGAATTTAATAACCTATTTACTATTACAAATTTACCCATTGGTAGAATTAAAAATTATTTAGAATATGCGAATTTATATACCCCTTACCTTCAGTTTTTAGAAAATCATCACAATAGTGAAATATTAAGCAATCTCATGTGTCGTAATCAACTCTCTATAGATTACTTAGGAAATATCTATGATTGCGATTTTAACCAGATGGAGAATCTAAATTCCACCACAAAAACAGGGAAAAAACTAACAGTAACTCACCTATTAGAAGCTGGTAAATTAGATATAATTAACACCATAAAAACCGCTAATTACTGTTATGGTTGCACAGCAGGAAGTGGCTCAAGTTGCGGTGGAGCTTTGGTTTAATTGTTAAGAAAAATAATTAATTCTTTTTGGTTTTCCAACTATATTTAACAAAAAATTCCTCAGCTAAATTATTAAAAGCTTTTGATCCTGATGATTTTGGTTCAGTTAAAACCACTGGCATAAATTCATCAACTGCCCTAGCAACGGATACATTCATGGGAATTTCTGTTTCAAAAAGTGCCTTTTCTCCAAAGTCTTCTTTGAGTCTATTTTTAATACTGTCTGCCATTTTACTAGCTCTTCCTAAAGAAGTAAAACTAATACCAAGTAACTCAATTTTTGTCTGATTTTTCTCTTTAAATTGTCTAATTCTCCCCTCTAAAATACCAATTCCGACGACAGATAATGGCTCAGCTTTTGCGGGAATAACATAATAATCACTAGCTAAAATGCCACTTCTGGTAATTAAATGATCTCCGGGGGAAAAATCCATGATAATAAAATCATAGTCATTAATTACTGGTTGTAAAATGGTTTTAATTAAATTTTGTTCCATTATTTCCCAACAATTATAAAAGTTATCTTGATACATTTCTGCTTTTTCAAATATCCCCATGGCCAATTCTGCATCATCATATAAATCTATATCCCCCGGAATAATATCTAATCCTTTGATACCACAAATATTGCGCTTAATAATCTCTTTAATCGGAACATAGAGTCTATTTTTAGGTTTAGTTATCTGTTGAATTACGCTTTTTAAAGTGCGTTTTTTATCCCGTAATTCCGCAAAATGAATTGGTGGCATTACGCTTAAAGTAGCATTAATTTGTGTATCTAAATCGATTAATAATACCCGTTTTTGATAATTTTTAGCTAAACAAGTGGCCAGATTTACTGTTACTGTAGTTTTTCCTACTCCACCTTTCATATTAACCATGGCAATAATATTTTTCATAATAATTTATCGAAGCAAAAAAGTGTTTAAGTAACTAATTTTACTATAATTCGGTGCAAAAAACTAGGTTATAATAAAATCAAGAAAAAAATTAGTTTCAAAAATGAAAACAGATACGCTTTTTTATCAGCTATTTCAGCAGTTTCCTAGTTTACTATTCCAGTTAATAAAACAACCAGTTAACCTAGTAGAAAACTATCAATTTGATTCGGTGGAAGTGAAACAATTATCCTTTAGAATAGATGGAGTTTTCCTAACTAAAAAACCCGAATTACCGATTTATTTTGTCGAGGTGCAATATCAAAAAGATGCTAAATTTTATTCCCGTTTTTTTAGCGAAATCTTACTGTATTTACACCAAACCGAATTAAAAAATGATTGGAGAGGAGTAATTATTTACCCTCAAAAAAGTATAGATATAGGCGAAAAAAGGAGGTATGAAGCACTTTTAAATAGTGATAATGTCAAGATTATCTACTTAGATGAATTACCGAATGAGGAGTTAGAATCATCCTTAGAAATGTCGATTTTAGACCTAATTATCAGTCAAGAAAAAAAGGCCATTAAAAAAGGCCAATAAATCGTAAAACAAGTTAGAATAAAAACAGACAGCGAGGTAACAAAACAAAATTTAATCAGATTCATCGAAACGATTTTAATTTACAAATTACCAAAAATGAGTTACAAGGAGCTAGAAAAAATGTTTAGTTTAGGTGACATCAAACAAACAAAAGTTTATCAAGAAGGAAAAGAAGAAGGGATTGAAGAAGGAAAAGAAATAAAGGCAAAAGAAGCAATTCCCTCATTATTGGCCTTAGGTTTAACGGTAAAACAAATTGCACAAGCTTTAAATTTAAGCGAAGAAACTGTTAAAAAAGTCGCTGAAAATCAGACAAATTAAGGCGAAAAAATGAAAACAGATACGCTTTTTTACCAATTATTTCAGCAGTTTCCTAGCTTACTATTCCAGTTAATCAAACAACCAGTTAACCTAGTAGAAAACTATCAATTTGATTCGGTGGAAGTCAAACAATTCTCCTTTAGAATAGATGGAGTTTTCCTGACTAAAAAAACCGAATTACCGATTTATTTTGTAGAGGTGCAATATCAAAAAGATGCTAAATTTTATTCCCGTTTTTTTAGCGAAATCTTACTGTATTTACACCAGACTGACTTAGAAAATGATTGGAGAGGAGTGATTATTTACCCTCAAAAAAGTATAGATATAGGCGAAAAAAGGAGGTATGAAGCACTTTTAAATAGTGATAATGTCAAGATTATCTACTTAGATGAATTACCGAATGAGGAGTTAGAATCATCCTTAGAAATGTCGATTTTAGATCTAATTATCAGTCAAGAAAAAAAGGCTATTAAAAAAGGCCAAGAAATCGTCAAACAAGTTAGACTAAAAACAGAGAATGAGGTAACAAGAGAACAATTAATCAGATTCATCGAAACAATTTTAATTTACAAATTACCAAAAATGAGTTACAAGGAGCTAGAAAAAATGTTTAGTTTAGGTGACATCAAACAAACAAAAGTTTATCAAGAAGCAAAAGAGGAAGGTGAATTAGAAGGAAAATTAGCTTCAATTCCGTTTATGCTAAGTTTAGGAGCAACAATTCCTAATATTGCCAAAGCTTTAAATTTAAGCGAAGAAACTGTTAAAAAAGTCGCTGAAAATCAGAAAAATTAAGTTATTTTTGTTGTTGCGCTTTAGCGCTAAAAAACAGAGTGTTAAAGTGCGACAACAATCAATTACAAGGAGCTAGAAAAAATGTTTAGTTTAGGTGACATCAAACAAACAAAAGTTTATCAAGAAGGTATTGAAGAAGGTTTTGAAAAAGGGATTGAAGAAGGTGAATTAAAAGCTAAAAAACAAGCAATTCCCTCTTTATTGGCCTTAGGTTTAACGGTGAAACAAATTGCTCAAACATTAAATTTAAGCGAAGAAACTGTTAAAGAAATTGCAGAAAATCAGAAAAATTAGGGCTAAATAATAAGCTTAAACCCTAGGAGTAGAGACATAATATACTATGTCTCTACAATAATTTTTACCAAATCAATATCACAAATTAAATCACAATAATGTCCGTATTACTAATAAAAGGAGCATTATTCAATGTAGCAATTTTAACTTGAGCTGCTGCACCATTGCCATCGGAATCAAAGAATAAACCGCCGCTATTTGTGTCATAAATAAAGCGAGTAGAAGAGGTAATATTACTGCTTCCTAAAATCACAAATTGATTTTATGGAAGTGTTCCAACTGTTAAATTACCTCCGAAACCTTGACGGTTAATCAGAATGTCATCATCGGCATTTTTAAAGTCTTTAATTGTGTCGACACCTTCGTTAGCTGAATTAAATTGAAAGCGATCTTTACCCGTTCCACCTGTTAGAATATCAGCTCCTAATCCACCAATTAAAGTGTCATTTCCTGCTCCACCATTAAGGTTGTCATTCCCAGCATTTCCTTTGAGAATATTATTACCAGTATTTCCTGTAATGACATTTTTTAGACTATTTCCGTCACCATTAATGTTAGTTTTACCTGTTAAAGTGAGGTTTTCTAAGTTGTTACCAAGGGTATAATTAACGGAAGATTTAACGGTATCAATTTCGTTAACATTTGTACTTTTTTCGATAATTAAATCTGCCACATTATCAATGATATAAGTGTCATTTCCCAGTCCACCAATTAAAATATCGGCCCCTTTTCCACCATCTAAAACATCATTGCCTTTTCGTCCACTTATTTGATCTTCCCCATCTAATCCTTTTAATTGATCATTGTTATTTGTACCAATGATATAATCGTCACCATTACCAATAACAGGAGCTCCACCTTCACCTTTAACTGCTCCTCCTTGAATCGTTCCATTATTCTTATTAACGGTTAAATCTTTGACAATATTATTAGTAAGATCATTAAAATTCCAGTAACCAACTAAACCAGTTTCATTCCCTACTAATTCCTGATTTAATGTACTTTGAATTTGCTGTTCATTACGCGCAAAATTCCAAATTCTTACCTCATCTAATTCACCACTGAAAAGATAACCTTCTTGATCACTAAATAACAGAGGTGTATTACTTTTGAGAGGTGAACCAGTTGGTTTAAAACTTGAATCTAATTGTCCATTAACATAGAGTTTCAAATTAGTTCCATCATAGGTCATGGCAAGATGAGCCCACTCATTTAAGGTGAGATAATTATTACTATCACCAACTTGATAGTTACCTCCAGAATTTATAAACTCAAACCGATTTTGTGTTGTGTTAGGATTAATAAATATTCCATAATTTTCTTGACCACTACCTGAAGTTGCTTTCATTACAAGATTTTGGAAATCATCCTTAATTTCATTGACTTTCACCCAAGTTTCCACCGAGAAAGTAGATAGACTTAAATTGGCATTATGGGGAATAATCACACCATCATCAAAACCATCAAATAACAGGGGTTGATTATCATTAACAACAGTTGCCATAAAAAAGGCCTCCTTTTTTAGTTAGACAAAGGGATTATATCAATAATGAAAAAAAAAACAATGATTTTGCTGAAAAAAAGGTAGGAACGCAACGCTTGCGCCCTACCCCAACATAAAGTAGTTGGTAGGGTGCGTCACATTTTTCAGATAATGATCAGAATTATAACACCTCTGTGTGACGCACCCTACTGGCTTATAATTATGTTAAAATTGTTGTCAATAATAAAGTTAAATTATTAGGAGTTAGAATTATGCAAGTTACCTTAAATTTAACCAAAGAACAAGAAAAAATTATCGAAAATTACCTTAAATATGGGCAATATCAAACAGCAGAAGATGTCTTTTTACAGGGGTTTTCTTTGTTAATAAAACAAGACGATATATTATTAACATTAGAAAAAATCAAAGGCACAGAATCTGCGAAAAAATTGTTACTAGAAAAAATTATTAAAGCTAGAGAAGAAAGGGAACAAAATAAAAATAAACCCCTTGATCCCGAAAGACAAAAATTAGCAGAAGAATTAAAAGAATTGTTTGATAAAACTCAAGCAATTCCTGGTATTCAAGATATTACAGAGGAAGAAATACAAGCAGAAATTGACGCTTATCGGAGGGGAGAATAAAAGTTATCATAGACACTAATGTCCTAATTTCTGCTGTATTGAAAGGGAAAAAACCGAGAGCAATTATTGAATTTATTAGTGATAATTCTGAACATCAATGGATTGTTTCTCCAGAAATTTTAGCTGAATATAAGGAGGTTTTAAATCGTCGTAAATTTACATTCACAGACGAAGTTAGACAAGAATGGTTAACAAAAGTTGATACAATTCCAAAAATCATTAATGTTTCACGGGAAGTAATTTTTCATCGAGATCAAAAAGATGCTAAATTTATTAGTTGTGTCCTTGTTTCTCAAGCTGATTTTTTAATTACTGGCGATCGAGACTTCAATGATATTCAAGAAATTGGTAAAACTATGATTATTTCTGTATCGTTATTTAACGAATTATTTATTAAAGGGTAAGATACGTCATTAATTTTTCAAAAATGTAGCTCAAAAGGAGTAATAAGATTTAACTTTTCTCCTAACTTTCGTTTTGCTTCCATTAACTGATAATTATTTTGTAATCTTAAGAAATACCCTTCTGATAGGCCAAAATAACGACACAATCTTAAATCTGTATCCGCAGTTATAGTTCGATCGCCCTTAATGATAGCATGGATACGATTAGGAGGAACATTAATAGCACGCGCGAGAGCATTTTGACTAATACTTAACTCCTCCAAAAACTCAATTTTAAGAATTTCACCGACATGGGGATTTTTTATCAAAGAATCTGTCATAATTTTTAATGATAATCAATTATTTCGACATCAAAAGCAGTACCATTTTCCCAGCGAAAACATAAACGCCATTGTTTATTAATCCTAATGCTATATTGTCCTACTCTATTTCCAGACAAAGCTTCTCAGTGATTACTTGGGGGAATTCTCAATTCATCAAAACTCAAAGAAGCATCAAGTTGACGTAATTTGCGTAAAGCCCTTTCTTGTATATCATTCGGTAATTTTCGGGAATATTTCCCTAACCAAATTTTTTCGGTTTCCTTACAAGCAAAAGACTTTATCATTAATTCAGATCACTGGTACTTGGTACATATCCCATAATAACACTTAAGGTTATGAGTTGAAAATTAATAGTAATAAATTGTGTGAGGTCTCTTACTGGCCTAATATGGTAAAGTGCGTCACATTTTTCAGATAATGATCATAATTATAACTCCTTTGTGTGACGCACCCGACTAGCTAAACTAAAATCATTACCCAATCAAATTTACGTTAAAATATCTGTGCCTAACATTTTTTCATAACGCAAATCTAACTCCTTTTTAATAGCAGGTAAATCACTTAAACTCGCATCCCGTAAAATAATTTTTTCCGCAGCTTCCCGCGCCAATACTAATACTTCTTGATCCTCTACCAAACTTGCTAATGCAAAATCCGGCAACCCTGATTGACGAGTACCTAAAACTTGCCCAGGACCTCTTAAACGCATATCCATTTCTGAAATAAAAAACCCATCTTGAGATTGTTCTAAAACTGCCAATCTTTCCATCGCTTCTGTTTTACTACTTCCAGCCATTAATAAACAGAAAGATTTATGCTCTCCCCTACCAACTCTTCCCCGCAATTGATGCAGTTGAGATAAGCCAAATCTTTCCGCATTTTCGATTAACATTACTGTTGCATTCGGCACATCGACTCCCACCTCAATTACCGTTGTTGACACAATTATTTGTGCTTCTTTATCCCTAAAAGAATCGAGGGCTTTTTGTTTATCAATAGAGTTCATTTTCCCGTGTAGTAAAACGATTTGGAAATCGGGAAACACAGTTTCGGATAAATGTTCATACTCCTTAACTGCTGCTTTTACGTCCAATTTTTCCGATTCTTCTATTAGTGGAAATATCACATAAGCTTGTCTTCCCTGTGCCACTTCTCGACGGATTAAATCATAAGCTTGTTTGCGTTTTCTGCTGGTTAATATTATTGTTTGAATCGGTTGTCTTCCGGGGGGTAATTCGTCGATTTGACTCACGTCTAAATCCCCATGTAATGTTAATGCTAATGTCCGAGGAATGGGAGTTGCTGTCATTGTCAAAACATGAGGTGCTTCTCCTTTTGAAAGTAAACGACCTCTTTGTTGAACTCCAAATCTGTGTTGCTCATCAATTACTACCAAACCAAGGCGATTAAATTTAACTTTATCCTCTATTAAAGCATGAGTTCCAACTAATAATGGTAACTCCCCATTTTCCAGTTGAGAATGTATTTCTCGACGCTTAGAAATCTTGGTACTTCCTGTTAGTAATTCCACCGGTAAATGCAATAAATTAAACCAATTTACCAGCTTATTATAGTGTTGTTCTGCTAATACTTCCGTCGGAGCCATTAAAGCCGCTTGATAACCCGATTGAATCGCCGCTAAAATTGCAAAAACTGCGACGACAGTTTTCCCAGAGCCCACATCTCCCTGCACTAAACGATTCATTGGTGTGGAAGAGTTCAAATCTTCGAGGATTTCGCCTATAACATTATTTTGTGCATTTGTCAAGCTAAATGGTAAGATTTTGCTAAAGTCTTCGCTCAATTGACCTTGGGGAATAAAGGGAGCGCTTTTTTGACTTTGTTTCTGAATTTGGCGACGTTGCAAAAAGCCTAATTGCAGGTAGAAAAATTCATCGAAAACTAAGCGACGACGAGCATTGCCTAAAGTCTCATTATTGCTGGGAAAGTGAATATTGGCGATCGCTTCTCGTAGGGAAATCAAACTATATTGACTCAGTAAAACATTGGGTAAAGGGTCCTGAAGCTGTTTTGCTGCGGGTAAAGAAGCTAGAATAGCCTTTCTGACGACATCTGCGAGTAATCCCTCAGTTAGGGAGTAAACTGGCAATAAACGGCCGATTTTGAGGGATTCTATCTGATCACCGTGACTGTCTAAAACTTCCATTTCCGGACTATCCAAAGTTAATCCGTATTTCGTTTCCTTGACTAAACCAGAAGCCGCGATAATTGCGCCAACGGGATACTGAGCCTTGATTTTCTCCTGCCAACCCCGATTACTAAACTGAGGACCAGCAAAAAAGCGACTGACCTTGATTTCCCCGGAATGATCCCGTAAAATTAGGTCAAAAATGGTTAATTTCTTATTTTTCGGGCTAGTAAAGCAATTGCAGCGCTTGACTGTACCTACTACGGTGACGGTTTCGCCAGCGTCCAGATAGGCGATGGGAACTTGACGCGCGTAGTCAATGTGGTCTCTTGGGTAATAAAAGAGCAAATCCCTGACAGTGAGTAAATTTAGGCGTTTAAATAGACTTTCTCGACCTCGGCCAACTTCCTTTAAGTCAATCAATTGCTGATCTAATCGAACTTCCCCCGTGGTGGTTGTCAGAGGAATAGTGCGAGGTAATTTGGGATTCGGTGGTTCGGTTGGTTGTTCAATTTTTAATTTTAACTGGTGGAGATAATTGCGAGTTTGGGTAACTAAAGTTTGTCTTTGGTTGGGGGAAAGTTCCGAATATTCGGCAAATTTCGCCCCCAATTCCAGCCAACGAAGACTATCTTCGGGATTTTCGAGGGGAGAACTTTCGGTAAAGGTGATGAACAAAAATTCGCTAAAACTATATTGATTGCCAACCAGGTCAATGTAACCCCGTTCGGCCTCCACACTCAACGCTTTTTGTAATCTTAAAAAATCCGGTTTTTCACTCACAATTCCCTTATACCCAACTATTAATTATCAACTATCAACTATCAACTATCAACTATCAACTATCTTCGTACCAACTTGAACGCCAAGCCGACTCCGCTGAGGCGATCGCCAACTCCTTAGTGACTTTGCTATATTTCTGTTTTATGGTAGCAAGTTCTGCCAAAAGATTGCGAATTTGCTGACGTTGATTACTTAATTGAAGATTGGCAAATTCGATTTCCGTCAAACGTAAATGAATGGCTGTCACCGGAGTAATACTGCTATCTTCAGGTTTATCATTATTTTTAGCCTCAATTAAAACATTTAAAAGATTGGGTGGTCCCGTCATGGGAGCACCTTTTTCCTCAGCTTTAATGGCCATTTCTAACAGCTTAGAAGGCAATTTACCCGGTAAGATATTATAACTTTGTAAAGTTTGATTAGCTTGATTGGATATCTGATCCAATAATTCTCTAATTTGGATTTCTAACTCTTGTTGCCAAAATAATAGTTCTTCAGGATTAGTTATTTTTAGGTCTTCGGTTTCTAAGTCTTCTTCAGGTGTAATCTTTTGTTCTTCTGTTTCTAAATTAGCTTCAGTGGTTTGCTTCTGAGATTCATTTGGTTCATTATTTAATTGATTTAGCATAGCTTCTAAAATTTGTTTTGCTAAATCTTTAGCTGGGGAATTTTCCGTAGATAAATTAAAAGAATCAGGCTGAAAATTTTGGGAAATTTCCTTAATTTTTTTCTGGTATTTTTCCCTTTGACTAAAGGAAAGCTGCAAGAATTGTTCGGGATATTTCTGAGTTGAAACTTGATAAGCTGCTAAGACTAATTGTTTTTTAACTGCGGCACTTAAAATATTAATATATTCACCATAAAAGTAACTTAAATTCCCCTGAATATCAGCTACTTTTTCTTCTAAATTCATTAAATCTTGTTTAATTTCCTGTATTTTTCTTACCATAATTAGTGCTTAAAATATATATTTGGTAGGGTGGGCAATTAACCTTCAAACCTAACAAAAAATTATTATTTATCTATAATTGCCCACCTATTTAATAAGGCAAAATAGGGGTAAGAAAATATCTTTCCCCTACTCATAAATTCGGCTAATTATTGTTAGTAATTAACCGAAAAGTTATTAATAAAATAATAGGAAATAATAGATATAGCATTTTCATTTGACATTTTACCTCTCTTTCCCCCCTCTCCCTTTGGGATGAGGGGGGTTGGGGGGGTGAGGGGTATATAACACTTAATCGGAAACTGCTATATAACATTCCTATGTTCATGGTGTAGAGACGTTGCAGGCAACGTCTCTACAGTAAAGGTTTGGTGAAAACAATTTTTTACCTATTACCTATTATCTATTACCTATTACTTACTTTTGGCCAGTTTGAGCGGCAACTTCCTCAGCAAAATTGCTTTCTTTTTTCTCAATACCTTCCCCTAAAACAAAGCGGGTAAAACGACGAATTTGGATATTTTCACCAAGTTCAGCGATACTTTGTTTAATCAGTTCTTCAATGGTGATATTTTGGTCACGCACATAAGCTTGATCCAATAAAGCTAACTCTTTCAAGCGTTTTTGAATCCGGCCTTGAACGATTTTTTCTTTAATTTGCTCAGGTTTGCCTGCTAAGTCATCACGACCCATTTCAATTTCAGTTTCTTTAGCGGCAATTTCGGCGGGGATGTCATCGGTTTTGACGTATTCCACACTAGGACAAGCGGCGATTTGCATGGCAATATTGCGCACTAAAGCTTGGAACTTTTCGCCACGAGCAACGAAGTCGGTTTCGCAGTTAACTTCAACTAGCACTCCAACTCGGCCACCAGTATGAATATAACTATCAACCAGACCTTCCGCAGCAATGCGGCCGGCTTTTTTCTCAGCGGAGGTAATGCCTTTTTGGCGCAACCATTCTGAAGCTTTGGTGATGTCTCCTTCATTTTCTTTGAGGGCTTTTTTACAGTCCATCATACCTGCGCCAGTTTTGTCACGCAATTCTTTAACCAGTTTTGCTGATATTTCTGTCATTGTCCTTATTCCTAACGTTTTATACCACTATTATGAAAGATAATTAACCCTTCGGGGCGCTGTTTTTGCGCCCTCTGTTTTACTCTTCTCCGTCTTCGGGAGTCGCATATTCGCTGTAGTCTTGCTCATCATCAGAGTCGTCCATTTCGTCGAACTCCTCATATTCATCATCACCACCAGCTTGAACGTTACGTCCTTCGTAAATAGCGTCAGCTAATCGACTAATAATCAACTTAATGGAGCGAATTGCGTCATCATTAGCTGGGATGGGAACATCAATAGGATCAGGATCACAATTGGTGTCGAGCATTGCCACAAGAGGAATATTTAATTTTTGACATTCCTTGATGGCGTTATATTCGCGACGTTGGTCAATGATGACAACAATGTCGGGAATTTTGCGCATGGTTTTAATACCACCAAGATATTTTTGCAGCTTTTCTAATTCATGGCGCAAAACGGAAGCTTCTTTTTTCGGTCTTTTCGCCAAAGCGCCGCTTTCTTCTAAACGCTCTAATTCTTTGAGACGTTCAACCCGTTTTTTGATGGTTTCCCAGTTGGTCAGCATACCACCTAACCAACGTTGGTTGATGTAGTAAGAACCACAACGAGCCGCTTCTTGGGCAATAATTCCTGCTGCTTGGCGTTTTGTGCCAACGAAAAGCACTTTTTTGCCTTGTTCAGATTGGGCGCGCAAATATTGGTAGGCATCTTCCATCAATTGAGCAGTTTGCACCAAGTCAATGATGTGAACGCCATTGCGAGCGGTGTAGATGTAAGGGGCCATTCTGGGATTCCAACGACGGGTTTGGTGGCCGAAGTGGACGCCAGATTCTAATAATTCTTGTAAGGAAACGACAGACATGATTATAACTCCTATTCGGGTTAAACCTCCATCTGGGCGGATTTCTTCCATGAGAAACACCCGAAACCCCAAATGTGTGTTTTAAGACAGCTTTACTAGGGTAGCACATTTTTGAGACTTTCAGATCGTAGAAGAAAAAAAAGACATTTGCGCTCTTTTAAAATTTTTAAATGTAAAGTTTTTTAAGATTTCTTTTTTTTTTTTCAAGAAAAATGTTTTATAATTTCTATTTAACTATTTAGTTAAAGTTGTAAACAATTAATAATTATTAAACAAGTTTTTTTGCTCATTGATCAATTGAATCAAAAAAAATTAAAAGAAAAATTATGAAAAAAACTCAAATTTTTCCCCTGGGATTACTGCTATTTTTAAGCATAGGAGCTTGTAGTCCAAAACCAGAAGTTAAGCAAGGAGGATCACCTGCTGTACCTGTTACCATCAAAACCTTAGAAAATGCAACTTTAATTAATAGTAGCGAATATGTGGCCAATTTAGAGGCCACTTCTTTAGTTAATTTAGCGCCGCAAATTGATGGTCGAATTCTTAAAGTTGCTGTGAGTAATGGTTCACGTGTGAGTCAAGGGCAATTAATTGTTCAACTCGAAGCAACACAAAAAGAAGAAGATGTCAAGGCTGCCACTTCCGTGGTTAATAGCAAAAAAGCCGATTTAGAAAGGGTAGAAGCGGAATACAGACAAAGACAGGCGGAAAAAGACGGCTCTCAAATCGAGATTTCCCGTCGTCGTTCGGAGTTGGCGAAAGCGGAATCTGATATTCAGGCACGGATTGCTGATTTAGAGAGCAAAGAAGCGGGAGTTACTAGCCAAAAAGCCCAATTAGAGTTGGCGAAAAAGAATTTTGAACGGACTAAATTTTTGGTAGATAAAGGAGCGCTATCGGCACAGGAATTAGACAATAAAAAAAGGGATTTAGCGACCAAAGAAGCAGATTTAAAAGCAGCGATTAAAGTGAGGGATGCTGCGATGGAAGCGGTGAAAGCTTCACGTTCGGTTAAAGAGTCAGCTAGAGAAGCGGTGGTTTCAGCTCAAGAAAATATGAAAGCAGCTCAGGAAAGGATAGCGGGAGCTTTAGCTAGTGTGTCCAAGGAAAAAGCGGGAATTTCCGAAGCGGAGGCGAAATTAGCTTCGATTAACCAGAATTTGGTTTTTAATAGTGTGGTAGCTCCCGTGAGTGGAATTGTGGGGGAATTTCCTGTTAAAGTGGGTGATTATGTTAACCGTGGTCAGGTTTTAACGACTATTACTAGCAATAAAAACTTGGAAATTAATATTAATTTACCCGTGGAAAAAATCGATCTCTTAAAAATAGGAACTCCCGTCGAACTTGTTAATAAAAATACGAAAATTCCTGTAACTGGTACAATTAATTATATTGCCCCAAATGTAAATAAAAATGCGCAAACTGTGTTAACAAAAGCGGTTTTTGCCAATGATAAAGCCTTAAGAAATGCTCAATTTGTAAGGGTTAGGATAATTTGGGATCAAAAACCGGGGGTATTAGTTCCCACGGAGGCAATTTCCCGTTTAGGTGCGCAAAATTTCGTTTTTGTCGCCGAAGAAGGGAAATCACAAACAGGGGAAAAAATACAGATTGCCAAACAAAAACCAGTGCAGTTAGGTCAGATTCAAGGGCAAAATTATCAAGTAATTTCTGGGGTAAAAGCAGGAGATAAATTAATTGTTGATGGTATATTGAAATTAAGAGATCAAGTGCCCATTGCTCCTGAAACTGTCAAAAGTGAATTAAAACAACCTAATTAATTTTAATCTGGTTGATATTCATTGATGTAACTCACTTTGTAATCTAAAAAAGTTAACGATTTGCTCTCCCTAACTTCCCTTAAAAAAGGAAAATTCAGTTAAAAAAGTCCCACTTATTATAAGGAGGAAATAGAAGAGGGAATATCCTAAATTTAGAGAAAAAAATAAGGTTCATCTAATTAATTATTGGGGTAAATATTATGTTATTTTCCATCGCCACTCCCTTTATCAAACGGCCAGTATTAACAACAGTATGTACCCTAATTATCATGATAATTGGGGGAATTTCATTACCATTATTACCAATTTCAAAATTACCGCAAATTGCGCCGACTAAGATTAGTGTAACCGCATTTTATAACGGAGCAGATGCGAAAACAGCCGAAGAAACTGTCACCACACTTCTAGAGCGAGAAATTAACGGTGTGGAGGACATGACCTATATGTCTTCTAATAGCTCAAATGATGGATCTAGTAATATTACGCTTACCTTTCCCACTGATGTAGATCGCAATATCGCCCAAGTTAACATCCAAAATAAGGTAGCTGTTGTCAATCCTAAATTACCCGATGCAGTAAAACAAACGGGAGTAACAGTTAAGCAAGCTTCGTCAAGTATTCTCTTAGCTTACGGTTTTTATTCTGAGAAAGATGAGAAAGGAAATTATTTATATGACGATTTATTTATTAGTAATTATATCGACTTATTTGTTTTAGATGAATTAAAACGGGTTTATGGGGTAGGTAGTGCTACTATTATTGGTGAAAGGAAATATTCAATGCGCATTTGGTTAGACCCAATTAAGCTAACTTCCAGGGGTTTAACTTCTCAAGATGTGATTAGTAGTATTCAAGAACAAAATATTCAAGTCGGCGCTGGTAAACTTGGTCAACAACCCATGAATGAGGAGCAAAGATTTGAAATTGCTTTGCGTACTTCTGGGAAAATTAAAAGTGTTAAACAAGCGGAAGATTTAGTGAT
The DNA here is from genome assembly GCA_011391125.1 of Synechococcales cyanobacterium S06. Classification (GTDB taxonomy): domain Bacteria; phylum Cyanobacteriota; class Cyanobacteriia; order Cyanobacteriales; family JAABRE01; genus JAABRE01. Next base: position 62,954 of record JAABRE010000020.1, read on the forward strand.
AAAAGTGACCGAAGAGGGTACTTTAATTCGGGTTAAAGATGTTGCTAGAGTAGAATTAGGGGCAGAAAATTATAATATTACCAGCTTTTTTAACGGTAATCCGGGCATTATTATTTCAATTTACCAGTTACCCGGTGCTAATGCACTGGAAAGCGCTAAAGCTTTAAACGCCAAATTAGATGAACTGCGCGCTAATTTTCCCGCTGGTTTAAAGGCCGATATTGCTTTTGATACCACTTTATTTGTGGAATTTGCCATTGAGGAGGTGGTCATTTCCCTCCTGATGGCCATTGCTTTAGTAATCCTGATTATTTTCCTATTTTTGCAAGATTGGCGAACTACTCTAATTCCGGCGATCGCCATTCCCGTGTCTTTAATTGGTGCAATGGCCGGTTTATTGGTCTTTGGTTTTGAACTCAATCAGTTGACTTTGTTTGCTTGTGTGTTGGCTTCGGGGTTAGTTGTGGATGACGGCATCGTAGTTGTGGAAGCAATTTCTATCAAAATTAACCAAGGAATGAAACCTCTACAAGCAGCTTTGGACGCGATGAATGAGTTAGGAGGAGCGGTAATTGCGACTTCTGTGGTCTTGTTGGCGGTATTCATCCCCGTGTCATTTTTTCCGGGGTCAACAGGAATTGTTTATAAACAGTTTGCTTTAACCATCGTTTTTGCGATCATCTTTTCCACCATCAATGCTTTGACCTTTTCCCCTAGTATGTCAGCGATTTTATTACGTCGTCAACCACCTTTGAGGGGTTTTCTAGGTTGGTTTTTTGAAATGTTCAATAAAATGTTTGCTTGGATTACCACTCAATATCGACGGTGCGTAGAATTTTTGGTAAAAATCAAAGTCCTGATTGTGGGAATCTTTATTGCGGGGTTAGTCTCAACAGTCTTGATTTATCAAGCAGTGCCGTCGGGGTTTATTCCCGAAGAGGATCAGGGTTATTTCCTCATCATTGGTCAAACTCCCCCCGGTGTTTCCCTAAACTACACCATTGAACAAACCAAGGAAGTTGATAAAATTATCGCCGAATTTCCCGAAGTGGAAACCAGATTTGAAGGAGCGGGCTTTGGTTTTGAAGGCAATGGCTCAAATCAACTGGTTTCCTTTGTAAAATTGAAACCTTGGTCAGAAAGATCAGGTCCTGAAAAATCGGTTTTTGGCGTTATTGCTCGACTTAATCAAAGGTTTCAAGCTTTAAAAGGTATTACGGTTAGAGCAGTCAACGCTCCTCCCGTGGATGGTATGGGTTCAACGGGAGGATTTGAATTACAAGTGCAAAATCGCTCTGGTCAACCCCTTGAAAATTTGATCGCCAACACGCAAAATCTGATCAAAAAAGCCAATGAATTGCCGGAAATCGGTCTTGCTTATACTTTATTTACCACCAATACGCCGCAAATGGAAATTGATGTGGATCGAAATGCGGCCAAATCTTTAAATGTGGACTTAAATACCATTTTTAATACGATTCAAACGGTTTTTGGTTCTACCTATGTGAATGATTTTATCCTTGGCGATAAACAATATCGGGTTTATGTTCAAGCTGATCAGGATTTTCGCGCCAAACCCCAAGATATTGAGGGTTTATACGTCAGGTCGAAAAATAACGAGATGATTCCCCTTGGCAATTTGGTTAAAGTTCATGAGTTTGTTTATCCGCCAACTATTAGTCACTATAATGTCTATCCTTCCATCAAGGTGCAAGGTGCTCCAGCTCAGGGTTATAGTTCGGGTCAGGCGATCGCCGCCATGGAAAAATTGGCAAAGGAAACATTACCCCTTGGTTTTGGTTACGAATGGACGGGGTCAGCACTTGAAGAAAAATCCTCTGGTGGTTCAGCACCAATTATCTTTGGTTTAGGTTTCGTGATGGTGTTTTTAGTGTTGGCTGCCCAATACGAAAGTTATGTTGACCCAACAATTATTATGTTGACTGTACCATTAGGAGTGTTGGGGGCTTTGTCAGGGATATGGTTTCGAGCCAACGTGCTTCAGGTAGGTAGCTTGTGGCCAGTGGTCAACAATAACCTCTATTGTCAAGTTGCCTTAGTAATGCTCATTGGTTTAGCAAGCAAAAACAGTATTTTAATTGTGGAATTTGCCAACCAATCTCGACAATTGGGAATGAGTATTACGAAAGCGGCAATTTTTGCAGCGGAGCAACGTTTTCGGCCGATTATGATGACGGCCGTATCTAGTTTGGTGGGTTTTGCCCCCCTCGTCATTGCTACAGGAGCAGGAGCGATGAGTCGTTGGAGTTTAGGTACGGCCGTATTTTCGGGAATGTTAATTTCCACTTTTTTAAGTTTATTATTAACCCCGATTTTATACATTGTCATTAAAGAATTTGAGGATGGTTTTTTAAATCCGAAAAAACCTAAACCACCGGAGAAAAAACAGCCTCCTGAACCTCAATTAACCTTAGCAGAAAATGAAGGAGAAATTATCCCAAGTTTAAAAACTTCCACCGAAAACGAGTAAATTTATGAGGGAGTAATTAACCCTCATCACCTTCTTTATTAAAGAGAAAATTAAGCAGAAAAATTAATAAAAAAGAGAGCAAAATGAATATTAAACTCATAATATTTTCAGGTTTTCTAACTGCAGGTGTTGGTTGGGTGTTAGGTTTAGCCGTCGCTAGAATCGGTCAACCTGACATGACTAAATATCGTTATAATACTGAATTTTATCAAAGGTTATATAAACAGTATTCCACCGTGGGAGCTGGTATTGGTTTAAGTGCTGGTATTGCTCAAGAAATAGTGAGACAATTAAAACAAAAAAGGGATTTAAAAGAATTAAATGATGAAGCTAAATCAGAAGATTAATAATTTTTTAGTCACCAATACACTCTTTTTTTTCGTATTAATTATTAGTGTCATTTTTTTTAACCTAAATTATACTTTTAGTATGGCTTTTTTTAGTACCTTCTTATTAGCTTATCTTTCCAAAGGTTTACGCAAAAAGTAACGTTATTGTGCAAAATTGCGCATTCTTTCAATTATGATAATAAAATCAGTTAATCGTTTTTAGGTTAATGTAGGGGTAGGTCTTGTGCCTACCCTGCCCCTACCCTATCAGGGATTCGGGGGGCCACCAGGTAGGGGTAGGTCTTGTGCCTACCCTGCCCCTACAATTTCATCTCAGGATTAGGCAACGCC
>JAABRE010000021.1 GCA_011391125.1 Synechococcales cyanobacterium S06
GATTTAATTAAAATTTTTTCAATCTTTTTAATAGTTCGACAAACATTTGATTCATTTAATCCATAGTCATTACCTAAATGAAAATATGTTCTATACTCCCGATAATAAGCTAAGGTTAATAAAATTTGGTCTTCAATAGTTAACTTATTTTTTCTTCCAGTTTTTTTATGTTCTGAAATATGACAATTAACAACTTCAACCATTTTTTGAAAAGTTTTAGGATGTACTCCTGTTAAACGTTTAAAGTCTTCACTACTTTTATTTTTTATTTCTTCATAGTTCATATATTTTACTAACATATTACGTTTTTTGAAATTATACTATACTTTTGTCTTAGAGTTTCGCAAGAGGTCTATTCCTTCCCTTGAATTCTCAGCTTTTTACTATGACTACAATCTTGGTAAGTTTTTCCAACATGACATGGGTTACGCCTATGAGAATTCAATCAATCTAGATTTTCTCTTGAGTAATTTGGAGGGTTTCGGTACTAATTATTATGTTGAAGGCAACATGACAACTGTATCTGGTAGTCAAAATTTGATTACGGTTCAACCAGCAAATTCAACCTCGGTTCCAGAACCGAGTTCTCTCCTGAGTCTTGTTACTCTTGGTGCTATGATCACCACTTTTAAATCGAAGAAAAAACAGGAAGTATAGAATCATTCTGTGGTGGGTTACGCGGAGCATAACTCACCCTACAGTTATAGTGATTCCAATTAAGATTAAAACAGTTGAAAAATAGGTTCGTAGTTGCGCTTTAGCGCTTCTTAGGACTAAAGTCCAACAACAAACTAAAAACTTTTGTTTAATTTTTATTTGGAATTACTATAATTAGAAATCCGATTTTTAACCAAAATTAAACGAGAAGAATAAACAAACTGGCAAAAATCGGATTTCTTAGGCTCGTAACTACGAAATTTCATAGATTTCAATGGTTTGTTGTTTACCTCGCGGTTGAATATTATCTAACCAATTAGAGTTAATAGAATTGGGTTTTTTAAGATTATTAATTACCTCACCACTGGTAATAATTGAACAGTTATATTCTTTGGTTAATTCCTGAAGTCTCGCTGCTGTATTCACCACATCTCCAATTACGGTGGAATCCATGCGAGAATTAGCGCCAATTGTCCCAATTAATGCCTTACCAGTGTGAATACCAATCCCAATCTTAATCGCTGTTTCTAAGTTATATTCCCTAAGATTTTGATTAAAGTCTTCTAAACTTTTATTCATTAATATAGCCGCATTAATTGCGTCACCACAATGGTGCTCATTTCTATCAAAAACCGCCATTAAAGCATCACCTAAAAATTTATCAATAAAGCCATTTTCGCTTACTATTATCTCATTCATTAAGGTAAAAAATACGTTTAACCATTGAAAAGTATTACTCGCAGATTGGTTTTCAGAAATAGTCGTAAAACCCCGAATATCACAGAATAAAATCGTCACTTCTTCCTCATTTCCATGACCTAATTTAATGGAATCTACTCCCGTGGGAGCAATTCTAGTTAAAAATTGTTCTGGTACAAATAAGCGTAATTTGTCCGAGACTTTTTCCTCGGTTACTGCTTTAATATTTGCCTTTTGTCTGAGTTTATGTAAGTCTAAAATATTCTTAACTTTTGTCAGTAATAAATTCGTGTTAATGGGCTTGGTTAGATAGTCATCTCCCATCAATTCTAACCCACGAATGCGGGAATTATCATCATCTAAAGCAGTTAAAAATACGATGGGAATTGTTTGTAAATCAGGATTTTCTCGTAGTAAACGACACACTTCAAAACCGTCTAAATCTGGCATCATTATATCCAGTAAAATTAAAGCAGGTTGAGACTCTTTTGCTATTTCTAACGCTTCAAAACCCGAATTAGCAGAAATGGTTTTATATCCTTCATCTAATAATAATTCCTCTAACAATAACAGGTTAAAAGGTTCGTCATCAACTAATAAGATATAAGGATAAGAATTAATCATAATTGTAACTTTATTTCGGTGGTAATTAACTTTTGCAAGAGTGGTTTCTAATAAGGTTATATTATTTATTATTGTCATTTTTATTGAGTAAAAAATGGATAGAATTCGTTAATTTTTCCAAGTCTAAAGGTTTACTTAAATAATCGTCAGCTCCTGCTTCTAAACAACGTTTGTTATCCCCTGACATGGCCATCGCAGTAACAGCAATTACCGGCACATTACACCATTTTTCATTGGCTTTTAAATAACCAATAAGTTGCAATCCATCTATATTTGGTAACTGAATATCCATCAAAATTAAATCAGGTAAATTTTGAGCATTAATTAACGGACTTTCGATAATATCTAACATTGTACCACCATCATAAACAATCTCCACTTTATAACCTTCTATCTCTAACACTTCGGTAATTAATGCTTGGTTAAAAGGCTGATCTTCCACTACCAAAATTCTTTTTTGATCCGGATTTATAGCCGACTCTCTATTTTCGGATAAGGAATTATTTGCTAAACTAAATTCCGAGTTTTTTAAGGCATTTAATTGAATACGATGTTCCGTTAATGGTAACCAAACCCGAAAAGTGCTACCTTCATTTTCCCTCGATTCTATCGAAACAGTTCCCCCATGAAGTTCTGCTAAACGTTTAGTTAATGCTAACCCTAAACCTGTTCCTTCATGTCGTCTTGTTAATGAAGAATCTACCTGTTGAAACGGTTTAAATAATAAATTTTGCTGGTCAAGGGGGATACCTATTCCCGTGTCAGAAACCTCTAAACAAAGGTAAGGTGTGCTAGTATTTATGGGACTAGAATCGGGTCTATTTTCTGTTAATAACTCCGCTCCATAAGCCAATTTTACTGATAATTTTATTTTCCCTTGTTCGGGAGTAAATTTAACCGCATTTGACAATAAATTAATTACAATTTGTCTCACTCGACGTTCATCTAAAATAGCTTCTTCAATATTATAATCGAATTCAAAAGAAACAGTTAATCTTTTTTTCTCCGCTCGTGGCCGAATCATTTTTAAGCAATCTGTACATAATAATTGAATCGATACTGGTTGTAAATTTAACTCACTTTTTCCCGCTTCAATTTTAGATAAATCGAGAATATCATTTATTAATTGTAATAAATGTTGTCCACTTTTAGAAATTGTTTGAATATGATTAACTTGACGAAGTGATAAATCATTTTTTCCCTGTCTTTGTAACAATTCAGAAAAACCAATTATACTATTTAAAGGTGTTCTTAATTCGTGGGACATGGAGGCCAAAAATTCTGATTTTAACCGTGAAGCTCGTTCTAATTCCTGATTTACTTGTCGTAAATGTGCTTCTGATTGTGCTCTTTCGATGGCAAAACCAAGGGTTCGACAAGCTGCTAATAACATATCTTGTTCGGCAGTTTTTTCTAATCCATTTTCGGTTCGAGATTCTAATGTTAATACCCCAATTATTTTCCCTGATAAACCCGGAATTGGAAAAATTCCCAATTTACCGAGACTCGGGAGACGAAAATTAGGTAATGATTGAGGGTGATCTTGGTAATTTTCCACCAACAAAGGTTGACCTGTTTCTACTACTTGCCACAATAAACCTTGACCATAAGGAATACCTTGTTTGAGTAGCTCTTCCATTTCTTTGACTGTTTCCCCATAAGTGGCAATGAATTCAGAAGAAACTTCATTAGTCAACATCCCAGCTTGACGATTTTCGCCATCTCCTGAGATGACCTTAACATCACCGAAAGAAGCTTTCATGGCTTTGACGAGATAGGCGAGGGCGAATTGACCAATTTCGGTAATTTCAGTGGCCGATTGTAACCTTTCAGTCAAACCGAGGAGGAATTTGAGCTTTCTGACCTCATATTTTAACTTACCTCTGGATTTTTGTTCATTGCTGACATCCCGTAAATTGAGTAATTTTGAACCATTACAAGTTACAGTTACAGATAATTCTAAATAGAGATTTTCACGGGGTTGAATCAGACAATTAAAACATTCAAAAAGTTGATCGGGATTTGTTTCCAATAAAAATGAAGCGATTCTTTCTCCTTTCTGGGTTGATAAATAACCTTCCGTGATCAGTCTTTGACAAACTTCCTGAACGTGGGGATGTTGATTTAACCAGTCGGATGGTAAATTTAACATTTGTACCAATTTACCGTTAAATAAAATCAAACGGTGGTTTGAGTCAAATAAGGCGATCGCCTCTGTAACCTGATTTAAAATCAACTCTTGTTGTTGTTTAATTTCTTGCAGCTTTGATTCAACTGATTCTGATTGCATACTCGGAGAAGTCCCCACCATTAAAATACTTAATTTTATTATACTTTACAAAAATTAATAACCCAATTTATGTGTGAACAAAAAAGGAAAAATTGACCATGAACAATCAAATAGAACAATTAGAAAAAGATTTACGTTCTCATTTATCAGAATATAAACACAAAGATCAGGAAATTATTATTACCTGGTTATGGGGAGAAAATCGAGAAAAAATGAGCCTTTGTAACCCTGAAGAATTAAAAATTAAAGCACAAGGGTTTTATTTCAGAATTAAACTATTAGAAAAACATTATTTAAACATTAATCCAAGTCAAGCTTATTCTAACTTAATTAAACGCCTAAATTCTTTAGTAATAATACGAGAAAAAATCCGTACTTGGTTAGCACAAAGTCGAAATCGACAACAAACAATTACCGACGTAATTCAAGAAGTAATACAGGAAATGTTAAAAAGCGATCGTTATATTCAAGAACAAATTAATTGGATTGCTAAATGTACAATAGACAATCGTTTACGTAATATCTTAATGTTAGTTACCCTAGAAGAATATTGTTTACGACCAATTCGCAATCAACCCTTATTTACCTATCGTTTTGTTAACTTTTTACGTCGTCAAGAAAGAGGAGGATTAACCCAAGTACCTCGTAATGATATTATTCGTTTAATTTCCGAAGAATTAAAACCCGAAGAAAGCGAAACTTGCTTAAGTTTATTTGACTCCCAAGCGATCGCCCAATATGAAAGTCAACAGCAAATAGAAGAACAACAAAAATTGCGTCTTCAAGTACAACAGGAATTAGAGTTATATTTAGCCGAAAAACTTGGTCCAGAGGCCGTAACTTGGCTAAAATTATATCTTCAGGGACATTCTCAGGAAGTAATCGCTCAAACCATGAACCTTCCCGTCAAACAAATTTATCGACTGAGGGAAAAAATCAACTATCATACCATCAAAGGATTTACACTGAAAGTAAAACCAGAATTGGTGACTAATTGGTTAGAAATTTCCTTATCAGCACATAATTTTGGTTTAACACCCCAACAGTGGAACACATACTGGGAAAAATTAACACCGATACAACAATCCATTATTAATTATGTTAAAAAAGGAGTAAAAATCGAAGACATAGCTAAAAACTTAAACCTGAAAAATAGTCAAATAATGTCCGAATGGACTAACATTTATTTAGTCGCTCAAACAGAAAGAAATCAAACTAATCATTGAGAATAATCTGACAAATCTATGCTTAAATATTCGGAAATAAACCAAGAAAAAACCTTTGCAATAATTGATACAATTTTAACCTTAGAATCCTGTTTATATCATCAGATTATTCCCATTTCCCTAGAGGAAAATATTTTAACAGTTGGTATGATCAAACCACATGACGAATTAATATTAGATTATTTAAAATCCATCTTACCCTCTCACCAACAAACCCTCCAAGTCGAACAAATTAGTCCAGAAACCCATAACTTAATTATTTCCTCCTATCAAAAATACACGAGTAGCTTGCAAAAATCATCGCAAATAAATAAAACCCAAAAAAAACAATTAAACCGCAGCGATGAAGAAAATAACAGTCTTTTAAACAGTAAAGAAACCTTTATTATTAACTCACAAATCATTGAGAAAATCAAACATAATAACCCAAATATAGCATCCTTAAAAGTTAACTCCAGCTATCAAGATCAACCCTTAGAAAGCTTAACTGACTTAACATCCGAACAACTTTGGCAAGAATTATTAGTTAGACTTATAAAAGATGGAATTGGCCGTTTATTTTTGGAGCGAAAAAAAGAATTTGGTCGTCTAATTATTACCAATAACGGTGTAGTGACATCCTCCTTAGAAACCGTAGATTTAGAAGTATTTAACGACATATTTAAAGCAGTTAAAATTTTAGCTAATATTGGGGAAAATCCCTTGGAAAAAAACCGCCGAATTGAACTCAAAAGAATCTATCAAAAACAAAATTTATTATTACGTTTTCAGCTTTTTCCGGGTAAATTTGGCGAAGAAGGGAATATACAAATTTTAAGAGATAAAGCCCTTTCTTTTTATCAAGAAAAACAAATGAATAGTTTAGGAGAACAAGTCCTACGTCTCACTAAACAATTAGACAGAAAATTACATCAAATTCAAGACTTACAACGTATTAACCCCACGGAATTAGAAGTATTACCGCAAATTAGAGTCATCCAAGCAAAAATTTTAGAAAAACTAGAATCACTAGATAATTGATACTCGGAACAGGACAAACAGTAGGGGTAAACGGCCGTTCACCCCTACAATAGTTGTTAATTCTCAATGATTAATTGTCAATTGAGTTTTTTCCCATTACTTGAGATTTTAAAGCCTTAAATTCAGCAAACAATTCCGAACGATTTGACTCGCGTAACAAATAACGATAAACAAACCAAGCACTATATGATAAACCCACCAATTCCAACAAAGGAGATAGTAAAGGAATATCATTAATGGCATCTAAAACCGCTAAAGTAACATAAACCGTAACTCCACCCGAAATCAGTAATAACAGAGTGAGTAAAGGTTTTTTGTAGTCAGAGAAAAAGAAACCGACATCATCAGGTAACTTACCCAGAAAATCAAAGACTGGTTTAACCCACTCTTCCCAAGGTTGGTCAGTAATGGGAGAACTAGATTTAGACACCATTTTACCTGGAGTTTCGAGACTCACACCAACACTTTTTTGTTCTTCACCTAACTTAACATCAGGAAAATCTTTGTTAGAATCCGTCATAATTCACCTATTTTGTAATTGTAATTAAAAGAATAGCCTATAAATAAAGACTAACTTTTGCTCATCTTATCAGACAGTTTCGATACAAAATTTAATTACTTAGCACTATTTATGACTCAGAATCCGGCCATAGTAAACGTAAAGCCATGATAGCAAAACAGATCGCCGCAGTTCCCTTCAACAACTGAGCAGGTAAAAAATGTGCCATTCCTCCACCCGCAATTACTCCGAGGAAACTAGCTAAAATTAGGGCCGTAATTGAGCCGAAAAACACCGCTCTGGGCGATTTTGAGCTCCCTCCGAGGGCGATCGCAGCCAACTGACTTTTGTCGCCAATTTCCGCTAAAAAAACCGTAATAAAACTTAAACCTAATAATTGCCAATCCATAGTTAAGAAACCAGATCTCCAATCAATAAACCCGTAATCATCAATAACAACATGGCCACAGTCAAATCAAGGGTTTTGGGGGCCAGACGTTTAGCCAACCAATAACCAATCATGACACCCAGCAAACTTGTTGCGATTAAAGCCAAAGCTGATCCCAAAAACACCACCCAAGGAGACTGAGACTCAGCACTCATCAACAACGTCGCTAATTGGGTTTTATCACCCATCTCGGCCGCAAAAATCGTCAAAAAAGTGGAACTAAAAACCGTCCAAAAAGGATTTTTAGCCTTTGTTACCGTGTTTTTTTCCCCGTCATTGACTTGTTTAGATAATGTCACCGTCATTAATTTTAAGTTTTGTTAACTTTCATATTTTTCTCATTATCTCTCAAAATTAAAAATTCCGCTAGAATAACCTAGTTTCTTTATTTCATCAATTGTCATTTCAATTAACTGTAGGGGTTAATGGCCGTTAACCCCTACAGTTAATTGATTAAAAAAATTAATAAAAGATAGTCTCTTAAATCGGCTCACCAAGGCCGCTTATTTTACAGTGTGTTATTTTACATTAAACGGTGTCATTTCAGTTATCAACTGTCAACTATCAACTATCAGTTATCAGTAGGGGTTAATGGCCGTTAACCCCTACACCGACCTAGTTCCTAGTCAATAAAGATGTTTTTTGCTATATTAGTCAGTGTCAATAAGACATTTTTGTATTATTTAGCAAGGGATTTTGGGCTATTGAGATAAATTACAATTGAAATAAACCCGAAAGAATATTCAGTAAAAAATCAAAATCAGGCAAAAAAGGGGAAATTGCCTTCTCAATAATCGGTCACAATGGATAATTATTCATTGTCAATAGCCAGTAAATAACGTTGCATTTCCTCACTATCTTCCCCGTAAACGCCTTCAATCTGTTGACAACAGCAATCAATGGCAAAATCATTAAACTCCGACTCCGTGATGGCGTACATTTGGGCAAAATTTTCGGGTAACACACGACAGAAACTTGGTCTGTCATCGTAAATACGACATTCGCGATTATCTTGGTCATAATTGACACACCAGCCATCTTCCCCCACCAGACTGAGATAGAGTTGCAAATTTTCAGGGGTTAAATATTGGTCTAAATCTGGACGGTCATCTGGATTAAGATTACAACAAGCTCCACAATTTTTCAGACAAAGCCATTGGGACATATTTTCAAACTCCTTAACAATAGTTTATATATTTTTGTGTAGCAAAGAAAAAAGAGCGGATAATGAACAGGTACTATATATAATAAGTTTTTATCTGATTAACTCACTTGCTTGGGGAAAAATAGGAGAACACATGGATTTTATCACCAATTTAAACTTTGAAGTCATTTTTCAATTAGTTTTCGTAGCTTTAATTATGATTGCAGGACCAGTAGTAATCTTTTTACTGTATAGCTTAAAAGGAGACCTTTAGAAAAATAAAAAGTAAAAAGTAAGAAGTAAGAAGTAAAAAGTAAAAAGTAAAATCAAGTACATCTAATAATCAACTATTATGTGCTTTTTATTTTTTCAGACATCAGAAACCAGTTAATTTGTATTCGCATTTAACCTCATCTTATGTTTTTACTTCCTACTTCTCGGTTTTAAATTTCCGTCTTTTCTTGATGGACAATACATTAAAACTTAGTTAAACTAACAACTAAGTTTTAAAAATCGAAATATATGATTTCCATTTACATATTGACCTATAACGAAGAAATAGACATAGCTCCCTGTATCGAATCAGCACTTTTAAGTGATGATATTATTGTTATAGATTCATTTAGCACCGATAGAACCGTGGAAATTGCCTCCCGTTATCCCGTGACAATAGAACAACATAAATTTGAAAGTCATGGGAAACAAAGGACATGGATGTTAAGAGAAGTTCCTTGTAAATATGAATGGGTATATATTCTCGAAGCTGATGAAAGAATGACCCCCAAGTTATTTCAAGAATGTTTAGAAGCAATTAAGAACGCCGAAATAATCGGTTATTATGTAGCAGAAAGGGTGATCTTCATGGGGAAATGGATTAAACATTGTACCCAATATCCCCGTTATCAAATGCGTTTATTTAAAAAAGAGCAAGTTTGGTTTAGTGATTTTGGTCATACCGAACGAGAAGTTTGTGAGGGGAAAACTAGCTTTTTAAAAGAAACCTATCCCCACTATACATCAGGAAAAGGAATCAGTCGCTGGTTAGAAAAACATAACCGATATTCCACCGATGAAGCAAGAGAAACCATTAGACAACAACAAGAAGGAAAAATAAATTGGCAATCCCTATTTTTTGGTCAATCAGAAGTTGAAAAAAGACGCTCCTTAAAAGATTTATCTTTGAGACTTCCTTTTCGACCTTGGATTCGGTGGGTTTATATGTACTTTATATTAGGAGGAATCTTAGACGGAAAAGCCGGATTTGCTTGGTGTACTTTACAAGCATTTTATGAATATTTAATATTATTAAAAGTAGCCGAACTTAAACAGTTAAACTCCCAAGAAATCGAGAACTGGTTTTCCCCCGACTCACCTTTATTACCCGAAATTTATGACAATTTTAAACAGATAAAATAAACACAAGATTCAAAAATTAGCACAAAATAAACAAGGAGTAAACCCCCATTATGTTAGCATATCTCTTGGCGATCGCCATCGCTATAGGCAGTTTAGGACTTTATGTAACTGCATTTTTACGGCCGAATTTACACCGTCGAGACGATTTCCTCTGGAGTGGAGTTGGCTTATTTTACGCATTAGTTTTGTGGATTTGTGCTGGAAGGATTACTGGAGCAGTATTATTAGGACAAACGGCCTCCGTCTTATTATTAGGGTGGTTTGGTTGGCAAACCATGATTTATCGTCAGGCGATCGCCTTTCCCGATCAACAAGAAACCCTACTCAAATTTTCCCTGTTAGATTTGGTTGAGAGTAAAATAAAAGCGAAAAAACCCGTAATTTCAGCACCGAAAACACCAATTGTCAAAGAAGAAATCACCACAGAAAATAGAGAAACAGTGACAGAAACCGAGGAAAAACCGGTTACAACTCCAACGGAAACCACTGACATTAAACAGGAAGAAATTACAGGAATTAACACAGAAACCGAGGAAATAGTAGCAGAGGAAACTAAACAAGAAGAACCCATTAAACAAGTAATTGAAACTCCAAAAAGTGAGGAGAAAAAAGGCTTTTCATTTGGTAAATTAGTTAGCCAAATTTCCGCACCATTTAGCAAGAAAAAAATTACCAAAGAAACTCAACCCAAAACCAAAGAAAACCTCAAAACCGAGTCAGTTTTAGCTGACATTTTTGAAGAAGAGGAAGAGCAAAATATCGAAACTAAGACAACTGAAATACCCACAGAAATAAGAACAGAAACCACAGAACAGTTAACAGTAGAAACCGAAAAAGTAGAAGCTACAATTGAACAAGTGCAAGAAGTTAAACCAGAAACAACCACAGAAAACTTAGTTAATTTAGGGATAAAAGAGGAACAAAACGAAGTTAAACCCGAATCAAAAACAGCAGAAAAAGAACAAGGAGCAAAGGAAGATGAAAATCCTTTCAAAGAACTAACCTCATAAGAAAAAGAAGACTCAAATTTAAGATCAGAAATGATCTTAAATTTAAAATCAATCTGAATGTGTGATCGCAATTACTTGTTTGACCAGCCTAGTGAGACAACCCATACTATAGATTCAACCTGAACCTTTGCGCCTTTGCGTCTTTGCGTGATCAAACACACCTCAAAAAACAAGCCCAGCTTGCCTTATCTAACAACAAAGAAACTAAACTCAACTTGAACCTTTGCGCCTTAGCGCCTTTGCGTGAGCAAAAAAAATCCTGATTAAGGGCTTGACAAACTTCACTTGATCTGCCATACTATAAGTTATAATGGGAAAAGACCGTGCCAAAAAAAACAGGTTTAAAAAGACAAACAGGCAAATCCTCGACAAAAACTAATTTTCAGGGTTTTTTTGAGAGTAAATTTTTTAAGTAGAAACCAGTGTAGGAATTAGGAAAATTAGCCACAGTTTCAGGAGTACCTTGGGTAACAAGATGACCTCCTTTTTCTCCTCCTTCGGGACCTAGATCAATAATCCAATCACAACAGTGAATGACATCTAAATTGTGTTCAATTACCACAATGGAATTCCCCTTATCCACTAAACGTTGTAGCACATTGAGCAAATGGTGAACATCGTAGAAAGATAAACCTGTAGTTGGCTCGTCGATCAGGTAAATGGTTTTTCCTGTCGCTCTTTTTGACAATTCCGTTGCCAGTTTCAACCGTTGAGCTTCTCCGCCAGACAAAGTAGGTGCAGATTGGCCTAATTTTAGATATCCTAAACCCACATCGAGCAAAGTTTGTAATTTTTTGGCAGCTTTGGGTATGTTTTTAAAAACATCTAAAGATTCTTCGACGGTCATATTTAAAACATCGGCGATGGAAAACCCTTTATATTTAACTTGGAGGGTTTCTTGGTTGTAACGTGCTCCTTTACACACGTCACATTGAACATAGACATCAGGGAGGAAATTCATTTCGATAATATTAACACCTTGGCCGTTGCAAACTTCACAACGGCCTCCTTTGACGTTAAATGAGAAGATACCTGGTTTGTAACCCCTTGTTTTTGCCTCGATGGTTTCGGCAAATATGGCGCGAATGGGATCAAAAATTCCCGTATAAGTTGCGGGATTGCTTCTAGGTGTTCGACCAATGGGTGATTGATCGATAATGATTACCTTATCTATTACTTCTAAACCCTGAAGATTGCCTAATTTTTTCGGGAAGGGAAATTTACGGGTTAAATGGTGTTGGAGGGAAGGATATAATAACTCGTTTACTAAAGTTGACTTTCCTGATCCAGAAACTCCCGTGATACCAACTAATTTTCCTAAAGGTATTTCGACGGTGATATTTTTGAGATTATTTTCGTGACAATTTTCCAGTAATAAAGAGAATCCATTTCCTTCTCGACGGGATTCAGGAATGGGAATCTTTTTCTTTCCAGATAAATAAGCTCCTGTGAGGGATTTTTCAGAGGAGAGTAATTTTTTTAGGTCTCCTTGAACGACTATTTCTCCTCCGTGAATTCCAGCTAATGGTCCGATGTCAACTATTTGATCAGCACTTTTAATTGTGTCTTCGTCGTGTTCGACTACAATTAATGTGTTACCTAAATCCCGCAGGTTTTTCAAAGTAGTTAATAAACGATCATTATCTCTTTGATGGAGACCAATACTTGGTTCATCTAACACATATAAAACTCCCGTCAACCCCGAACCAATTTGAGTTGCTAATCGAATACGTTGAGCTTCTCCTCCAGATAAAGTCATGGCACTTCGATCTAAAGTTAAATATTCCAAACCCACGTCTAACAAGAATTGTAACCTGTTTTTAATCTCTTTTAAAGCTAATTCTCCGATCGCCTGTTGACGTTTTGAGAGGGATAAATTGTTAACCTTTTCTAAACATTCAGAAAGGGAAACACCAGTTAAATCGGTAATTTTGTAGTTTCCTAAACGAACAGATAAAGACTCAGGTTTAAGACGTTTTCCTTGACAAACTTCGCAGGGATGATTGACTATATATTGGGATAATTTCTGTTTAATTAAATCGGAATTTGTTTCTCGGTAAGTTTTCTCTAACAGGGGAATAACTCCGGCAAATTTTTTCGAGTAACTTTTCCATTTTCCTTCCCAATAAAGTGGTTCATCTGTACCAAATAAAATTAACTGTTGTTGTTCCTTCGTTAACTGATTCCATGGAGTCTCCAGACTAAAATTATAAGCCTCCCCTAACTGACTTAAAATATTCAGATAATAAGGGTCTTCTTTATTTGCCCAAGGGGCGATCGCCTCCTCAACTTTGGCCTCTGGGTAAGGAATAATCAATTCCTGTGCAAATGTCTCCACACTCCCTAAACCATGACAACTAGGACAAGCTCCATAGGGGGAATTAAAAGAGAATAATCTCGGTGACAATTCCTCCATTACGGCTCCATGTTCGACACAAGCAAAATGTTCAGAAAAAATAATATCTATATCATTTTCAGATTGGGAATTAGGATTTTTTTTGGCAGTATTTCGGATTCGGCGATCGTCCGCTTTCGGTGTATAATTTAATACATTGACCAAAACTAAGCCAGTAGAAACACGGAGAGCAGTGGTAACAGAATCGGCTAAACGTTCGTATATATCAGGTTTTTTAATAAGGCGATCGACTAGAACTTCTATGGTATGTGTATAATTTTTATCTAGTTCGATGTTGTCTGCAAGCTCGGTCATGTTTCCGTCAACCCTCACCCTGACAAAACCTTGACTGGCTAAACTCGACAACAATTGTTGGTGAGTTCCCTTTTTTCCTCTGACGACAGGAGCAAGGAGATGAAACTTTGTGCCATCAGGGAAAGCCATAATTTGGGCGCAAATTTCGTCAAGAGATTGGGGAGAAATGGGAGCATCACAAATGGGGCAAAAAGGCTCACCTGCTCGACCAAATAATAATCTAAAATAATCGTAGATTTCCGTAACTGTACCCACCGTAGAACGAGGATTGTGATTAGTAGATTTCTGGTCAATACTAATAGCAGGAGAAAGCCCTTCAATACTATCAACATCCGGTTTATCTAATTGACCTAAAAATTGTCTAGCATAAGCACTTAAAGATTCAACATAACGTCGTTGGCCTTCCGCAAAAATAGTATCAAAAGCCAAAGAAGATTTACCACTACCAGACACTCCTGTAAACACAATTAGCTTATTTCTCGGTAAATCTAAGTCAATATTTTTTAAATTATGCTGTTTTGCTCCCCTAATTTTTATCATCTCAAATAAGTTTTAAATTATGAAATCAACTGTAAACTATCCACTGATTACTAAATAATCATTTAGTAATACGATTAAGTAACCAAAGAGAAGAAGCAATACCGGTAAAATGAGCTAAAATTGTATTAGTATTAGCCTGAACAATTAACAAATCAAGGGATTTTACTAACTGACTAGCAGTGGTTCCCGTAGTAGCAATGGCACCTTGAGGTACAGACAAAGACTTGGCTAACACGATTCCCACAATACTTTGTGCTCCTAAAATTGTAAACAACATTCCCACTAAATTAACAATCAAACCAAAACGAATTACTTGCAAAGTATCTGACCTTTTAGGCCGTAAAGCAGGATCAGGATTTTGTAACATTTTGGCAATGGTACTATAACGAAAAGCAAAATAAATTCCTAATGCTAAAGCAATTAAACCACAGGCTGCGCAAAATAATCCAAAACCTGTTCCTTTTGAGGTTTGATCTTGAGAACCGGTACTTGCTAATAATAATATTACACTTGATACCACTCCTAATACTAATTGCACCCAAAATCCGATTATTCCCGACCATTTTAAGTTCGTTGAAACTTGTCTCACAGCAGGAGGTAATGATGATGATGGGGTAAGATCGGATTTTCTATTCATAAAGGTTTAATTATTTGTTTACTTTGTTATTTTATCTTAAGTTATTTTGTTTTTATCACGCAAAGACGCAAAGGCGCAAAGGGGGTTTTTCCTTTTGTTATGGGATAATTAAAGGGGAAATATATGAGGATTTTTTATGAGAGCTATTTTAATGAAGTCACCCGGTGATGTGAATGTCCTAAACTTAGAAGATGTTACTCCACCAGAAATTACTCAATCCCATCAAGTTTTAGTCCGAATTAAAGCAGCTGGAGTTAATCCCATTGATACTAAAATTCGCAGTTGCGGAACTTTTTTCCCCGAGGAAATGCCTACTATTTTAGGTTGTGATGGAGCTGGTATTATTCAAGCTATTGGTGACTCTGTTTCCCGTTTTCAAGTAGGAGATGAAGTCTATTTTTGTCAAGGTGGTTTGGGTAAAAAAAATACCGGTAATTATGCTGAATTTGCCGTGGTAGATGAACGTTTTATCGCTTTTAAACCCAGGTCTCTTTCTTTCCCTGAAGCAGCCGCTGCTCCGTTGGTTTTAATTACAGCTTATGAATCTCTTTATGATCGGGGAAATCTTCAAAATGGGCAGAAAGTCTTAATTCATGGTGGTGCAGGAGGCGTTGGTCATGTAGCCATTCAATTGGCAAAGCTCAGAAATGCGGAAGTTTGTACAACCATTGATAGTATCGACAAGGAACGATTGGTTCGTCAGTTTGGTGCGGATTTGCCCATTTTTTATAAGCAAAATAATTTTGTTCAAGCTGTTTTAAATTGGACTAATAATAAGGGAGTAGATTTGGCTTTTGATACCGTAGGAGGCCAGACTTTTTTTGATACTTGTAATGCTGTTAAAATTTATGGCGATTTGGTAACTATTTTACAACCAGATGGCGATTTAAAAGTAGCTCGTAATCGTAATTTAAGGATTGGTTTGGAGTTAATGTTAACTCCTATGTTAATTAATTCCATTCCTGATCAACAATATCACGCCCATATTTTAACTCAATGTGCTAATTGGATTGATCAAGGTAAGTTGAAAATCCATCTTGCTCAAACTTTTCCTTTACATGAAGCACGTTTTGCCCACCAAGCGATCGAAACTGGTTCTACTACAGGAAAAATTGCCTTAATTTGTGATTAATTATTGATGATAATTCATCTTAATTTAACCCAAGAATTCGAGTTAAGTTCCCTTAGCAAACCACTTTTTTCTTTTGATTTGTAATTAAGAAAAGTGACCAAAAAAAGTTTCAGGTTTCCTCCCTTGGGAAAGGGATAAAAAAAGATAATTCCTGATTTCAAGCTACCAAATTACCAAATTTGAAAACTATCACGATTCCATTAAAAGTCCTGAAAAAGCCCTAATCAAAATAAACTCAATTAATAATTAGTAATTAAAAAAATTACTAATTATTAATTGTTAATTGTTTAAACCGCTTCTAAATTCTTCTCTCCTGTTCTAATACGGATAATTTCATCCACGGGGTAAATGAATATTTTGCCATCTCCGATTTCTCCCGTACGAGCAGCGGAAATGACTTTATCTACTACCATATCGACTTGATTATCCTCAATGACGATCTCGATTTTGAGCTTTTGCAAAAATTCAACGGTGTATTCTGAACCACGATAACGTTCAGTTTGTCCCTTTTGTCTGCCAAAACCTCTTACTTCTGATACTGTCATACCAACGATTCCAGCGTTCACTAAGGCGATTTTCACTTCGTCTAACTTAAATGGACGGATAATTGCTTCTACTTTTTTCAAGGGTTCAACTCCTTTATTTTCTTATTTATTAATAAACTAACCTGTGACTTTTTATCATTATCAGGTCAGACAATTTTGTCATACTCAGTACATTTTAAGTTACAATCCCTAAAATCCTCTCAAATTACTCCCCAAATTATTTTTTTTGCTGGCAATTTCGCCCATGCACACTTTTAGCACTTTGTCAAACATTTGTTACATTCCTTAACAAGGCTTGAAAAGAAGTTAAACAAAATTCTTGTTTGAACAATACTAAAATACCATTGTGCAGCGTAAAAAGGCTGATGGAGCAACCTATTTACAGGGGTTTCAAGCTAATAATTTTAAAAACACCATAAATTGCACTCTATTCTTAAAATAGCAAAATCCCTAGGAGATTGCAATCACGTCCACAATTAATAATTATTCTCAATAAGTTGTCAGGGTTTCTTGACATTAAGTTTTGTAAACAAAGTTTTTGATACAAATATTAAAACTAAACGTAAAAATAGATAAGAGAAACTAATACTTGACGAGGGAAGAGGGAAGAGGTAATAGGTAATAGGTAATAGGTAATAGGGAAAAGGGAAAAGGTAAGAGGTAAGAGGTAAGAGGTTTTTTAGGTAATAGGTAAGGGGTAAGAAGTTTAACCTTTCCCATGGGACAATTGAACAAGGGACAAACATTTTTTGATCAAATTAATTAAATTGACAATTATTAATTGATCAGAGATAATTAATCAGAAATAACTAATAATAAATAATTAAAATGACAAATAATATATATCCAGTGGTATGGCAAGATGAGCGAGTTTTGTTAATAGATCAAACCAAATTGCCTCTTGAATATAATTTGGTTGCTATTAGTCGTTATGAAGATATGGCCTTAGCGATTAAAAATATGATTGTTCGCGGAGCTCCGGCCATTGGAGTAGCTGCTGGTTATGGAATGTACTTAGGAGCTAGGGAAATTCAGACTGATGATGGTAAAATTTTCCTCCAAGAATTACAGAAAATTGCTGTTATCTTAAGGGAAACTCGTCCCACGGCCGTTAATTTATTTTGGGCTATTTCTAGGATGTTAAAAATAGCCCATGAAAGTATCGGGAATGTAACAGAAATTAAGGCAAATTTATTGGCAACTGCTCAACAAATTCAGTTAGAAGATTTACAAACTTGTCAAGCAATTGGTGATCATGGTTTAGCTGTTTTGCCTAAAAAACCAGACAAGTTAACCATTTTAACCCATTGTAATACAGGTTCACTGGCCACCGCTGGCTATGGTACAGCATTAGGAGTGATTCGCTCTGCTTGGCGAGATCATCGGTTAGCCCGGGTGTATGCTGATGAAACTCGGCCACGTCTTCAGGGGGCAAAATTAACCGCTTGGGAGTGTGTTCAGGAGCAAATTCCGGTAACGGTGATTACCGACGGAATGGCCGCTCATTGTATGCAGCAGGGTATGATTGATGGGGTGATTGTGGGGGCTGACCGCATCGCGGTTAATGGTGATACCGCCAATAAAATTGGCACTTATTCATTGGCGGTGGTGGCCAAATCCCATAATGTACCGTTTTTTGTCGCTGCTCCTATTTCTACCATTGATTTTGAGTTGGAAAATGGCAGTCAAATTCCCATTGAGGAGCGTCATCCTTCGGAGATTTATCAAGTAGGAGAAACGGTGATTTGTCCCCCGGGAGTAGAGTTTTATAACCCAGCTTTTGACGTTACTCCTGCTAATTTAATTACGGCAATTATTACGGAAAAAGGTGCTTTTCATCCCGATGAATTATTAGCTAAACTAAAAAGGTAGTTTAAGAAGTAAAAAGTAAAAAGTAAAAAGTCCTAACTTTTAATTGATTATTTTTGAGGACTTTTATCTTATTAGTAAGAACGTTTAATAATCTAATAAAAAATATGAGTCAACATGAATCTAAAGATAAGTCGGAAAATCCCGATCAACCCCGTCAATCTATTGCTAACCGGTTAAAAAATATTTTAATGACCGAAATTACCCCTCCTCATTTGGGGATGCAGGATTTAATTGCCAATATGATTCACCGTCAGAAAGATACCAATATTCGCACAGAAAATGCTGAATATACTAGGTTAAGGGATTTGTTAGCCCAAGGAAACTGGAAAGAAGCAGATCAAGAAACCTGGAAAATTATCTGTTTCGTGGTCGGAAGGGCACAAGAAGGTTGGCTAGAATCTGATTCTTTGGTTAATTTTCCCTGTGAAGACCTGCTTTTGTTGGACCAACTTTGGGTAGAATTTAGCCAAGGACATTTTGGTTTTAGTGTTCAAAAACGGATTTATCAGAGTTTGGGAGGGAAAAATATTTTCGATGACAAAATTTGGCAATCCATGGGCGATCGAGTCGGTTGGCGTAGTCATGGCCATTGGCTCAATTATCTGGAACTTAAATTTGATAAACACGCCTTAGAAGGCCATTTACCCGTCGAGCCAATTAAAGTCACCATGGGTGCTAATCCTACCACCTATACTAAAAGGGGTATGGTATCTTTTAGTGTATTTTCCCGTCTTGAAATCTGTCAAAAACAGTCAGTAAAATAAACTTAGAAATATTCATTTTAACTAAAAAATATCACAGAAAGGAGAGCAAAAGATGGTTCAAATTATCGAAAAACCGGCCAATTCTACTCGTCGAAAACACGCTCCAAATTACAAAGTTTTGCTACATAATGATGACTTCAATTCCATGGAATATGTCGTACAAACCTTGATGGAAACTATCGGAGGAATGACTCAACCTCAAGCAGTTAATATCATGATGGAGGCACATACTAATGGTATGGCCTTAGTGATTACTTGTGCTTTAGAACACGCAGAATTTTATTGTGAAACCCTGATAAATCACGGGTTAATTAGTACCATTGAACCTGACGAATAAATTTGAGAGGAAAAAAAGCTATTGAAATTAGATTTTTACCGTATTTCAAAATACCCAGTATTTACCAGACTGGGTATTTTTATAATAGCATTATTGTTAAGTTGGCTACCATTAGCTATACCTATTTATTTCTTAATTTCTGACACTAATTTAGTGAGTATTATCACCATGGGATTATTATTTATTAATTTTCTGGTGTTGGTAAAAATTTGGGGAAAATTGGTTTATAAAGAGAGTAAAATTTTTGCCAAATACGGGTTAAAATTTAATCTAACTAACGGAAATTACTTCATAAAAGGTTTAAGTATCGGATTAATATTTACCCTAAGTTTATTTAGCCTAGAAAATTTATTGGGATTAATTGAAATACAAAATAATCAAACAAATTTAATTAAGATAATATTTGAAGGATTTTTAACCGGAATAGGAGTAGGAATTGCCGAAGAAATATTTTTTCGAGGTTGGTTATTAAACGAATTAGAAAAAGACTACCCTGAAAAAATCAGTTTAGGAATAAACGCGTTAATTTTTGCCACCTTACATTTTATTAAACCCCTACCAGAAATTATCAGGACATTTCCCCAATTTCCCGGATTAATCTTACTAGGAATCATCCTAGTTTCTGCAAAAAGAAAACATCGAAACCTACTCGGAATTGCCATCGGAATTCATGGGGGATTGGTCTGGGGATATTATATTTTTAACGTAGGAAATCTAGTCGAATATTCCCCTAATATTTCCCCCTTAATTACCGGAGTTGACAATAACCCCTTAGCTGGTTTAATGGGAATATTATTATTATTAATATTATGGTTTGTCAGCAGAAAATAATTACTGACTTTCTGGCTAGATAGTTATATAACTACTTGGTAATAAAGAATTATGCGGTTTAGTTGGTAAATTTAAGTATCTGATTGGCCGTTATTTCTGGTTGTTCTAAATGAGGAACATGACCACAATTTTTAATCCAAATTAATTTACTATTCGGAATAATTTGCTTAAATTTTTCAGCGTCTTTTGTACCTAATATTTGATCCTGCTTTCCCCACAAAATCAAGGTGTTTTTCTCAATTTCAGGTAGTTTTTCCTTAAAATTACCATATCCTCCACTTTTCGTAAAGCTAATTAGACCTCGATTCCAGTTCGGGCATTTTAGATGTAAACTAGCGCAAATATTCGCATCTAAATTAGCAAATTTTTTGTCATAATATGACGCTTTACTGATACTTTGTCTCACGTTTTTATTACGCAAAAATTCCGTCAATAAATAGTCTAAAGGAGGAAACATAAATTTACCTGCTCTGGGTGGATTGGCTAGTCCAGCGCTGTCAATTAAGACCAATTTTTCCACACATTGAGGGTAAGTTAAGGTGAAATCAATGGCCGTTGCTCCTCCCATGGAAGCTCCTACTAAAATAACCGGTTTTTGGATTAATGTTTTCCAAACATAATACAAATGAGTCTTAATTGTTACAGGATTAATATCAAGATTAATCCGTCTTTCGGTAAACCCAAAACCCAATAAATCAAGCGCAAAAGTCTCATTTTGACGAGCTAAACATGGTAAAAGTCGCCTAAATTCTAATAGTGAACTATCAAAACCATGGATGAGTAAAATTGGTATTCCTCCCTCACCTTGTCTGACATAAGTAGTAGCAATAGATTCACTAATTAAATTAGTGGTAATCTTTTCACACTCAATTTTTTCCACTAATTTAAGTGAGGTTTCTTCGCTTAAATTTTTAATTTCTTCTTGAATTAATTTGGTTAACATAAATTAATGATAAATAATGAAACAATCAACAATTATCAAGCAATAATTGTTAATTGTTTCTGGTTAATTGCTAATTATTATGGTACGATGACGGGGACTATTTTCGATAATTTTAGGAGCTTTAAAACCCGTTTCTTGACAAATTTGTGCCAAATCTAAACTGAAATATTGGTCCAAATATGGCTCTGTACTTTTCAATAAGGTTAGTACATAAGGGGGCATTTTCGCAAAAACTTCGGATTTGGGGTTCATGTCCATGATGGTAAAATAACCACCGGGTTTGAGCAATCTTTTTGCTTCCCGAAATATTGCTTTGGAAGGCTCTTGGGGCAATTCGTGAAACATTAAACAAGCAGAAACTAAGTCAAAGGAAGCATCCGGCAATCCAGTTGATTCTGCCGCCTCGTTGACCCAGTTAACTTTGTTTTGTTGATCTTGATATTGGGCGATCGCCAAAAAGTAGGGAGATAAATCAAGTCCCGTTAACTTGGCTTCGGGGTAAAGTTCTTGTAGAGCAAAGGTACTCATTCCGACGCTACAACCCAAATCTAGTATGGTTTTGGGACTGATTGGCAATTCTTTTTTGAGTACATTGTGATAGCTTGACCGTAACATCGAATCCCCTTCGGGACCAGCATTCGGCCAAATTTTGGCGTGGACAGCATGGGCGGCTGATTCAACTTCCCAAGCGGCAGTCCAACTTAAATTGCCTTTTTCGTACGCATGAAAGGAAGTGACATAATAGTCAGGATAGGTTAAATTCGGGTTTTTTACGCTATTTAGGTCGTTTTCCCAGTCTCTTGCAGCATATTGCTTGACATTTTCCCGCCAAGGTACGCCGATCGCCTCGGCGCGTTGTATCATCATATTACGGGCGCGGTTTTTGGCGAAGTCGGCCAAAGGTTTAATGCTTAAAACCCCATTAACCAAACGGGAAGCGAGTCCTAATTGACTGGTTGTACTAATTGCGGTCATATAAAATTTTTAGTAAAATTATTGACAAGATATAATAATGATATTACAAAAAGGGAAATTTGGCGATGAAACTTAAAAAAATACTCGAAGAAAAACGAACGGAAATAATCAAAATAGCGGAAAAACATGGAGCTTATAATATTAGAATTTTTGGTTCTGTTGCTAGAGGTGAAGAAACTGAAAACAGTGATATAGATTTATTAATTGATTACGATTTAGATAAAATTACTCCTTGGTTTCCTTCTGGTTTAAGGCAAGATTTACAAGTTTTTTTGCAAAGAAAAGTTGATATTGTTACCGTCAATGGATTAAATAAACGGATTAAAGATAGAGTATTAAAAGAGGCAATTAATTTATGAGAAATGACAAAGAAAGATTGCAAGATATTTTAGAATCAATTGAGAAAATTGAAAAATATTTACAAAAAGGTAAGGATAAATTTTATACTGATGAATTAATTCAAACTTATATTATACATCATTTACTAATTATTGGAGAAGCAGCCAATCATATTTCTGAAAATCTAAGAAAACAATATAATAATGTACCATGGGTGGGTACAATTGACGTTAGAAATATTATAGCTCATGAATATTTTAGGGTTGATTTGGATATTATTTGGAACATTGTCCAGAAAAATTTACCAGATTTGAAAAGAAAAATAAGGGAAATTTTGGTTAAAATAGGTTAAAAAGTATCAATTTTTCAACCTAATTTGTGTTAGAAAATCTCGAATTTCTTTTATTAACCAATCTTGTTCGACAGAGGTTAAACCATTGCCAAATTTATACCAATGATAATTTTCGCCTCGGTGTTCAATGGTACAATAGAAACCGTATCTTCCTTGGGAATTAATATCCTTTGTTACAGATAAATTAGTAATATCATTAGTATAACCACTTCTTTCATATTTTAAATTAAATAATTGTCTAGTAATTATAAAAATATCCCGATTAATTTTAATTTCTAAAGTCCCCAAAATACGCCATAAAAATCCGACTAAAAAAAATAAACTTAGGCAAATTAATAGCAAAATTATTAACAAGAAAAAATAAGGAATATTATTAGCAAATATCGCTAAAATTAACGGAATAATTAGTGCTAAACTAATAGTAATTACAGCAATTGCGGTTAAAAATGTATACCAAGTTTCGAGATTCCAACCAGCAGAATCTAGTTTAATCTTAAGTTCATTATCACCCCAATTTAAGTTTATTTTACTACCTTTAGGAGGACGATGGGAGACAGATTTTAACTCAAAATTGTCAGTTATTTTACGTTTTTTTTGTAATATTTGTAACGCTTCTGTGGCGGAATGGTATCTTTCTTCAAATGTAGGTGCAGTCATTTTATCTAACCAGTGGGCGAATTCTTCAGACACGGAAATTTTACTTCTAAATTCGATTTTTAAACGTTGATTTGGTAATTCGGCTGGCGATCGATGGGTCAATAAAAAGATTAAAGTTGCACCTAAACTGTATAAATCAGAAGCAAAAAAAGCTCGACCACGAAATTGCTCCGGGGGCATATAGCCGAAAGTTCCAACTATTGTGCCAGTTAAATTTAAAGTGTTGTGATATAAATCTTGTACTGCTCCAAAATCGACCAAATAAATTTGATTTTCTTCGTTACAAATGAGGTTTTGGGGTTTAATATCGCGATGAATTACTGGGGGAGATAATTGATGAATATAATTGAGAATTTCTAACACTTGAATCCCGATATTTTTCACTTCTTCTTCTGTAAAATGTAAACCTTTTTTTACTAAGTTAAATAAGGATTCTCCAGTGACTAATTCTTGGACTAAATAAAACCTTCTATCGGTGTCTGTGTCAAGGTAAAAATAGTCTAAATAGTTAGGAATAAAGGAGTGATTTAAGGTTGCTAAAACTTTCGCTTCTCTCTCAAATAAATCTAAGGTTTTCCAGTCAGTTATTCCGCTTAAAAATACTGCTTTAATCGCTACTTTTTCACCATTAATTAAGTCAATTGCTGAGTAAGTCTTACCTGTACCACCTTGACCTAATAGGGTGACAATTTGATAGCGTTCATCTATAATATCTCCACAGTAATGTAAATTTTTCATCGTCTAATCGTTTAATATTTTCGCTAAAATTTCGACATTAACTTGAGTAAAATATTGCTTGTTAAATTGTTCTTCACCCACGCAATCTAAAAATTCTAATAATTGTTCTTCAAAATCAGATTGATCTGGTTCAATTTTGCTAAATTTTAACTCATTTTCTTGGATTTCGGGGACTAAACCAATTTTGGCTAAAATGAGCAAACCTAACTGTAAATTAGTTAAACTTAAGCCTAATTTATCAGCTAATTGCTCCCGATTAACACTGGTTTTTTTAGCAGCTAAATATTTAGCTATTCCTAACAGTTGTTGCCAAATTTCTAAGGGAGTTAATTTTTGGTTGTAATGATAATTTAAAACTAATTTTTTGTGAGATTTTTTAGCAATCTTAGCCTGTTTTTGCAATTCTTGCCAACTACGAGGACATTTATCTATTACTACCATATTTGAGGTAATTTCTTGACTGTTTTTATTTCTTAAATCAATCAGAAAAGTCTCATTTTTAGAGTCTAAATTCTCAGTAGGTTTTCTAAAGTCAATTAATCTTACTCTAATATTGTCTGTTTTTTTGCTAGCATTAAAATCCCTTTCTATAATCACATCAAATCTAGTATTTTCTGGTAATTGATCATTATTATTACACCAAAATATTCCCCAAAAACCCTGTTTTGTTGACTCATCTTTAAGACTAAATGTAATTTTCGAGTAAATAACTCGATTTTTGTCATATATTTTATCTTTTTTTACCTGTTCAAACCAACAGTTTTTCACCAAAAATTTAGGAACTTTATTTCCCATTCCACAGGGTTCTAAATATTTAACTTCCTTTAATAATTCGCCACATAAATCAGCGACTGTAACCACCATATCTAGCTCAATTGTGGGATTAAAATCTAGGTATTGTTGTCTGAATTTTTGGTTAATATTATTAGTAAAAAGCTCAATATTTTCGGTTAATAAACTTAAACCAGCTGCCAAAGGATGACCACCAAAATTAAGTAATAAATCCTCCTGTGATAAAATTAAATTATACAGGTCAATTTTGTTAGTTGATCTCGCTGAACCTCGGGCCATATTTTCCGTTATACTTAATAAAATAGTAGGCCGTCCGTATTCCTCAGCAATTTTCCCTGCTACTAATCCTAATACTCCCAATTCCCACTGATTATCGGCTAAAATTATCACATTTGTCGTCGACAAATCCACTCTTTTAAGCTTTTTTTTCACGTCTTTAATGACATCTTCCTGTAAACTTTTACGACGTTCATTGACGAATTCTACTTGCTCAACTAAATTCTGGCATTTTTTCTGGTCAGTTTCTGTTAGTAATTCCACACAAAAATTGGCATCTCCATAAATACGACTAACCGCATTTATTCTCGGTCCAATTCCATAGGAAATATCCGTAGGACGGTCTCCTTTTCTCTTAGATGATTCTACTAATTTTTTAACACCAATTCGAGTAGTTTTTTGTAATTTCTTAATCCCAATTTGGGTTAAATAACGGCAATCGTCTTTTAATTCTACCAAGTCAGCAATCAGTCCAATGGCAACTAAATCAAGCAATTCTTCGGGATTAAATTGATTATATTTTTGCCAATTATCTGCCAAACATTCCATCAATTTATAAGCAACCGCAACCCCCGAAAGGTGGTATAAAGGGTGAGTTTCTGGTAAATAACGAGGATTAATAATTGCGCTAACATTGGGGCGATTTTCTGGTAAGGTATGATGATCAGTAACAATAATATCAATTCCTAATTCATTAGCATAATTAATTTCCTGAAAATTCGTGCTACCCGTATCACAAGTAACAATTAATTTAACATTTTGATTCGCTAATTTATCCAGACCAATTTTATTTAAACCATGGGATTCAGTTAAACGATTAGGAATATAATAAAATAGCTGTTTATTCCGTTCAAAATACGCCGATAATCCCTCCCATAAAACGCTGGTGGCCGTCACCCCATCCGCATCAAAATCTCCCCAAATAGCCACATTTTCTCCTTGAATAAGAGCATTTTCTAAACGATCTTTAGCGGCTAAAATTTCAGTGCCAAATTCAAGATAGCTACTAGGTTGATAATCTTGATCATTCAAAAAAGTTTTTACTTGATCTTCTGATTTAAGATTACGTTGCCATAAAAATTGTGCTAAATAATGACCATGGGATAAATCGGTATATTTCCTAATTAAATTTATAAATTCATCGGGTAAAGAAAATTTTTCTAAGATTTGCCATTTCATAAGTAATAATTGCTCGCTATGTAATATAATAAATTATAATAAATTAAGCACTTAAAAAGGAGAAAAAACCATTTATACTCCACCATTAGCTCGTTTAATCGAACAATTACAAAAATTACCAGGAGTCGGTCAAAAAAGCGCTCAAAGATTAGCTTTTCACATTCTCAAACGCCCCGAAACCGAGGTGGAAACCTTGGCCAAATCTTTAATTGATGCCAAAAAACAGGTGGGATTGTGTAAAATTTGTTTTCATTTATCCGCCGAACCAATTTGTAGTATTTGCAGTAATCCTAAGCGAGATCATACCACAATTTGCGTAGTAGCGGATGCCCGAGACGTAATTGCTTTAGAAAAAACCCGCGAATATCAAGGAAAATACCACGTTTTAGGGGGAGTTATTTCGCCCATGGATGGCATTGGACCAGAACAATTATATATTCAAACATTAATTAAACGAGTCAGTCAAGATAAAATTAAAGAGGTAATTTTAGCCATTGGTCCTAGTATTGAAGGAGAAACTACAACAATGTATATCGGCCAACTTTTAAAACCATTTACTAAAGTCACAAGAATAGCTTTTGGATTACCCATGGGAGGGGATTTAGAATATGCTGATGAAATAACCTTAACCCGAGCTTTAGAAGGAAGAAGAGAATTAGATTAATTAATAAGTAAAACTCATGAAAAAAATGTTAAAACCGATCGCAATTTCTCTATTGATTAGCTTATCTTTAAGTAGTTTACCAGTCAAAGCTGAACTAAAAGTTCCCCGAATTATTGCCCAAGCAAATAATAGTCAACAATTAAATAATTTATTACGTCAAGGAAAGCAATATGTGGATGCTGGCAATTATGCTCAAGCAATTAATAGTTATCAACAAGCGGCAAATATTGATCGACAAAATGCCAGAATTTTCTCAGGATTAGGTTATTTATACACACGTCAAGGTAACTTTATTGAAGCTGCTAAAAACTATCAACAAGCTGTGGCATTAGAACCAAATAATGGCGAATTTTATTACGCCTTGGCCTATAGTTTAGGGAATTCGGGCGATAATATTGGAGCAGCATCAGCTTATTATCGCGCAGCACAACTTGAGCCAAATAATGTTAATAATTATCTGGGTTTAGGGGCAGTATTATTGAGAGAAGGGGAATATAATGGCGCAATTCAAGCTTATCAAAAAGCCTTAAGTATTGATTCTAAGAATAAAGAAACTTACCAAATTTTGACTTCAGCTTTACTTAAAGAAAATCGAATTCAAGAAGCAATAATTTTCCTCGAAAAAGCGACACAAACCTATCCAAATGATGCCAATTTACGGTTACAATTAGCGGTAGCTCAGATTAATCAAGGAGAGATAATAAAAGGAAGACAAAATTTAGAAGCAGCACAAAAATTAGAGCCAAATAATTTTATGATTCCCTTCAAAATTGGCAAATTATTAGAAAAACAAAGTGATTTTGATGGTGCATTATTAGCCTATCAAAGAGCAGCCCAAATTGCGCCTCAAGCCATGGAAGTTCAACAAGCAAAAGCGGAACTTTTTCTGAAAAAAAAGGACTATATTAATGCTATTATTGCCTATAAAGAAATAACCTCAAAACATACCACTGATGCTTTATCTTTTTACAATTTAGGTATAGCATTAAAAGAAAGAAATCGGACAGATGAAGCAATTACCGCTTTAGAAGAAGCGCGAAGATTGTATCTTTTACAGAATAATCCAGAAGGAGTAAAAAATACGGAAAGCCTCTTACAAAAACTACAAAAATAATTATAATTATGCCAATTACTACCCAACAATTAATTAAATGGAAACAAGAAAATCGCCCGATTATTAGTTTAACAGCTTGGGATTATCCCCTTGCCCAAATTTTAGATGAAGCTGGAATCGATATCATTTTAGTTGGTGATTCCTTGGCCATGGTGGCGTTGGGGTATCCTACCACTCTCCCCGTCACTCTTGACCAAATGATCCATCATGCCGCTGCGGTTTGTCGAGGAGTTAAGCAAGCAATGGTGGTTTGTGACTTGCCTTTTTTAAGCTATCAGGAAAGTGTTGCTCAGGCGATCCATTCAGCAGGTAGGATTTTAAAAGAAACAGGCGCAAAAGCCGTCAAATTAGAGGGAGGCCATCCCATGATGGTGGAGACAGTGCATAAATTAACAACTATTGGTATTCCGGTCATGGGTCATGTTGGTTTAACTCCCCAATCAGTCCTCAACCTTGGCTATAAACAACAAGGAAAAACGGATTCGGAAGCGGCACGAATTATAGAGGAAGCTGTCAACTTGTGGCAAGCGGGCGCATTTGCCATTGTTTTAGAGCATATTCCGGCTCAATTAGCAACAGAAATTACCAAAAAAATAGCGATACCCACCATCGGAATTGGGGCAGGAAATGGCTGTGATGGCCAAGTTTTGGTAACGGCTGACTTATTAGGTTTAACTCAAAAACAGCCCCCTTTTGCTAAAGCCTACCTTAATTTGCGTCAATTAATTACTACAGCAGTACAAGAATTTGCTGCGGATGTTAGAAATGGTTAATATTTATTAGTAGGGTGCGTCAAAGAAAAAATGATTAATTTAATTATTAATTTTAAAAGGTGACGCTCTAGATAAGAGAATTAAATTTAAGAGGTGAAAAATGTTTGTTGTTCAATATTCTAACAATTGTTTAATCGGTAGTTCAAAATATCTCGAAGATATTGAGATATTAAAGGAACAATATCCACAATTAACTTATTTTCAGGTAGAAACCGGCCTAGAAAATTATGTTTTTTCTATTCCGATAACTGACGCACAATTGCTAAAAATTGCCAAGTCTAATCCCCTTTTACTTATGTAATTTTAGCTTTTTGTCCAAATGCTTTTTTGTCTATTCTTATGATGTTTCAATAGTTTTTTCTCAAAATCAATCCATTATGAATAATTTATTAAAAGGCCTTAATATTTATTTAATTGGCCTAATGGGAACGGGTAAAAGTACCGTGGGAAAAGTGATTGCTCACGAGTTAGGTTATCGCTTTTTTGATACGGATATTTTAATCGAAAAAGTAGCACAGAAAACGATTAATGAAATTTTTGCCACCCAAGGTGAAGAGTATTTTCGCGATTTAGAAACCAAGGTTTTAGATCAAGTTTCCCTTTGTACCAAAAGTGCGATCGCCACTGGCGGTGGTATAATTTTAAAACGGCAAAATTGGAGTTATTTGCGTAACGGTTTAATCGTCTGGTTAGACGTGCCAATTCCGGTAATTGTACAACGTTTAAAAGAGGATAATACAAGGCCATTATTACAGGAAACTGACATAAAAGATAAGTTAAAATTACTCTTAGAAAACCGTCAAAACCTATATAATCAAGCAGATTTACACATTAAAATAAGTGAAACTGATACCACTGAACAAATAGCGCAAGAAATAATAAATCTGATACCCACCGTATTAAAAGAAGATTCCATCATTAATGAATGACAAATTTGAGCCGATTTACGACCCTTACAAGGGAAAATCATTGCTTAATCTGATGATTTTATTTAACTTAATTTATTTAATGATTAAAGGATAATCTAATAACTGGAGCAGGGAATTTAGGTTCTCTGCTCCAGTTAGAAATCAAGATAATTTATTCAGTTAAATTAGCAGAAGATCGGCGACGACGACGACGAATAATAGGTGGTTCTTCGTCCTCATTACTATCAGAATCATCTTCAGCTAAAAGAAGTTCAGTTAAGGAAAATTCGGGTTGAAAATCCAGTTCCGATTGACTGATTAATGGGGCAGGAATTTCCGGTTCAATAACAGGTGAAGGGGGAATTTCTGTCACCAGGGGAGTCGTAATTTCCGGTTCATTAATAGTAGGTAAAGCCGTTTCTTTGCTAACAGAAATACGGACTAATTCTGGGGCAATTTCACCAGGAGACTTAACCGAAACAATGACATTTTTAGGAGCGGAAAATTCTCGACCTAAACGTACTAAAGGAGACACACCCATTAAAGCATAAACATCCTTTTCTAGCTCCGACATTTCCACTTCCACCACTTCTAAATTTGGAACTTCGCGTTTGGGAGTTCGAGGAGCAATTCTTTCTTTCAACTCTGGAGTCGTAGTCAACTCCGTGGGCGCAATGACCTCGCGAGTAGGAGCGACGGTGGCTACTTTTTCGAGTTCCTCATCTTTAAGATTAATACGGCGACGGCGACGACGGACTCCATTTAACCCACCTTGTTCATGGTAATTGGGATGGTTTAAAAGGTCTAATTCTCCTTCAGTACCATCATCAAAGGAATCATCAAAGGAAAAATCAACGTCAGGGACAATGGTTTCCAAGGGTTTTGAACCTAAAGAAACCGGAGCAGGTAACTCTAAAGCTTGTAATTGAGCCTCTCCGGGTAAATGAACCAAATGACCAACGCCGCCGCAAGTGGGACAAGTTTTTCCGAATAATTCATAAAGATTTTGCCCTTGACGTTTGCGGGTTAATTCCACCAAGCCTAACTCAGAAAGTTGAGCAATTTGTGGTCTTGCTTTATCCGCTCTCAGGGTTTTGTTAAAATGTTCAAGCAAAGTAAGTTGATCGCGACGGGAATCCATGTCAATGAAGTCAATGATAATCACCCCACCAATATTGCGCAATCTTAACTGACGAGCAATTTCCGTGGCTGCTTCACTATTAGTCCACAGTACAGTTTCCCGGGAGGTGGCTGAACGAGTAAACGAACCGGAGTTAACATCAATTACCGTCAACGCTTCCGTGGGTTCAATGATAATATAACCACCAGAAGGTAATTCCACCCGTGGTTTGAGCGCTTCTCGAATCGCAGCATTAACCCTGAAATATTCTAAAATCGGTTGACGTTCTTTGTGATGATCAATTAATACGCCTTCCGGAGGACGACCCGCACCCCAATTCATCAATTGTTGTTTAACTCGTTTAACACTGTGGGGTGAATCGACCACAATGCGGTTAACTTCAGCGCTGTACATATCCCGCAACACACGCTGAATAAAGTCGTCATCTCGGTTAAGTAAAGCTGGCGCTCGGTTGGCTTGTGCTTCTTCATGAATGGATTCCCATTGTCTTTGCAGATTTTCCAGATCCTCGATAATCGCTTCTTCTGCTTTTCCGTCAGCTTCCGTCCGTACTAATAATCCCATCCCTGCTGGCTTGATCAGAATAGCTAAAGCCCGTAAGCGACTGCGTTCATTTTCATCTTGGATGCGACGGGATAAGTTGACTCCTCTGCCATGGGGCATTAAAACCAAATAACGACCAGGTAAACTAATATTACCCGTTAATCGGGGTCCTTTGTTCCCCGTTGGTTCTTTCATGACTTGAACCAAGACTTTCTGTTGGGGTACTAATAATTCTGTAATGGCTGCGGCACTTTTTTTCAGACGTAAAGGGCCTAAATCTGTCACATGAATAAAACCGTTACGCTCCGCATCACCGATATTAACGAAGGCCGCATCAATACCTTGAATTACATTCTCAACGACACCTAAATAAATATCACTCACCTGTTGGTTGCCTGTTGCAACCACTAATTCTTGAATTTGGTCTTCCCAAAAAACCGCCGCTATGTGATGTTGTTCAGCAATAATAATTTGTTTTGGCATTAATTAATGTTCCTCTTTTTGTGCCAGTTTAAAAATTCTTTGTTGTTCGTCGATTTCCGTAAAATTTTTCCTAGTTCTCTTGTAGGGGTATTCTACCTAGTCAAGATTAATGGGCTCACTGTTTCTAAGGGAATCTCCCTAGCTGTGTTGAGTTTTGTTCTGTCTTAGAAAGGTACGGTTAGCAAAGAAAAAATACTTCTTTTACTAACAAAAGTCCTTCGACAAATGATCCAAACTGATGTTTTGCAAACAGTTTTTGCCGAGCTTTGTCTTATTGTTTTAGGGTAGCAGGCAAAATACTTGTCACCCAAAATTGGCAAGAAATACTTAAGAATTTACTTTAATCTCACTATAACCTTAATTGTCTCCTTGTGATCAAAAAACTTGAGACTTTCGTAAGGTTTTTACCGTTTTAATGATTGCTTGACCTACTTCCTCCATTTCGGCCATGGTGTTAAACCTTCCGATTCCCACTCTTAATGAGGCATAAGCCAATTTGTCCGCTCTCCCCAAGGCCGTTAAAACATGGGATGGAGCCACATTGGTGGAGGAACAAGCCGATCCCGAAGCTAAGGCTACCACGGAACGTAACCCCAATAACAGGGCATTGCCATCCACTCCTTCTATACTTACGTTCAAATTCCCCGCTAATCCCTCGGTAGGATGCCCATTTAGGTGGATTCCCTCTATTTTACCGCAAATTTGCCATAATCTGTCTTTTAAGCCCTTTATGCGCTCATTTTCTGCGGGTTGTTCTTCTAAAGCAATGGCGATCGCCTGACCAAAACCGACAATTTGCGGTGTACATAGTGTACCCGATCGCCTCCCTTGTTCTTGGCCGCCTCCTTGAATTTGGGGCGCTAATTTAACTTTGTTGGGGCTCCGACGTACGTATAAAGCACCGATTCCCTTTGGTCCATATACTTTGTGGGCTGTTAAGGACATTAAATCAATGTTCATAGCTTGAACATCTAAGGGAATTTTGCCGATCGCCTGGGCGGCATCGGTGTGAAATAAGACGTTATATTGCTTACAGATTGCGCCAATTTGGGCGATGGGTTGCAAAACTCCAATTTCATTATTAGCAGCCATCACCGATACTAAAATGGTATCAGGGCGAATACTTTTTTCTAGCAGTGCTAAATCAATTAGACCATCACTTTGAACGGGTAAATAGGTAACTTCAAAACCTAATGTTTCTAAATATTTACAAGGGTCCAAAACCGCTTTATGCTCAGTTTGTACCGTAATAAGATGTCTCCCTTTGCTAAAATAGGCTTCAGCTACCCCTTTAATGGCTAAATTATTCGCTTCCGTAGCTCCGGAGGTGAAAACAAGCTCATTCGGTGTACTATTGATAGCATGGGCGATGGTTTCCCGGGCTTTGCTGACTGCGGCTTCTGCTTCCCAACCGTAAACATGACCAATACTTGACGGATTGCCAAAATGCTCCCGAAAGTACGGTAACATGGCATCTAATACCCTCTGATCCATCGGTGTGGTAGCATGATTATCTAAATAAATAGGTAAGTTCATCGAAATTAATAATTAAAAAAATATCGTTAAGTTGTAATTGGTTACTTATTAATTGTAGATTGTTAATTGTAAATTGTTAATTGTTATTTATATATGGCTTTAATTACTCAGGATAGAACCGTTTTAACGGCTCAAGAAATTGTTGACATTCTCTTAGGAACTGGTGTCACTGTTAGCAATATTAGCATTACTGGTGATCTCAGGGCGATCGGTTCTTTTGTTGATGAAACAAGAGACAGTATTGGTATTTCGGAAGGGGTGATCCTTTCTTCTGGAAATATAGCAGATGCTACGGGTCCAAATACCGAAGATGGTAAAACCTCGAGTTTTGGTACACCAGGAGATGCAGACTTAAACGCACTTTTGCCCTCGGGACAAACTACCAATGATGCTGTTGTCCTCGAATTTGATTTCATTCCCAATAATGAGCAATTCCTCTTTGAATATGTATTCGCTTCTGAGGAATATAATGAATTTGCGGGTAGTTCTTTTAATGATATTTTCGCCTTTTTCTTAAATGGGGAAAATATTGCTTTAATTCCGGGGACAAATACTCCAGTTTCCATTAATAATATTAACGCTACTAATAATAGTGCCTTTTTCCTAAATAATGATTTTGGTGATCTGACTGCCCCTTATCCTTATAATACGCAATTTGACGGTTTCACTACCACTTTTGCAGCTTCTGCTTTAGTTACCCCCAATCAAAAACAGCGTTTGAAAATCACGATCGCCGATACTAGTGATAGTATTTTAGACTCGGCCGTATTTTTAAAACAGGGTAGTTTATCCACCTTGGGACAAATTGATGACGCTATTATTGTTAATAATGGTCGAGATATTTTTACGGT
The DNA here is from genome assembly GCA_011391125.1 of Synechococcales cyanobacterium S06. Taxonomy (GTDB): domain Bacteria; phylum Cyanobacteriota; class Cyanobacteriia; order Cyanobacteriales; family JAABRE01; genus JAABRE01. Next base: position 34,666 of record JAABRE010000021.1, read on the forward strand.
TGAAAGTCTTTCTGATACGGCCGGTTTTGCTAATTTAGAATTAACTTTAAAGTCCACTAATAGTGGTCAAATTAATGAAATTGGTATCTTTAAAGTAGATGATGATCAGGGTACTATTAATGGTATTAAACCAGGTCAAGATGGTTATGATCAATTAGCTTTAACTGGTTCTCAAAGTCGGGTTATTTTTACTGGACTTCCTGAACAAATGGGAACTAATACCACCCGTAATTTGAAAAATTTTAATGTGGGTGATAAGTTCGCTTTTTACATGATTACTAATGGTACAACAGATGAGGTTTTATACGATGAACTGTTAACACAACCTACTGTTAATACTAATAATTTATTTACTCCCGAAGGCGATCGTGTTGAATCTATTTCTAAACCAGCTAATCCTTTTTCCCCCGGATTAAATGTCTTTTTTAGTTTTGCTAACCAAAATACCGACGGCCAAGATCATCTTAATGTTAGTCAAAATAATGACACTTTCCAATTATCTTGGGAAGAAGAATTAAATGGCAGTAATCCCGATTTTAATGACTTAATTTTTGATCTCAAAGTCACAAATGGAGAAGCTCCCCAAGGTATTAGACAACAAGGATCAATTCAAAGGGAACTCATTGATTTAAGTGCCTTTTCTGATAACCCAAATTTAAACGCAACTTTTGAGGTTAAAAGTGAGGCTGCTTTTAATAATACCGTCGGATTATATCAGATTGAAAATGCTCAAGGAACTGTGGTTGATCCCCTAACTGGAGGTACTTTAATTCCTAGTGATACAGGTTATGCTGAAGCTGCTTTAAGAAATCGAGTAGTTAGTTTCGATCGCAATGGCAATGTCATTGAAGGTACAAATAATATTAACGATATTATCAGTAATAACGGTTTAGTGGCACCATTTATTATTTCTAATGGTACATTCTCTGAATGGTTAAATGATAATTCCAATAATACAATTTTTGGTGAAAAAGCTATTGCTTACTTCCCCTTTATTGATGCTAATCCTGACAAAGGAGATCACGTTGTTTTACTTGGTAATAATACCTTTGGTTTTGAAGATTTACCCGGTGGAAATAGCGATTTTGATTACGATGACATGACCTTACAAGTTAACTTGTTTTAAAGTTCATCTTACCACGAGCGAACGGCCGTTCGTGGTGCAGTAACAAAAAACCAACTATTGACAATTGTCATCACTTGTGGTATAGAGATAACCAAAAATAGTTTTAACAATAATACATTTTTTAAAAGCCGGTGAATCATTTTGAAAAGCAAAAATGATTTTTTCATTGGTTTTAAGCTGACTTTCTGGGTGAATTTTACCCTGATAATCAAAAATAATCTTGCTACCCTCCGTTAAGACTAAGTTAAATTTATCCGTATCTTTAGCCAAATCTTGCCAAGAAGGAGAATTGGGGATAGTGTTTACACTCGTTTGTTTAGGGTAAACTTTATATTGGGGTATTAACCCATCTTGTTGTAAAGCCACGGTATAAGCTGAACTTTCTTTCATTGCCTTTTGTTGAGCATTAATCAAAACACCGTATAATTGTTCATTAGTCTCATTAAGTCTCTGATTGGCAAGATAACCAAAAAAGTTAGGTGTACCCATAGCTGCAAAAATGCCGATTACGAAAGTAACCACAATTACCTCAGTTAAAGTAAAACCTTGATTTGTAATTTGCTTAAATTTGTTCATAATATAAACAGAGGGAGTAAAAAATAAAATAGCTAATCTCCTGATTGTTTTTGAATAACTCCCTTAGTCATTACCTGAGTTTCTAGGGGAATTAAAGAGTCTGTAGTTTGATAACCAGTTTGACCTTTAGCATTACCCGTCAAGAAGATTTTTACATCTTGATAACTGTCGGGAGTTGAATTGCTATCCTGATCTACAAAACTCACACAAGCAAAAAATCCCCGACTATAATCATCATCATCAGCTGAATCATAAGTAGGACTGGGATAAATGTTCTCATCAGGGTTAACAATACAATCAGGAAGAGAAGGCAAACTAGAAGGGTCATTGCTATAAACAAAATCGACTAAAGGTTCAGTTTGGCTGGCTAAAGAACCCAGAGCTTGTTGATTTGTGCCATCAAAAAAAGGCCAGTCACCGAAACTCGTTTCTCGACGAGGATCAGCATAACCGGGGTTTTTTGTCAAGCTATTGGTATTACTATATTTGCGTAATTCATAACGTTCAAGTCGGGATTGGCCTTTCCAAGATTTAGGATCAGAATCATCGGTGGATTGTAAATAAACAACTAAAGTATAAGTATTACGTTCAATTTTTAAACTATTACATTCCTCTTTTAAATCTTCATCGGCAAAACTAGCACAATCATTAGGAAGATTACCGGTGTTATCATAGGGAACAGATTCGATTTTCCAGAAAGCTAAAACCGGTTTTTTAGTATTAGGAAAAGATGGTAAATAGGGAATTATTTTATTATCTAATTGTTCACCCTTATAAATATAAACCGCTTCCCGTAATTCTTCTGCGATATAATTTAAGGCCGTTTTCATCTGTTGCTGACTTTTGCTACGAGCAACTTCTTTTTGGGAATCACTAATAACGTTAGTTGTCAAGGACAAAATACTACCACTAACGATAAGTCCTATAAAAGCGGCCAATAGTAACTCAGGTAAAGTAAAGCCACTTTGATGATATTTTTGGGTGTAAATTTTTCGGGTTTTTACTAACATATTGAGTCCCATAAATTAAGGTTAAAAAAGATTTTTCAGTGGTAAATTTACTGATTTTCAAGGTATTCTTTATACTTAAGTAAAGAAAGCTTAGAATCTCCTCTAATTATTTCGGTATTAATAGCGGCTAAAGGTTTTTCAATTTGATCTTTAATATTAGTAAAAAGGGTAGAAGCGAGTTCTCCAGAAGTATCTAAATTAGCTAAATTATCCTTAGCAGCAATGGAATAAACCCGAACTCCCATTTTAAAGAAAGCAACTTGATCCTTAGTTTTCCCTCCACTGTCGAAATCAAAACCTGGATTGCGAAAAAGCTGCACCAAAAAATCGGCTTTACCATCACCATCATAATCTAATTCCAGAGCTTTACTGCTGTCAGTAAGGTCATTACGATCAGTAACAGTAGCTTCGGGAGGATTTAAAGCGTCAAATTGTTCGTCAGTAACAGGGGGCAATATCCCCAAAGTCTCATTTTTCTTGACACCTTTGGCCATCAGTGTTTGTACTCGGTCAATTTCGCTACTGGCCACAGCTGAAGCTTGTTCGGCTCTTAGACTATTTAAACGATAGGCCGCCGACATCAAAAATAAAGGAGCGAGAAGAGCCAAGACTATGGAACTTATCATCATAGAGACTAAAATTTCAGTTAAACTTAGCCCTTGTTCTGAATTTTTAGTTAACTTGAGTAAAATTAGGGGTAGTGATTGACCTTTAACCATGATTGAATCCTCCAAAAATCCAGTTTAATTACAATCAGTGGCATTTTGATCCACTAAGCCGCCATTCGGATTAGCTGCGCAACGCAGTTGCTTGACATACGGGTCATCTACGGGTAATTCGCGGTAAAATTCACTGCGAGGAGTACCTTCAGAGACAAACCTCGCGGCCACCGGACCAGGAGGATTATATTGCAGTGCTACGTCATAACCCCAACGACGGTTAGGAGCACGATAATGGGGCAGTTTTTCGCCACTTTTACCAACACCACCGGGTTCCCAAGCTTGTTTTTCTAGGTCAAAAAGACTGCTAGCAGAAGTGCTAAAGTTAAGTTGGATAAATGAACCGGAAATAAACAGGTCTTTACCATCCCAATTTTCAAGGAAACGGGGGAAGTTATGGAGACCACCGTAGGATGAACCTGGCCGAGACGGAGTCAAACCGCTAACAATAATGGTATTCACCCTTTGATTATCAACTCCAGTTCCTATAGTTCGGTTGCTTTCCATGGAGTTATAGTTGTCGCTATTGCTAAATTCATATTTGGTAGTACCGCGCCAAGCGAAACCGTTGCGATCTACTAAAATTGGTAAAGTAAGATTAGTCGTTGTATCATCTTCCCGATTCCAGGAATTGTCGTCTTTACCTTTAATGGTGTAATTGCGATAGGAGGAATTACCACCACTAGGACAACTGGTATTAGGATCGGTACTATTTGTACCTTTGAAACCATCTTCAATTGTGCCATCACAAAAGCTATTAGAAAGGATGTTAACTGCATCAGAAATAACCTCGGAAGGTCTCCAGCTGTCTGAACTTGGTTTCGCAAAGGTATTACTTAAGGTCGTTCGGTCATAGAAGTTACTCCAATTATCTGCTAATAATTGGGTAAATTCTTCTAACAAATTAGAGCCATGTAAATTAAAGTTACCTTGAATATAAACGGGTTGATCACTGATGAAGGATAAACCCCGATTGCCTGGCCGTGACAAATTGCTACCATTACGGAGACGGAAACCGTGGGGGCGACGTTCGGGATCGGGGTATCCATCAACTGCCTTGGGGCTAACTCCGGTGTCACCGTTACGGGGAGGATATTGGGGGTTAGTAACTTTAGGTCTCATGCGACAATTTGCATTACCAGTAGTTAAGGCCGTTTCTGTACCACAGGTTGACCATGTACCGTTGGCAGGACGGGCGATCGCATCTTCGCGGACAGCATCTTCCCGGAAAGCGTAAACCATACCCGTTCTTGGTAGCCAAGTATCAGCACCGATGTTATTATTGCGCAATAAATTGAGGTCAACATCTAAAACTCGAAGGGCCATAAGTTCCCTACCGTCAAAGATACCTTTATCAAGGAAAGGAACATAATAAGGTGTACCGAGATAGGTAATCTGGTTACGAATATTACTATTAGTGGTGGTGTAAGGGAGTTCCCAGTCAGTTAAAAGCCTAGGTTGCAGTGTAATAGCGGTTAAATCTTCAGTACCATCTTCGGTAGCATTACTGTTAGTATCAGCAATCACTTTGTAGGTAAAGCCAGTGTTAACACCTTGAATGTAGGTATCGGCGATATATTCTTCGCCCGTTGGTTGAGTTCCACCACCATCATGGTTATGATCTTCTTTGGGGAACAGGTAATACAGGGAAGGATATTTAGGAGCTTGAGTAAGGGGTTGGTCGGGATAATCTTGAGGGGAACAAAAAGCCATGGCTAAAGCCACTTTGCGATCGTCAAAACCAGGAGCGTTAGGATTAGCATTAAAAGCCGAGGAAAAGATGTTGGGATCACAAGCGGTTCTAAAGGTGACAAAGTCATTACCCTCTTTTAAGCTTACTTCACCAGTATTGGGGTCCCAATCTAAACTACCGGGGACTTTCTTCTTTAAACTACTAACTACACCGGGTTTAAAACCCAAGGTGCGATCGTCATTAATTGACCTTTCAGCGTTGACATCAAGATTAACTATTCCTTCTATAGCTTGTCCCAAAAGTTGAGCTGCGGCAATATACTCAAGTTTTTTGTCATCGTTTAAACCCTGTTTCTCTAAAATTGCCTCCTCAAATTGAGCTTGGGTAAACTGAGCATAAAAGTTAGTTGCACAGGTTTTATCATTATCATCTACACATTCTTGGGGCTTTTTGTAACGGTCATAACCAGGAGGAAATGAGACTTTAGGATCAATTAAAGTATTAATCTTATTATTAGCATTACCAGTACCACTAACTAAATCCGATAAATGTTGAGCAAAAGCAACCATACCAGGTAAAACAAGGGCATTATTCAGCGCTGTTTGAGCTTGCTGTTCCAGTAGTATTTCGGCATCTTTTTCCTGCTCTTCTTTATTTTTGACATTGTATGCCAACATTCCCAAGTTACAGGAAGCGGTGTGCAGGGTGGTTTGATCCGCAATGCTCAAGTCATCGTAATCTACCCCAGCATCTAAACGAGCAATTACCCGACGCAAATTAGAATAGTTGCCCCACATGGTTAACTGAGGATAGGGGTGAATAATACTTCCGCTAGTTTCCTGTTTGGGGGGAAATGCACCATCGGGATCACCAGCAAAATAGGCCAGATTTGTTAACGCTATTCTTAAGGGTTTGGTGGGAGAATTAATCGCGGTGGCAAATGCGCTACTACTGCTAACATTGCCCGGAGCGTTAAATTCCCAGCCATTTGTCCCAGTACCGGTTAAAAAGTCAGTGTCAAGAAATGTTGTACCATTAACGCTTATTTGTTCAAACTTGGTGCTATTGGCAATAGTTTGGCTGCTCCCGGGGTGCGCTGTAAAAGCCATACAAGCGACGGGAAAGTCTTGGTCATTGTTAGCTTGATGATAAACAGCCATACTCTGGACCGCAGCTAAGTTATCGCGAAGGGTTTTTCTTTGCCTTGCTTCGCTGTCTAAAGCGTTATCATTAATGGGGTACATGGGGTCATTATTAGCTCTCCAACCAAAAACGTTACCAAGTTCTAATCTTTGGCCAACAATTAATCTTAGTCCTTCTAATCTGGCCCTTCTTTCCCAATAACCGTCTAAACCGACATCTTCTTCTGAACCTGCTGCGAGGTCCTTTTTAGTCATGATTTCTTCATCCCCAGAGCCAATTAATTTACCATTATTGGCGGCGGTTACATCAATAATTAAATTACTACCAGGAGGACTATATCTAGGTTTTGGTCCGTAACGATCATCCGCTCTATAGGTATCATCTACATAGGGTTTTTTCTGTAGTTTATTGAAAATTCTTTTATTAAGATCACTGTTATTCCAATTAGCATCTCTGACAGAAACATTACTTTTATCTGAGCTATTTCTGGAGAGGGATTTATCTTCGGTAAAAAGTACAATGGGATCTAAGGAATAATCATAGGGTTTACCAACATTTTTAACCGAATCTGTGCCACTATCTAAAGTTTTAGGAGACGCTGGTTTTTTACCCGCTCCGGGATATAAATAAATCTTAGCATTACCACCAAATGTATTTTGTTTACTATCAAAAGTCATTATTTGACCCTGAAATTCGATTTCATCACTGCCATTATCTTTTAAATATTGTGCAATACTAATTTCTGAAGCATCTTCGGTATAAAGACAGGATTTTGGCGAGCTAATTAGGTGTAAATTAATTTTATCTGATTGTTGTCCTAACATTAAGTTTCCACCGGTATGAACTGCTCCATTCCAGTTAAAATCAGGGCCTGGAAATATCTCTAAATCATATCTAAACCAAGCAGCCCATTTATTACCTTTATCCATTTGTCTGTCTTGCTGAAATTCCATCGCTACTACGCTTCTATTTCCCGCATTCTTGTTAGCAACTACCGCATTTATTTGTACACTTTTTCTGATGGATGCTTCGCTAACTTTATACCATCCTCCTCCCACCTTTAATTGTTCTATTCCACAAGCGGCTGCGTTTGAATTTGATTGAATGTTTAATGGTCCGCTACGAGTAACTAAGTTTTCGGCTTTTAAGGCTAAATCATCATCCTCTATGGTCACTCCACCGCCTTCTTCTTTGGTTAAAATTGAATAAGCAACCGTTTCACCGTTGTCCGTTTCATACACCCAAGCGTTATCTAGGCCTCCACCATTAATATCTATTCTTTCCTCATCTGGTAAGGTGTATTTATCCTCGTTTTTCATGTCAGCTTCAATCTTTGACCCAGCAGGTTCACCAGCTGGAGCATCTTCGTTAAAATAATATTCAATTTTCGCTTTGGCCCTTTCAATGGCCGGAGTTGCAGCGTTATAAACTTTTTTATTTTCTCTAGTCGTCAAGACCTGTTCACTTTGTTGACCACTGCGAATCAACATTGTGGTTACACTTAAACTCAATACTAATAGTAACATCATTGATAAGGGCAACACAAAGCCTTTTTCGGGCTCTTTTGTCACTACCTGCATTACATAACGAATTAAGCCGACATTGAGTCTAGGTTCAGTCTTTGGCGGGATATCTTGACTTTTTTTCATAATTTTTTAATAATTAAATTTTTACTTGTTTTTTTTTACAAGTTACAAGATGTAACTATTTTTTTCTATATTATCTTACAAAGTGTACCCACAAAGTATCTTGGAGCGATCATTTTTTTTTGTGTTTGTTATATTAAAATAAGGTGATCAAGATCACCTCGTTAATTTGGCTTATGTCTCAATGCGCGATTGCCCTTGGTAGTAATTTAGGGGATTCTTTAACTATTCTTGAAACTGCTATCAATTGCTTAAAAGAAATTCCAGAGTCTGAATTTATTAGCTGTTCAAAATGGTATAGAACTAAACCCGTAGGACCACCACAACCTGATTATATAAACGGTTGCGCTGTTTTTAGCGTACAGTTAACACCCCAAGAATTGCTAATAAAACTGTTAGAAATTGAGCAAAAATTTGGGCGAACTCGTGAAATTTATTGGGGACCTCGGACCTTAGATTTAGATATTATTCTTTATGATGACCTAATTTTAGAAACTGCTAGTTTACAAATACCCCATCCTAGAATGCGAGAAAGGGCATTTGTCCTCGTACCCCTAGCACAAATTGCGCCTTTTTGGATCGATCCTGTAACAAAACTTAATATTAGTGAATTGCTAGGAAAAATAGATATTTCGGGAGTAGAATCCCTCACCCCCCAACCCCCTCTCCCCGTGGGTGAGGGGGAGTAGAATCCCTCACCCCCCAACCCCCTCTCCCCGTGGGTGAGGGGGAGTAAGAGTCATTCACAGTAGGGTGGGCAAAACGGACAACAAGATGGGGAACGTGTTTTCACTCATCAACCGTTTAGCCCACAATTATTTGGTGGTGGGCAATGGTGTAAGAATAGCTAAAATATTAGCATAAATTAATCGCACCATTGCCCACCCTACCTAATTATGATAAGATCAAATATTAATCAATAATTAATATTTTTTATGTTCAAAGAATTACCCCAAATATTGCAGAAACGTCTCTTTTTTCAAGGTAGAAAATTTAGTTTTGAAGTTAATAAATTGCGTCTTCCTAATGGTGTGGAAGGTGAATGGGAATGTGTGAGACACCCCGGAGGAGCGTTAATTATTCCTGTTACTAATGATGGTAAATTAGTTTTAGTTCGTCAATATAGATTTGCGGTATGTGGAAGATTATTGGAGTTTCCAGCAGGTACAATTGAACATAAGGAAAGTCCAGAGGAAACTGTGAAAAGAGAGATTCAAGAAGAGACAGGATATAAAGCTAATAAATGGCGAAGTTTAGGTAAGTTTCCCTTAGCTCCGGGATATTCTGATGAATATATTTACGCTTTTTTAGCAATGGATTTAGAAAAGTTAGAAACACCTCCAGAAATGGATGATGATGAAGATATTGAGGTGGTATTAATGACTCCCAAAGAGTTAGAAACTGCTATTTTAAATGGTGAATTAATAGATGCTAAATCCATTGCTAGTTTCTTTTTAGCGCGTCCTTTTTTAACCTAATTTTAATTAAGAAAAAGGGCGATTATTTCGCCCTAAATGAGAAATTATTGCTGGTTTTCTAAGGTTTTTTTAATAAGGTTAATATCGAGGTTTAATTTAACGGCAATTTCCTCAATACTTAACCCTAATTCCCTCAATAAAGGTGCAGTTTCTAACTTACCTTCTCGTTTACCTTCTTGTTTACCTTCTCGTTTACCTTCTCGTTTAAAATCTTCACCAACTTCTCGAAAATATCGAGTTTGTTTTAATTCTTGTAAGGAAAACATATTTTCAATCTCCTGACGACTTAAACTGGTTAATTTATAGACAATAATCGTTTCTATCAATTCTAAAACTTTTTGAGAGAGGGTCTGATCTTTAATTTCCATTTTAGCTTGGTTAAAGAGAGAAGGGGCTTTGTCTAAAACAACTTGCTCTGTACCGACGATTAATGAGATAATTTCTTTAGCTAAAGACGGTTGATTGGCTGTATTTTCTAACTCATTCAGATAAATTATTTTTATTTGTTGAGTGTTTAAAAAACCACGATATTGCTGGGGAAAAGTTGGCTCTAAATTCCGATGAGCAAAAATAGCTATGGCACACCAATCATTTTTTGGCTGATATTGTCCTAAGTAAAGCATAATTTCCGTGAAAAAACGCCAATAAAAATCAGTTTTTGGCTGAAATTGAACCTCAATAAAATAAATAGGTTGTTCAAAAAGGGCTTCAGGAGGAGTAAAAATACCATCAAAACGACGACTTAATTCTTTAATTTCTGCTGAGGAAAATTGATAACCAGGAATAACTGGAGAGTTAATTAACTCAAACACAAGGTTAGGAAAAGTTAGAAAAAGTTGGTAAAAAATTGTGTCAGTTTTCATAATTTTAACCTTATATAATCTAATTAATTATAATGTATTTTTAAGGAAAAAATGTCTAATTTAATTGTATTTTGGCATCGTAAAGATTTAAGGATTTCTGATAATATTGGGTTAACAGAAGCTAGAAAAAATAGTGATCAAATCATAGGTTTATTCTGTTTTGATCCGAATATTTTAAACCGTGATGACATCGCTCCAGCTAGGATTAAATATATGTTAGGTTGTCTGGCAGAATTACAGCAATCCTACCAAAAAATTGGCAGTCAATTGTTAATTTTAAATGGTAATCCTGCAACTTCTATTCTTACATTGGCTAAAACATTAAATATTAGCTCAATTTACTACAATCAAGATGTAGAACCCTACGCCATTGCCAGAGATAAACTGGTAAAAAATGCTTTAACAAAAGAAGGCATTTCTTGTCATGGTTTTTGGGATCAATTGTTACATTTTCCTGAAGAAATTGTCACTAAAACTAATGAAAATTATAAGGTTTATACTCCTTTTTGGAACAATTGGATTGCCAAAAGTAAGCCTTCTCTAGCACAAAACATTGAAAATGTCAAGGGGTTGACCGAAGAACAAATTACCTTGGCAAAATCAGCCGGAATAGTTAATTTACCCACTTTAAAAGAGTTAGGTTATGTGTGGGAAAATGACTTATTTTTAACCCCCGGAGAAACTGCAGCCAAACAACAATTAAACTACTTTTGTGACTCGTTAATTTATGAATATAATGAGCAGAGAAATTACCCTGCAATTGAGGGAACTTCCCAGTTAAGTGCTGCTTTAAAATTTGGGGCGATCGGAATTAGAACGGTTTGGCAAGCTGCGGTCAATTGTTATGAAAACTGTCGCAGTGACGAAGCCAGAGACAATGTACAAACTTGGCAAAAAGAGTTAGCATGGCGGGAGTTTTATCAGCATTGTTTATATAATTTTCCCGAATTAGAACAGGGTCCCTACCGCAAAGAATTTAAGGATTTTCCATGGGAAAACGACGAAAAACTATTTCAAGCTTGGTGTGAAGGAAATACTGGATATCCCATAGTTGATGCAGCCATGCGTCAGTTAAATGAAACAGGTTGGATGCACAATCGTTGTCGGATGATTGTGGCAAGTTTTCTTACAAAAGACCTAATTATTGACTGGAAATGGGGGGAAAAATACTTTATGCAAAAATTAGTTGATGGAGATTTAGCTGCTAATAATGGTGGTTGGCAGTGGAGTGCATCAAGTGGCATGGATCCCAAACCTTTAAGAATATTTAATCCCGCATCTCAGACACAAAAATTTGATCCCGAAGGGGAATATATTAGGACATGGATACCAGAATTAAGCTCCATTGATACACCCTATTTAATAACAGGAAATATTCCTAGTTTAGAACGTCATAGATGTGGTTATCCTCAGCCAATTGTCGATCACAAAATTCGCCAAAATGAGTTTAAAAACCTCTATAAAATGCAGAAAATCAATTGATAATTAGGTTCGTTGTTGCCCAAATCTGGCTAGTAGGGGTGAACGGCCGTTCACCCCTACCAGCAACAACAAACTATTTTTAAACTGTTATATTTTAGGTAAATAAAAACATATTAAGATTATTTATGGCACGCAGACCACCTCGATATTATGACTCACCACCCCAACCGTCACGGAATCAGCCTTCAACGGGGAAAAACTGGTTAAATTACACTTCCATCGCCATTTTTGGTGGTATTTTCGTATTAGGGGTAGGAGTGGGCATTGGTTTCAGTTCCACCGCAAGTTTTACACCGGAAAACGTTGCATCCAGGGAGGTAATTGACCGCAGCGCCCCTAATGCTGAATTATGCGTACAATATGGCGCAAGTGCCATGGTTGCTGATATGCGCATCTTTTTAAGCTTAAACCCTTTTAGCGTTTATGTGACTCAACCGACAATGCGCCCCGGATGTGTGCTACGTCGCAATAATTGGGCAATTTTAGAACAAAAAGGATTGGTTTCACCGGATCAAGTTAGGGATTGTAAAAATAGGATGAATACTTTTGGTTTTACCGGGGTTTTGGAAGGTTCTCCACGCATTGATTGTGTATATCAAAACGATGCCGCTGGAAACCTGTTCTTAAATCAACCCGGAACTAATAGTAATACTAAACGTGAGTCAGATAGTTTTTAAGGGAGAGGGATTATAAATGTGTGGAATTGTTGGATATATTGGAACACAAACTGCGACGGATATTTTAATTGCAGGATTAGAAAGGTTAGAATATCGCGGGTATGATTCAGCCGGAATCGCTACTATTTTAGAGGATAAATTGTATTGTGTGCGAGCAAAGGGGAAATTATATAACTTAAGAGAAAAGTTACAAACGGAAATAAATCCATCTCAGATTGGCATTGGTCATACCCGTTGGGCCACCCATGGAAAACCAGAGGAATATAATGCCCATCCCCACTTAGATATGAGTGGAAAATTAGCAGTTGTCCAGAATGGAATCATTGAAAACTATCGAGAATTAAAGGAAAATTTACTTGCAAAAGGAATCATTTTTACTTCTGATACTGATACTGAAGTAATACCCCATTTAATTGCTGATTATTTATCCTCTGGTAAACTTTCCCTGATGGAAGCTGTACAAAAAACCATTATTGATTTAAGCGGCGCATTTGCCATTGCCGTCATTAGTTCTGATTTCCCTGATGAACTCGTGGTAGCTCGTCAACAAGCGCCCTTAATTTTAGGTTTTGGTCAAGGTGAATTTTTCTGCGCTTCAGATTTAACCGCTTTAGTACCCCATACTCACGCAGTTTTAAGTTTAGAAAACGGGGAAATGGCGCGATTAACACCTTTAGGAGTGGAAGTTTATAACTTTGCAGGAGTGCGTCAGAAAAAATATCCGCGTACCCTTGATTGGAATCCCATAATGGTTGAGAAACAGGGATTTCGTCACTTTATGCTGAAGGAAATCTATGAACAACCGGGGGTAGTTAGAACTTGTTTAGAAGCTTATCTCAATGATAATTGGCACGCCGAAAATAACCCTGATTTTAGCCCAATTAACTTGGGTATTTCCAAGGATTTACTAACAGATTTGCAACAGGTTCAAATATTAGCTTGTGGTACAAGTTGGCACGCGGGATTAGTCGGGAAATATTTAATCGAACAACTAGCTGGAATACCCACAAAAGTGGATTATTCCTCTGAATTTCGTTACGCTCCTGCGCCAATTACTGCTAATACTTTAACCATTGGTGTTACCCAATCGGGAGAAACTGCTGATACCCTGGCAGCTTTAGAATTAGAAAGACAAAGAAGATCCAGTTTAGACAATCAATATAAAGCAAGATTATTAGGTATTACGAATCGTCCAGAAAGCACAATTAGCCAGTTAGTAGAGCATATTATTAATACCCATGCGGGAATAGAAATTGGTGTAGCAGCGACTAAAACCTTTGTAGCACAATTGATGGGGTTTTATTTCTTAGCTTTAGAATTGGCCTATCAAAGAAAGAGTTTATCTTTAGTAGAACTTGAAAATATTACTAAAGAATTACGGCAATTACCAACACAAATTGAGACAATTTTAGAGACTCAAGAGCGTTATATTGAGGATTTATCTCACCAGTTTTCAGAAACTCAAGATTTCATCTTTATCGGTAGGGGAATTAACTTTCCCATCGCCTTAGAAGGTGCTTTAAAACTAAAGGAAATTAGCTATATTCATGCGGAAGGATATGCTGCGGGAGAAATGAAACATGGACCGATCGCCCTCTTAGATGCTAAAGTACCAGTAGTGGCCATTGCCATCGCTGGAAGTGTCTATGAAAAAGTGATTTCCAACGCTCAAGAAGCGAAGGCCAGAGATGCGAAATTATTAGGAGTAGTTACGGTTAAAAAGAATGATAGTAATAGCGTATTTGATAAATTATTACCCATCCCAGAAGTGAATGAATTACTATCACCAATTCTCACAGTTGTTCCCTTGCAAATTTTAGCTTATCACATTGCGGCGCGTCGTGGTTTGGATGTAGATCAACCTAGAAATTTGGCTAAATCTGTTACCGTTGAATAATCTATTCAAAAGTTTGGTTTTTAGAAAAAATCGGATTTTTGAGCAGGTAAAAAAATAGAGTGACAAGTTAGGTTAAAATAGACTGAATACAAAAAAAATATAGTAATCATGGCCAAAATTGAATTTTCCCAAGGAATCACAGAAGAAACCGTACCTGATATCAAATTAACTCGTGCGAGAGATGGTAGCAGTGGTACTGCAACATTTTATTTTGACTCCCCCAGAATTTTAGATACAGACAGAAACGAAGAAATCACTGGGATGTATTTGATTGACGATGAAGGTGAAATCGTCACCAAAGAAGTGAAAGGCAAATTTGTTAATGGTAGAGCTAAGGCAATTGAAGCTTTGCTCATTATGCGCTCGGCCGAAGAATGGGAGCGTTTCATGCGTTTTATGGAAAGATACGCGGAAGATAACGGTTTAGGGTTTACTAAAGCAAAATAATAAATAGTTGATAGTTGATAGTTGATAGTTGATAGTTTTTAATAATTGTTAATAAAAAACTTTTTCAACTATTATAGACTTTTCATTTGACATTTTACCTCTCTTTCCCCCCCTCTCCCTTTGGTTGGAGGGGGTAGGAGGTGAGGGATAAATAACATTTAATCGAAAATTGCTATAACTAAAATAATTATTTAAAATAAGGTAAAAATAGTGAGTAAATTTACACCGCATCCTGATGAAAAACAAGATAAAATTATTATTAATTGTGCCGTAATTACTGTTAGTGATACTCGAACAATAGAGACTGATAAAAGTGGTCAATTAATTAAGAAATTACTAACAGAAATAGGTCATAAAATAGACTATTTTAATATTATAAAAGATGAACCTGAGCAAATTAAACAAGAATTAGAAATTATTAATAATAAGGAAATTCAAGTAGTCATTTTTAATGGTGGCACAGGTATTGCTCCTCGGGATACTACTTATGATGTTTTGCAAGGTTTATTAGAGAAAACTTTGCCCGGTTTTGGGGAATTATTTCGCTTTTTAAGTTATCAGGAAATCGGTTCTCGTGCCATGGCTTCTAGGGCAACAGCAGGAATTTATCGAAGTAAAATAATTTTCTCGCTTCCGGGTTCAAGTAATGCGGTAAAATTAGGATTAGAAAAGTTAATTTTACCGGAAATAAGGCACTTAGTCAAACAAATAAATAACAACTAATTATTTTTAGAGAGAATTAAATTAACGATATTTAACTCATTAGAATTAAATAAATATTTATCAGTTAAAATATTATTTCTAATTTCTCCTAAACTATAACTGGTAAAGAAAATAAAGGGAAAATCTTGATAATCACTACCCAAAGGTAAGACATTTCCAACGGGATATAAACTCCGAATATATTGTTCTAAAATATAACGAAATCTATCTTTTATATCCTTTTCAGTTTCGATTAATAAATAATCTTCCATTGCTTTTTTATTGAGAAAGATAAACAAAGGAATCGCATAATATTCATCATTTCTTTGACTATGTTGCTGAAATTTTTGACTCCTATCTAAAGTTTCAGAGTACAAATCTTCCATTAAATCAATTGCATCTTTAGTCGCAAAAATTAGATTCTTATTATAATAAGAATTACGGCGAATTTTAGCTAAAATTTCTAATAATTGTTCAGCCTTTTTTAAGAGTTTATCTAAACTAATATAATAGGTTTCTTCGAGTTTATTATTCTTAGTTGGTACAATTAATAAATTACCAAAAATGTAACCGGATTCTATGTTATTGTAACTTAATAAATTATCAAATCCATTTTGGATTGACTTTAAAAATTGACTGTCGATATTTTTGATTAAATTAAGATAAGATTGGGGATTATTTTGAGGAGGAGTAACTACAAAATCCGCATTATTAAGTAATTCTTGTAATAACATTTCTGCTTTTTCTAAATCTTTGTGACTTGGTTTAATTTTATACTCATTTTTTAACTCCCGTAATAAATTAGACAATCTTTTCGTGAAACTTTCCCCTGCACTTGAAACCGATTTTCCCCCAATGGGAATAATTAAAAAGTTATCATCACCTATTTTTCCGACACCATTAATTCTAGTTAAAATTGCCGTTTTTAAAAGTAATAATATGTTTAAAACATTCAGTAAACTTTCATTTAAAGATAATTCTATGTTTTCTTCTTGATAATAAACGGCTTTTTCTGCCAAGTAAAAAATTAACTGTTTATCCTGTTGATCTATTTCTTGATTTCCCCTTCCTCGATAAATAACTTGGATAATTTCCATCAAATTATTTTCCACTTGAAAACGGGGAATATCCACTAAAATATGTTTCACTTTCGGGAAAGATAAACCCCGACTTCCCGAAGAAGTCATAAAGATAATTTTCACGTCATTAAGATATTTATGCAAATCTTTTTTGTCATTATCACTTATATTGGCGTGAACTTCTAGGTATTGTTTATTCTTCTGAAATTGGGGATAAATGATTTCTAATTCCCTAATTAAATCCTGTAATTTTTGTTTATTCTGAATATAGACTAAAATTTGTCCATCTTCCTGGTAAAGATTTTCAATATCCCTAATAATTTCGATTTCTAATGTTTCTTGTAATTTATCTTTATCAAGTTTTAAACTATCCTTTTCTTGAAAAAGAGTGGAATGTAAAATTATTTTATAGCTAATATTTAAACTATGAGCAGGATAGGAATTGGTATTAATAATAGTAGCAGGTAACTTTTGAAACTCAAACCTTTCTAAAGATAAAGAAACCTCATCATTTACTACATTTCTAAAAAATATTTTATCAGGTTCAGGATGGGATTTTTCTAAGTGTTGTTTAATGACGTCTTTATCAACAATGGAAGCATCAGCCACAATTATTTTAGTATTAAAACCGTGTTTCCCATCTAATAATTCATATTCCCTCAACTGTTTTCTAATTCCATTGAGAAATTCCGCTCCACTATCATCTCCGGTGATTTCATCAATCATTATAAAGATATGTTTAATCCGTTGGGCAATTTCCTGCATTTTCTCGGGAATAACTTCACCTTGTTTACTATTATATGCACCTTTAAAGATGTTACCAAAATGTTTTAAAGTGTCTCCATTTTGGGTTTTTTTCAAAGATTGAATCGAAACCGCAGCGACAATTTGATTAGAAATTTTATGATCAATTAAAGCATGAATTCCCTGACAAATACTATCAATAACTCCTTGAGATTTTCTGTTAGTTGTCGTTACTAATTCCTGATTTTGTCTAATGGTTGCGGAGTGATTGTCAGAAAAGACAATGACTTCTTCACTTTGAGGAATAAAATCTACATTGCTTTCTTTAAAGGTATCATTCCTTTGATTTGAAAAATATTGAACTATATATTTTCCCTTATTACTATCAATTATTTTCCGATCAGTATTAATACAAAATAACTGCTCACAAGATTTAGTATTGTCTTTACTTTCCTTAAATTTTTCGATAATATCTAGGTTAACTTGTGTACGAGGACTGACATAAAAGAACAAAAAACCTTCATCAGAATTCTCTTTCAAAAAATTAGCGATGGCCGTAGTTTTTCCGATACCCGGATTTCCCGTTAAAAAGAGATAAATATCCTCAGAAACTAAGGCTTTTTTAATTAAATCTGCGTGAGCATTTCTTAAGGTTTTCCCAACAGGATTATAATAGTTACTATCAATATTATGTTTAGTTTCTGAGGTAATTTCTCCCGCAGTATTCGCAAAATTATCCAACTTTTCCTGATGCATAATCACCTTAGTTTCATTCGGTTTTAAACTAAATAAACCCTTGATAAAATCTCCACTGTGGCTAAAACTTGCTCTAACTTTTAGTTTAATAAAATCGACTATTTCTTGTCTAGCTTTTTCAATATCTTTTGGACTAAAATCACGTTTATAAATTTCATAACAAGGTTTTAAAAGTTGCAAATTATCTTGATTTACGGTCATACTACTTAAATTGCGATCGCTATAACCGATGGAATTAATGGTAAAATTCATCGTGGGGGAAAATATACCAATTTTCTGCAAAAAAGTAGCGAAACTATAGCCATAACCTGCTGCTTGAATCAGTTTACTACTCTCTTTATCTTCATATTTAAAAGCGGTAAAATACTTTTTTAATTCATCTGAAAAGCAAAAATCAAGGTCATTTCCTGTATCAATTCTTAAATGGGAAAACACACTTTTGGAACGAAAATAATTAACTTCCCTAACCATTTTTTTTCTAATTAAGTCCAGATAATTATCATCACTAATTTCTGACTCCATTTTCAAAGAAAATAGAGAAGTATCGACAGCTAAAATGCGATAATCTTTCTGACGATAACGAAATAAAATTAAAGTATCAGCCTTAAGAAATTCCCCTTTTCTTTTATAATTCTCCACATAATTGTTTAAACTTGTTGCATCAAAACCATTGACATTATTGCTAAATTGTGTTAATAAAGTATTAAGATATGGGTCTTCACCTTGATGGTTAATACCCAAACTATTCTCATTTCTAAAACAACATTGAAAATAAAGAATTTCCAGCTTTTTTAACTCTCTCTCTTGCACCCAACCAGCGGATTTAAGGTATTCTCGGAAAAAATTTAAACCCCCAAGAAAACCTCGCCAAAGCAAAAATTGAGTCCAATTAGAAATAATTTCTCGATCTAAAGAACTCAGAGAATCTTCTTGCTTAATTAAAGCTTTTAAAAAGGAATTAAACTTAAGCTTTTGCAAATCTTCACGATAAAACTCAACCCAATTTTGACCTAATTTTTGCTGTTCAAAACAGGCCAAAATACCAATATTAAAACCTACCTCAAAAATGCGCCCCTGATTTTCGGATTTCATAATAATTGATATAGTATTTTCTGATTAAGTGTTAGATACCCTCACCCCCCAACCCCCCTCATCCCAAAGGGAGAGGGGGGCAAAAGAGACAAAATATCAACTAAAAATACTATAATTGATAAGTATATTTTCATAAATAAAACATCAATGAATAAAGGTCTGTTGTTGCGCTTTAGCGCTCCCTAAAATAAAGACAAAATTAAATAATAATTTTCATTTTTACGGATAATTATGACCACCTACTTAATTGATAATTATTAACTGAAGAAAGAAAAGCAATTAACTTCTTTTTCTTTCTTTAATTATTAATTGCTAATTGCTAATTATCAATGCTAACCAAATCAAGCATTTCTCGGAAGCGAATCTCATCCCGTTGAGGATCGGCTCTACTAACTTGAAGCTCAATGCGATGTCCCAAGGAAACAGCGCGCTCAAAACGGTGAGGCAATTCCAAGCCTAAATCTTCTAACAAAATCAAAGCTAAATTTTCATCTTCGCGCAACCAACGCAAAACCAACGCTGGCCAAACTTGTTCCGCATTGCGTCGCAAAAATTCAAGCGCCCAATAACGATTAGTTTGCCTTTCCACCAACGTAGCTTCATAGGCCGAACTACCAATACTATAAAGCAGTTCCTGCATTTCTTCGCCGCTAAAAGGCAACTTATCACCGCGCAAATGAGCCTTAATTTGAAAATGCGCCAACAAATCCGTATAACGACGAATGGGCGAAGTTACCTGACTGTAACCATTTAAACCGAGACTGGCATGGCGTGCAGGATTAATCGACATTTCGCTGCGGGGCATACAACGACGCACTGCACAGAAACGCACCGGACCTGCTGGTAACAACAACAATTCCTGATCCGGCGGCAAATCCGGCTGAATTTGACTGCGGAAAGGCAAGGGAATGCCGTTGGTCTGTCCATAATGAGCGCCAATTTCCCCAGCCAAAATCATCATTTCCGCCACTAATTGCCGTGACGCGGTATCTTCTAATAATTCAATGACAATCTCATCATTATTTTTGACTTTGATGTAAGATTCTGGCATTTGAATGGTAATCGAGCCTTGAGATTTACGCCATTGGCGACGTTGTTGAGCGCATTTGGCCAAGTCGTTAATTTCTGGTTCAGAAGCAATGCCCCATTGCAACATTTCCGAAACATCTTCGTAAGTCAGGCGATAGGTTGGCTTAATCCAACTAGGATGAATGCTGTAGTTATTGACTGAGCCATCTTCGTTTAAGGTGACACAAAAACTCAAAGCGGCGCAAATTTTACCCTGAATCAAGCTCATTGGTCCAGCTGCTAGTTCCAGCGGAAACATGGACACCATCCCTGTCGGTAAATATAAGGTGGTACTGCGTTTTCTCGCTTCTAAATCTAACTCATCTCCCGGGGAAAACAAACGGGTAGGATCGGCAATATGAATCCAAATTTTCGGAGTTTCACCTGCCCCTAAATATTCAATACTTAAACCGTCGTCAATTTCTTGGGTGCTTTCGTCATCAATGGTATAAACCTTGAGATGGGTTAAATCAAGTCGGTTGTGATCCGGATCACGTGGTGGTGATTCTAAGCAAGAGTGAGCCACTTCAATTACCTTTTTCGGGAAGTTTACAGGGTAGGAGCTACGGCGTAAAAACAAATTTTCGTGTTTACTCCACAACCCTAAATCTACCAGTAATTCAAAGGCTGCTTCAGGAGTTTGTTGTTTTCCTAATAGCTCAAGAATTTCTGACCCTTGACGGGAATTATTTTCTGGTTGTAGAACGAATTTTTCGATGGCTTCTAGCCGCGTGCGATCGCTTTCAGACCATTCTACCTTGTTTCCGGCCAAAGCTTGCTGTAAATTACTCAAAAATTGCGCTTTTTCTTGTTCCCTTTGTTGTTCAATTTCTAACTGATGTTTAATTTCTGAAACTTGATTCACGGAACGGGGTTCGTAGCGATCGCCCTTTCTCTTAAAATAAATCTTATCATCGGCCAAGAGTAAATGAGCGGCATAGGCCAACGGGGGACTTTGGTCAGAAAATAATAACAAAGCCAAGTCATCGGGGTTAACTCCTTCCCCGTCTTCGATCAACAATTCCCAAGCGACTTCCAAACTGCTCGGATCAAAATAGTCTCTAGCTTGTGCCAAA
Organism: Synechococcales cyanobacterium S06; assembly: GCA_011391125.1. Classification (GTDB taxonomy): domain Bacteria; phylum Cyanobacteriota; class Cyanobacteriia; order Cyanobacteriales; family JAABRE01; genus JAABRE01. The sequence continues at coordinate 55,940 of JAABRE010000021.1, forward strand.
AAAGCCGGTATGTCTGATGGTTGATAAGGACCTCCACCAATAGTATAGTCAACTCGTTGAGGGCGCAGTTTATGACCTTGTCCCCCTGCATCAACAACGATCCAGTCTTTTTTGCCTTCCGGTCTATCTACGACTGCGAGACGACGGTCTCCATGTAGTCTAAATTCTATTAGTGTTCCCTTTTCCACCAGCTGCCTTCTCGTTTGTTTCTTTACAACAATGTACCTGATTTTGTACCGAATCAGTTATCAATTATCTTAATAATTTTTGATAATTGAGCGATGGGTTTGGAGACCAAACCCCTAACTGATTTAGCCTTCGGCGTTGACAAATGGCAACAAAGCTATTTGACGAGCTTGTTTGACTGCGGTGGTTAAATCCCTTTGTTGTTGGGATGTTAAACCTGTGATTCTTCTGGGTAGAAGTTTTCCCCTTTCACTTAAAAATTTGCGCAGTAATTCCAAATCTTTGTAATCAATGGGTTGTTTCGGGGAAATGGGTGATAAACGTTTACGATAATAAGCCATAATTTCTCTTTTTTCCTTGACTTTTGGTCTATTTTATGATACGCAAAAACTTACTTAATTTCTTTGTGCACAGTATGTTTGTTACAGTGACGACAGAATTTTTTAAGTTCTAATCTAGCTGTCGTATTACGACGGTTTTTGCTCGTAGTATAACGGGAGACACCCTTGGAACGTTTCGCCGGATTAGTACGGCATTCAGTACATTCAAGGGTTATGATTAAACGGACACCTTTTTTACTTGCCATGGTTCTTTAAACAACCAAAATAATTATTTTAATTTTCACACAAATTATCATTTTCTCATATTCTGTCGTATTTGTGCAAGCAGTTTTTTAAATCTTAAATCAAGGGAAAATCCCCTCCGAGTTTGAATAATTAAAGTATTGCTTATTTGATCGTGCCAAGCTTGATAATAATGTTCATCACCTAAAGCCACGACACAATCCACAACTAAGGGTGTGACTAAGATTAACATAGAAAGAGGATTGAATATCCCAATATTTAAGCCAATCATCGCTAATAAGGACAAAATTCCGATAATTCCCTCTCTTTTCGCTAAATTGGCTAGGGTGGGAATCCTACTTGACTGGTCAATTATTGTTAAATCTAAAGCCCAACGACCTAAACTTTGCCCCCTATTTCTATCCACTAAAAATACTCGTAAACCGAACCAAGTTAACAGAAATACGAGCCATTTTAAGATACCCGTACCTAATAGACTACTTATGAGCCAAACTGTCACAAAATCAATCAAAAAAGCCGAAACTCGTCTTTCTAAGGGAACTGTAGGAAGTCGTCGCAATTCTCGTTTATCCCTGTCCATAGCGCTAAAAATTTTGATATATTATCTATTTTCTTATTTTCGTTGGTTTTGACCAGATTAATTTTTGTTAACACTTGTCATTTTCTCAAAAAAATGTAAAAATAGATACAGAAAAAAAAAACAGCTTGTCTATTAGCAAAGCTCAACCCATAAAAAACTAATTTTAAAAAATTTTGAGGTGAAAATGCAATTATCTTATCGTGGAGTTCCTTTTGAAAAGAACTCTTTAAGTTTGGAAATGAAGGAAGGAGAAATTATCGGCCAATATCGAGGTCATGAAATTCATCAGAAATACCCTCGACATATTCCCCAAATTCAGCCGAAATTTGACCTTCAATATCGAGGTGTAGCTTATAGTATCAGCGCTATGCCCATCGAAAAACCTAGCAAATTGGCAATTAATCCAAGTCATAATGGGTGTCCAGTTTCCATTAGAAAACAGCTGAAAATTGAAGATAATTTAACTCAAATTCACCTCGATAATGTTAAACGCAATTTAGAAAGAAGAATACAGGTTGCGAAATCAAAGGGTGATTCGAGTTTGGTTAATTTACTATATCAAGAACAATTGGCCCTAGAATGTTAATAATTATTTAATCAAAAAACCGACTTTTTTTCAAAAGTCGGTTTTTTAAATGACAATTTATAATTGACTTTCTTCGGTTAATTCTTCATTGGCATCTTCGGGAGGGTTATTTCCTGTTAAGGTAAAGGTGAAACTATTACCCTGTTTAATAACATTTTCTACCTCGTTATAAAAGGGATAATTACCAATTCCACTTAAATTAACCCAACCACGACTCCTTGTTAAGGCCACAAATAATTGGTTTCTCAAGGTAGGATTAGTTTCATTTTTGGCAATGTTATCTAACCCGATTAAATACACAAAATCCGCTTCATTTCCCTTGGCGCGATTAACAGAAGTTATGGTAATTCCTCGATCGCACCAAAATTGATCAGGTTTGGTATTAAGATATTTACTATCAGCATTATTTAGTTTTTCTGAACCTGAGATATAAACATCAATGCCCTGATCGAGCAAAAAATTAGCTACTTTTATTTCTAACTTATTATCTCCTAAAACAATAATTAAAATACTACGAGTAGCTGGTAATTTATCCTCTGTTAAATTAAGTTTAATCTTCTCAACTAAACTGAATAATTCCTCGTCTCTTTCCCTATATTTATTAAATTCAATCAAGGAATTTTCCCATAATTGAGAAATCGGATTCGGAGAATTTTCTGAAGGCCTTTTAATTGTAATTGGTTCGTTTTTTTTGCGAAAATCTCCCTCGACTTCAAAACCAATGGCCTGTAAATCTTTTTTGCGGAGGCGATCGGGTCGAATAATACCTCCACTACGCAATAAACCTGTACCAAGGGCATAAGCTGAAGTTAAAATCAGATCGGGAGTCCGATAACACCTTTCCATATCGTAACCCTTGCGAATGTCACCTTTGTAGATACCACCCCCTTGACCTCCTAACATTCCACTAAGTTGAAGTCCGAAGATTTCTTTGGCTTCGGGAGCAACAGAGGCAGCGGAATGAATGGTTTGTGCTTCATCATAAGCCCAAATGAGACGTTTTTGGGGAGGAGTATCAGAATTGACGGTTTTTAATGATTGATATGCCAACCAGTAAATTGCTTGTTTTTGATCGCCATTTTTAGAGGTCAATTTTAAATCATTTTCAGTAATAAAATCCTGGCCTTCATCAATAATTATGGCATCAAAAATCGGCTTAATTGGGGTAGTTTTTTGTAATTTTATGCAGAGTTCAGCTAATCGACGATGAGCATTTTTTTCGGAAGCATCTTTTACTCCTAATGGTGTTTGTTTATTGACTTTACAAATTAAGCGATAAAAACCATTTCTATTTTTTGCCCCCCAAGCGTGTAAAATTTGGAAATTAGATTCCTCGGAATTATAATCGATTTCACCATTAGTAAAATGCTTAAACCATAAGTTAACTAAAGTTTCGATTTGATTGTATAAACTGCGGGTAAAAAACACAAAAGCAATTTTCCAATCAGGGTGTTTTAAGTGCATTATAACCGCTTTTTGAGCAAAAAGAATAGTTTTTCCAGAGCCAGCAATTCCCCTCACTCGTTGTGGACCTGGGGGAATAGATTTGCCAATCCATTCCTGTTTTACATCCCATTCATACATTAAATTTTGTGCTTCTATTAAGGTATTTGCTCTAGTTTTACCGTCATGTTTGGGAATATTAGATAACTGTTTTCTGAGGATATAAGTACCACTAATAACGCTCAAAAGTTCTTGATATTGGGTATCATTTAAACTTGTTCCTGTAATAAGAGGTTGTGCTTTTTCGATGCTATTTCTTAAGGTAACTTCTCCCAATTGGTTATTAAAAATAAAAGCTGATTCTTCCTCCATTCCCGTGTAAATTTTTCCTTGCCATTCTGGGGAACTAATATTCGGAAAAACGATTAAATTTCGGCTAATTACCTGATTATTTAACAGCGAATTTTCTTGACAATAACTATTTAAAACCTGGTTATATTGAGCGTAATTTTCTAAATTGTGATTAAATTGTGTGAAAGTTTCAGTGAAAATAATGGTCTTATTTTCCAGCGAAATAATATCATTAATTGTCGCCAAACATACATTAATGATAATGATACCCCATTCCTGATCTACCATTAAAATATCGGCTTCTTGACGTTTATTATGTACCTCTAAAAACAGGGGATAACGCCAATAACCAATACTATTATTACGGGGAGAAAAAGCCGTTTTTACTGAATCCCAAACTTTTTGATAACTGTCTTGATATTCACTTTCAATTGCTTCCGTGGTAATAAAACGAGATAAACCTTGCCTAGTTTTTTCTGTCATACTATACTCCTGGCATCTACAATTAGGATGTAGAAGCAAGTATAGGGCAATTGCGTAGATTTTGCAACCCTAGCAATTGACTAATCAAGGGCAAAAGTCAGCAAATCTTGACAATTATAGCATTTTCTGATTAAGTGTTATATACCCCCAACCCCCTCCTCCCAAAGGGAGAGGGGGAAAGAAAGACAAAATATCAACTAAAAATGCTATAAGCTATTTCACCAATTAACCTTATTAAAGGTTGATAAATATCAAGAACTAACTTATCAAGCAAAAGCTGAAAAGGAAATTGAGATTTTAAGAGTAAATGGTAAAACTTGGGAAAAAGCAAGAATATTAGAAATCGAAATGAGTTTAAATATTGATAACTGTGAAGATATAATAACCCAATATGAATCACCCTTAGATGACATTAGACAAATGATTAAAAATGGTGAAATAAATTGCGATTAAAATGTAGGGTAAAAAGTTACTTAAATTATCGCTATAATTAATTATTAATGTTTAAAAATTTCCCCGCTTACAAAAATTTTACATGAGAAAATTAGCTTAATATGTTATTAAGAGAAATTGTTAGTCATCTTTATATAGATGAGCGTAAACTTACTGAATATGCACTAAATTATGATAATCCCAAGGGAAAAGAAAAGGCAATTATGTTTGAAAAACATCTTGGTTTTACTCCTAATAATTATCAATTATTACTTCAGCAAATTTATGAAAAAACCCTTAATCATACTGCAATTTTACAACAAAGCGAGCACCATGGTGACAGGTATCAAGTCGATTTAACCATTACAGGTGTTAAGATAGGACAAGAAGAAATTGTGAGAACAGGTTGGCTGGTTGAACAAAATAGTAATACAGCTAGATTAATAACTTTATTTATCAAAAAAAGAAAATGATTAAACCAGAATATTTTGACATTGTGGAATTATTAATAGATTTACCCCAATATAACTTAAGTATAGGAGAACAAGGGGCGATCGTTGAATGTTTTGAAGATGATAGTTATGAGGTGGAATTTACTAATTCCGATGGTGAAACTTTAGCTTTGTGTAACTTATCTAATTACCAATTTATTGTAATTTGGAAATCAGCAACTAAAACCTGGTTATCCTTAGCAGATAAAATTAATTTAATTATTAATATTTTGCCTGATTCTACTCAAAATGAGGTCTTAGATTTTGCCCATTTTTTATATAAAAAATATCAGTTTAGTAATAATAATGACTTAAAAAATAAGGTGCTTAATTAGATAATTTGAAATATAAGAGGTTAAAATTATGACCACAATTAGTGTAATAGAAAAGGTAGAATTATCAGGTATAAGTTGGGAAACCTACGAAAATTTATCCAGGGAATTAGATAAAAGTCGTCGCTTACGTTTAAGCTATTATTATGGAGATTTAGAAATTATGACTCCTTCCCCTGAACATGAAATTTATAAAGCAGTTGTTGGCCGTTTTGTTGATACTTTAGCGGAGGAATTAGATGTTTATATTTATCCCTTAGAATCGACTACTTTTAAGAAATTTAAACAAATTAGTGCCGAACCTGATAAGTGTTTTTATCTGAAAAATAGGAAAGCAGTTCAAGGAAAAAAAAGATTAGATGAAAACGATCCTCCTCCAGATTTAGTAATAGAAATTGATGTTACCAGTAGTTCACAAAAAAGGTTAGAAATTTACGCAGAAATGAGATTTCCTGAAATATGGCGTTATGATCTAAGATTATTTAAAATCTATCATTTAGTAGGCCAGAAATATCAAGAATTTCCCGAAAGTTTGGCATTTCCTAATATTCCTTTATTAGAAATTGCTACTTTTTTAAAACAAGTGGAAACCACCGAATATTTAGATTTATAGTAATTTCAATTAAGATTAGAACAGTTAAAAAATAGGTTCGTAGTTGCGCTTTAGCGCTTCTTAGGACTAAAGTCCAACAACAAACTAAAAACTTTTGTTTAATTTTTATTTGGAATTACTATAGTTCGTTTATTTAGAAACTGGATTAGAACGCAAATTAACAATTAATCTGGTTAAAATTATGGTAAAAACTGTTAGAAAATAATTTTGTCAATGCGATAATTTTCACGGTCAAAGTTGCGGTATGAAAAATAATTTAACTGTCGATCATCTCATTCCTTTAGCAAACTAACACCGTCAATTAAGTTGGATTAATAATTATTGATCAGTTTTAACGAGTAAAATTTTCTGCAAAAGTCAAATATGAATCATCAACGCTACACCAAATTTTCACCTTTTTAAATTATAATTTATTCTAGTTTTGTTGATTAATAACATCATTAAATCTGCTTAAAGAATAATTGAGATTAAATTATCAGAAAAAATATGAAACAACTAGCACTGCTGATCCTAATTCTAATGGGCCTTTGTTCTCAAAGTGCGATCGCCCAAACAATGGAGGAAGAGGAAAAATTTGATCAAAGTATTGAACACTTTGGTTACTTATCGGGGATGGCCTTTCAATGCGCTGATTTGAATCAAGCCGAAAGCATGGAAATGGATGCCTTAAAAGCATTCACGGGAATTACCCGTTTATTTGGTTCTGATACCGCATTTTTTTATGCCGCATCCTACGGAGTCGGTGCAACGAACAAGATTGATCGCAGTAAATGTGCCGAATATATCCGTCAATTTCAAGAAAGCATGGAAGTAACTCCCCTGAAAAAAGGAGAATAACCATGAAAAAACGTTTGATTTGGGTTAATTTGAGCCTAATTTCCTGTGTCGGCTTGTTGAATCTGGCAATGCCCTTAAGTGTACGGGCCGATTGTCATGGAGCGATTCGGCGGGAAGTTCGAGAAGGTGCGCGAGAAATTAGCAGGGAGCGTCGTGAAGCGACGAGGGAAGTCTTAAGATCGGATAATCGCTTTGAGGCCCGTCGAGAAGTGCGGGAGGGGATTCGAGAAGTACAACGGGAAAGACGAGAATTGCGACGGGAAGTACGACGGGAAATTAGGAGGAGATGTTAACACCACTGTCAGGAAATCTTGATCAATAGGGTGTTTAGAAATCCGATTTTGCTGAAAAATCGGATTTCTGTTATTTATTCTTCTTCAAATAAATTGGGTTGAATAAAATTAATTTGCTCTTCTTTTTGTGCTTTTTTAAAGGTTAATTCTCCTCGACTTAAATCGAAATATTCAGCTTTTTTATTTCCTAATAATAATTCTTCGATAATTAATATTTGGATAATCGGATAATTTTGCCCATTTCCTGCTTGATAAAAACCCGCTTTGGCTGCTTCTTGAACCATGGGTTTTGTCGGTGGAGTTAAGGTAATAAATAGTCCCATTTTTGCCTTATTTGCTGTCATTGTACCGGATAAATCTCGTATCATAGCCGCTCCGACATTTTTGCCCCCTTTTACACTCACAATTATCTTTTCTGTGGTGGTTTTATTTTTATTTTTCATGCTATCTTTGCAATCTTTAAAGTAAATTATACCGTCTATTCCTGTGTCTGATCCTTTTTTCTTACCTTGATAAGGTTGAGCATTGACTAAGGAAACCGCCCACCATTGAAATTGATACGCATCTCGATTAAATAAATCTAAAGCTGCAGCCACATCTTTGGGTGTTCCTTCTACTTCAAATTCGATCCCTTTTACTGTTATTAATTTACTCGTTTTTTCATCTTCAATTTGACGATTTGGAAACGCATCTTTTAGTCTTTTTTCGATCGCCGAAATTGCCAAATGGGTAATATCAATTCCGATCCAATTTCGGCCTAGTTTTTCTGCCGCATGAACCGCAGTTCCACAGCCACAAAAAGGGTCTAAAATTAAGTCATTTTCCTTACTACTAGCATTAATTATTCTCTCTAATAATTTTAAGGGTTTTTGTGTTGGATAACCTAATCTTTCCTTTGCTTGAGCACTTAAAGGACCAATATCGGTAATAACATCTTGAAGAGGTACACCTTTGCTATTATCTAAATATCCTTTGTAACGTGGTATTCCTCCTTTTTTTGGCCAATAAATATAGCCATTTTTATCTAGTAAATCGAGTTTTTCTTGGGTTGACATTTTAAGCAGATTTTCCTGATCAACAAATTTTAAAACCAGTTGTGTAGGAATAGCCCAATGACGTTTATTTAACTTAGGATCAATGCCTCGCCATGGTTGACTTGATTCGCCTTTTCCGCTGCCGGCCGCGGTTAAATCAGAAACTCGAAAACATCCTTTTTCATCGGTAAAACGATAAAAATCTTGTAAATATTTTTCGTTATATTCAGTGTAAATTAAATTCCACGTGTATTGATTTGACTTGGTGTAATACAAGATTGTATCATGGACAGAGCCATATTTTTTAGCAGAACTATGGGCACTTGTTCGCTTCCAAATCAGTTCATTTCTAAAGTTAATTGCGCCAAAAATAATGTCCAAAATCATTTTTAAATAATGACTGGCCGTGGGATCACAATGTAAATATAAGCTACCAGTTGGC
>JAABRE010000022.1 GCA_011391125.1 Synechococcales cyanobacterium S06
GTAAACATGGCAAAAGAATATTTACTAAAGTTCTTTTGCTATTTTATCATTAAAATTACCCCAATTTTCACTTCTTTTTTTTACCTTTCACCATTTCTGGACTTCTTTATATTCGGCCAATAATAGTAATAAGCAAGAAATTGAGCTAATCAAGAAATTAAGGAAACTGATAGCAACTGCTGAAAATCAGGAATTTGAATTAACCACCGCTAATGGTGAATCGATCGCCATACCGAACTCCGTCAAAGATGTTTTAAGCAATGTCATTGAGATTATGGCGCAAGGTCAAGCAATTTCCTTGATTCCCGTAGCTGAGGAAGTCACAACCACCCAAGCTGCGGAAATTTTAAATATATCTCGTCCATATTTATTGAGATTAATTGACAGGGGAGAAATTCTTTTTCATTTAGTAGGAAGTCATAAAAGAATTGTCTTAAAAGATTTACTTGAATACAAAAAAATAAGGGATCAAAATCGTCAAAAAGGCTTACAGAAGTTAACCGATTTAAGTCAGGAATTAGGGCTTTATAATGTGTATTAAATACAAAAATTAAAATTCTATCGTCACCAAACCATTGTAGAGACGTTGCATGCAACGTCTCTACAATGGTTTTTGGAGATGTCTATTAATTAAACTTTTTGATAAGTATTAGAAATATTAATAAAAGTCTTGTAAGTAGCGCTGGACCGTCTTTTGGGTGTAAACTATATAATTTAGATACAATATGTCCGATGGTGGGTTACGCTGCGAATCAAAAGTTATCGGTTTTTTATCAAAATCACGAATTGCTGCTAACCCACTCTACAATGGTTTTATATTTAATTACACTTCCTTACTTACAAGGCTATTTTTTTAGCTATTTGGTTTTTTTCTTTCCCGTAACAACAGCTACAGATTCTACCAATTTATCAATGACCACAAATATTCCTATTTTCACCAAAACTTTTGCTCAGATATATAATTATGAAAAAGCTAGTAATACAATTATTACAGGAATTCATATTTCTGATAATTATCGTTTTGAAAAATAAGATTTGTTAAGTTGGCAAGTTTGGTAAGGTGGGCAACTATAAAGCTGATATTTTTTAATCATTAAATTTTAATTGTTGCTCACCCTACTTTTATTGATCTTAGTATGTGAATTTTATTCATTTTTATTTTCTCAATAGACCTCTTGCGAAACTGAAAAAATAGAATTGTCATTCTGAGCGTCAGCGAAGAATCTCCGAGATTCTTCGCTAACGCTCAGAATGACAGTTTTTCGTAGTAACGCCGCGAGGTCTAATCTTAAAAAATGCCAAAATTTGCTCACATGAAGAAAACATCTCACAAAAGATCATTTATCCTTATCAATATATTATTAATGTGTATGAGCTAGTTTAAAAAAGCTTTAGAGGAGTTAATCATAATCTATGCCTGCTTTATTGGAAAATCCTTTGCGTGTTGGCCTTCGTCAGGAACGCACACCTGAACCTTTGATTATCGTAATTTTTGGAGCTTCGGGAGACTTAACTCAAAGGAAACTTGTTCCTGCTTTGTATCAAATGAAGAAGGAGCGTCGCTTACCCCCAGAAGTTACCATCGTTGGTGTGGCGCGTCGTCCGTGGAGTCACGATTTTTTCCGCGAACATTCTCGCCAAGGTATCGAGGAATTTTCCGATGGGATTGGTAATGAGGAGCTTTGGCAAGATTTTGCGGAAGGTCTTTTTTACTGTGCGGGGAATATGGATGAATCCGCTAGTTACCAGAAACTAAAGGCTTTTTTGGAAGAATTAGATGGAAAACGCGGTACTCGCGGCAATCGCGTCTTTTATTTGGCAGTCGGTCCTAAGTTTTTTCCCCCCGCCATTAAGGAGTTAGGGGCGGCGGGGATGTTGAGTGACCCGATCAAGCATCGTTTGGTGATTGAGAAACCTTTTGGTAAGGACTTAAATTCGGCTCAAACTCTGAATCGGGTTGTGCAGAACGTCTGTAAGGAGGAGCAGGTTTATCGTATTGACCACTATCTTGGTAAGGAAACTGTCCAAAATCTCCTCGTTTTCCGCTTTGCTAATACTATTTTTGAACCCCTTTGGAATCGTCATTATGTTGACCATGTGCAGATTACGGTGGCTGAAACCGTGGGAGTTGAAGATAGAGCCGGTTATTATGAAACTTCTGGCGCTCTGCGGGATATGTTACAAAACCATTTAATGCAGTTATTCAGTTTGACTGCGATGGAAGCTCCTAACGCTCTTAATGCTGATAGTATTCGCAATGAAAAGGTTAAGGTTTTACAAGCAACTCGCCTCGCAGATCCCCATAATTTAGAATATGCCGCGATTCGGGGTCAATATAAGGCCGGTTGGATGAAAGGTAACCCCGTTGCAGGCTACCGCAATGAACCAGGGGTTAATCCTAATTCCACAACTCCGACTTATGTCGCCATGAAATTCATGGTGGATAATTGGCGTTGGCAAGGTGTTCCATTTTACCTGCGCACTGGTAAACGTTTACCAAAAAAAGTTACGGAAATTGCCATTCAATTCAGAGAAGTTCCCCTGTTAATTTTCCAATCCGCAGCCCAGCAAGCTAATCCCAATGTGCTTGTTTTGAGGATTCAGCCGAATGAGGGGATTAGTCTGCGTTTTGAGGCGAAAATGCCCGGTGCTGATTTGCGCACCCGCAGTGTGGATATGGATTTTAGCTATGGTTCATCTTTTGGCATGGCGACCGCAGACGCTTACCATCGTTTATTACTAGATTGTATGTTGGGCGATCAGACTTTGTTTACCCGCGCCGATGAAGTCGAAGAAGCTTGGCGTGTTGTTACCCCTGCTTTGGCCGCTTGGGATGCTCCCGTAGATCCCGCTTCCATTCCCCAATATGAGGCTGGTGCTTGGGAATCCACGGAAATGGAATTTTTCCTTAATCGTGATGGCCGTCGTTGGCGCCGACTGTAAGAAGTAATAAGTAAGAAGTAATAAGTAATAAGTAATAAGTAAGAAGTAACCTATTACCTATTACCTATTACCTATTACTTAAAAAACTTATTACCTATGACTGCACTACTTCTTACTTGATAACTGATAACTGATAACTGATAACTGATAACTGATATGACTTTAACTCAACCTTTAGTTTCTTTACAAGCTCCCAAAGACATTTCTTTAGCGCAAATTGAGGCCGAACTTCATAATATTTGGCAAACTTACAGTCAAGAAGAAGGTTTAGCCGCTACTAGGGCAACTACCTTTTCTTTCCTGGTTTATGAACCCGATGAAACCCAACCCCTGTTAGCTGCTAATCGTTTTTATTCCGGTCCTGTGGATGGTATTGCCGGACCCCGTACCACCGCAGCCATTAAAGCCGCTCAAAAAGCCTATTCTTTGGAAATTACAGGGAAGGCTACCCCTGAATTATTAACCAAACTAAGGGCGGAATTACACCAAAATAATGGTCAGGAAAAAAATCCGGCCTATTCCCCCGATTTAGCCAGTGCCGGAATTGCCGATGCGATCGCCGCTTCTAATCCTTGTCGTATTATTACCCTTTGTCCCACTGCTGACTCCAATGAAGGTGTTTCCACACAAGTATCTGCTTCTTGTCCCATTCATAAACGTAGTCAAAGCACTTTGATTTGTTGTGAATATATTACTTTAAGTGGTACTGCTCAAGCTTTAGAACGTATTGGTGGTATGATCACGGAATTGATGATTCCTGAACTGCCCAAATTTATTTGGTGGAAAGCTGCCCCTGATTGTGACTATAGTTTGTTTAAACGTTTAGTGGCCGAAGGCGATCGCCTGATTTTTGATTCCACGACCTTTAAACAACCAGAAGTTAGTCTGAAAACATTGGCTGAATTAATCGAAAAAGGAGTGGCGATCGCCGATTTGAGCTGGGCCAGATTAGCACCTTGGCAAGAATTGACTGCGGAGGCCTTTGATCCTCCCGAACGTCGCGACGCAATTTGGCAAGTTGATCGCTTAACCATTGACTATGAAAAGGGAAATATGGCACAACCAGTGATGTTTTTAGGTTGGATTGCCAGTCGCTTACAATGGCTACCCGTATCTTATCATCAAGAAGGGGGAGACTACGATATTGTCAAGGTAAAATTTTTAACCAAGGATCAGAAAACAGTAGAAGCGGAATTGGCCGGTATTCCTTTGACTAATCCCGGTCAAATTATTGGGGATTTAATAAGCTTGAAACTAGGTTCTAGCAACTCAGAAGCGGATTGTTGTACCGTTTTATGTTCAGAAAGCACGGGTTGTATGAGGATGGAAGTTGGTGGAGGCGCTCAAGCTTGTACTTTTAGGCAGGTGACAGATGTTTCTGACCAAAATACAGAACAGCTACTTGGTAGGCAACTGCAACGTTGGGGACGAGATTTGCTTTATGAGGAAAGTATGGCTGTTACCTATCAAATCCTTCAGTTAGTTCAGGATTGAGAGGATTAACGAGATTAACAGAACTATTTATTCTGTTAATCTATTGAGGGGTTAGTTATTAGACCGATGAGCAAAACTAACCCCTCAGTTTTTGTAAATAAAATTTGAATTATCGCTAATTATTATTACAATCATTTGTAATAATAGACCTCTTGCGAAACCAAGAATAAAATCAATTTTCCTCTCATAAGCGTCAATTTCTTTACCTATTACCTATTACCTATTACCTATTACCTGAATTGGTGCAATTCGTCTAATAATTAGCGCTATTTTACTTACTTTAGGGTGCTAATCTTTCCACTATCCAACTATTATTTTGACTCAATTTATAACGGAGGCGATCGTGTAATCTTGATGGTCTTCCTTGCCAAAATTCGATGACATGGGGAATTAGTCTAAATCCGCCCCAATGTTCCGCTCTGGGAATTTTTTGACCTTCATATTTTTGCTTTAATTCTGTTAGTTTCTCTTCCAAAAATTCCCGATTTGGTATTACTTGACTTTGATCTGAAATATACGCTCCTAATTGGGAATTTATCGGCCGAGTGTAAAAATAATTGTCTGATTCTTCGGCGGAAACTTTCTCGATCGCCCCTTGAATCCTCACTTGACGTTCTAATTTATCCCACCAAAAAACCAATGCTGCGGCCGGATTTTCGGCTAAATGCTGTCCTTTTTCACTGTTATAATTAGTAAAAAAGACAAATCCCCGCTTATCTAGGTCCTTTAGGAGTACCATTCGCGCACTGGGTTGACCTTCTGCATTAACGGTTGCTAAAGTCATGGCGTTAGGTTCTAATAAATCTGATTCCACCGCTTCCTGAAACCAATTTTTGAATTGTTCAAGGGGATTGTCTTTAATTTCATGTTCAATTAAACCGCCAAAAGTGTAATTTTGACGCAAATCCGCTATATTTTGATTCATAGTTACTAAATTAACTTTAATGGAAAAAACACCTGCTAGTGAGGCGATCGCTATTTTAATAGATTTAGCACAAAAAGGAGAAATTGATCCTTGGGATGTGCAAGTTATTGATGTTATTGACCGTTTTTTGAAAGATATAGAAATTAATAGCGAAATGTACGGAGAAAAGGGGTTATCTCACTCCGGACAAGCTTTTTTATGGGCTTCCATGTTAGTGTTATTAAAAGCTGATACTTTGGAAGAATTAGAAATACAAGAAATTGAGTCAGAAATTGAATTAGAATTAGAAGAAATCGAGGAAAATAAAAAGCGTAATTTACCTATTAGTTTAGAAAATTATATCAGAAGAAGACCCGCAGGTCCGGTTACGAAAAAACGTCGTGTCACCTTACAAGAATTAATCGAACATATCCAACAAATAGCCGCCGAAATTGAGTCAAAACCAGCTCCTACTCCCAAACGTAATTATAATTCCCGTCGGGAAAATATACGGGTAATTACTGAGTTAGCACACAATGAAAATTTAACTGAAATGGCTGGTCAATTAGAACAATTTTTGGACTCCTATTTTGAGCAGTTAACTAATGGTAATGAATGGCTTAGTTTAGATAACTTATTGCCAAGTTGGCACGAAATTAATGGTTTTCAATACTCAGAAAATCAGGAAAAAAAACACGATAAAGTGGGTATATTTTGGGCTTTATTATTATTATCTTCTGAGTCCAAAGTTGAGTTATCTCAAGAAGAATTTTACCAAGATTTATCTGTTAAACCCATTTTTGCCTTGGAAAATTTGAAAACTGGTTAATTTTTTGGGTTAAATATTACAGGAAAAATAGAGAAATTAGATTTCGATCGGAAATCTGATTTCTGGATCTTATAATTAATTTTACCGATTAAAGGACAAATTTTTAACCAAAATTACCCTTATTTCTAAACCGCTAAAAATCTTTGAATTACCTCTTGACTTAACTCTTTTGTGCTACCGGAAGCGACAATTCCTCCCTTTTGCATGGCGTAATATCTATCAGCTTGACGCACAAAATGTAAGTGTTGTTCTATTAATAAAATAGAGATTCCTGTCGCTTTAATAATATTTTTTACTGCGGCTTCAATTTCCAGAATAATTGACGGTTGAATTCCCTCGGTGGGTTCATCAAGTAAGAGTAAACGAGGTTTTCCCATCAAGGCGCGGGCGATCGCCAATTGCTGTTGTTGTCCACCGCTTAAATCCCCTCCCATTCGCGATAACATGGTCTTTAAAACTGGGAATAAATCGAAAATTTCTTCGGGTATTTCTCCCTTACCTTTTCTTCCTTCTGGACGCGCTTCTAAACCTAATAATAAATTATCTTTTACTGTTAATCTGGGGATAACTTCTCGACCTTGGGGAACATATCCAATCCCTGATTTTGCCCGTTTAAAAGTAGGGAAATCAGTAATAACTTTACCTTCTAAATTAATATTACCAGTGCGAGGTTTTAATAATCCCATCACACTTTTTAAAAAGGTGGTTTTTCCGACTCCATTGCGGCCAATTAAACATACCATTTGCCCCGGAGGTACATTTAAATCGACATTACGAAGAATATGACTTTCCCCATAATAAACATTAAGATTTGACACCTGTAACATGGGATGAGTTGGCACATTTTCTAGGGTATTAATATCCATTTTTGAGCTCCTTTTTTTTATGAATGTAAGCTGGGCAAAATTTAAAAGAATTGTGAATAAATTAAGTTATAGTAATTCCAAATAAAAATTAAACAAAAGTTTTTAGTTTGTTGTTGGACTTTAGTCCTAAGAAGCGCTAAAGCGCAACTACGAACCTATTTTTCAACTGTTTTAATCTTAATTGGAATCACTATAAATATAGCAATCATATATCGTTATGTAGAGACGTTGCATGCAACGTCTCTACAGTAATGGTTTGGTGAAAACAATTTTTTACAACTCATTTAGGATTGCTATAGTGGGATTTTGCTTACTATGTTTCTATATTTTTTACAATTTCTTCTGGTAAATTTAGCAATTTAACTAATTTTGGATAAGCCTTATTTTCTTCCTGATTAACTTTGATAATTTGATAGGCCAATTGTAACATAAACTCTTTTTCTGAGTCATTTTCTAATTCTGTTACCAATTCTTCCCAAGAATAAGTTAATGATAAATAACCCTTTAAATCCTCTTTTAACTGTTCTTTTTGCTCCTCATTATTGGCAAATCTTTTACTAAAATTATCGAGAATTATTTGTTCTTCTTCTGGGGCCAAATAGCCATCAGACCAAGCAATTGCTGCGGCAATTTTTAGCATTTTCAACTGTTGGGGAGTTACCGAAGTTTCTTGACCTAAATAAACTTCAATTACTTTAGGATCGTTTTGAATTTGGTCCATGTTACCTTCACATAATACTGAACCTTGGTGTAAAACAGTTACTTGACGCGCAATTTGCCGCACAAATTCCATGTCATGTTCAATTACTATAATTGAGTGACTTTCCGCCAATGCTAATAATAAATTACCCACATTTTCGGTCTCTTCATCTGTTAATCCAGCTACGGGTTCATCTACTAATAATAAGTCAGGAGATTGTGCTACTAACATCCCAATTTCTAAGCGTTGTTTTTCACCGTGGGATAAGAAAGAAGCTTGTAAATTTCCTTTAGTTTCTAAACCAATTGTTGCCAATAAACCAGCCACATTTCTTGCTTCATTTTCCGAAGTTTTTTTAAATAATGTTTCTAAGACATTTTTATTCCGATTACAAACTAAATCTAAATTTTCCCTGACTGTTAAATTTAGGTAAATTCGGGGAGTTTGAAATTTTCTGCCAATACCGAAACGAGCGATTTTATATTCAGGAATATTGCGTAAATTTTTCCCTTTAAATAAAACCCTTCCCTCGGTGGGTTGAACTTTGCCAGTAATTACATCTAAAAATGTCGTTTTTCCCGCTCCATTTGGACCAATAATAACTCTTAATTCCCCTGTATTCATGGAAAAGTTAAGGTTATTTAAGGCTTTAAAACCATCAAAATTAACTGTTAAATCTTCGATTACTAAGATTTTATTATCGGTCATTTTTCTCCTCCTTTAATAGTTAATGTTTAGGTGAGGTGGGCAATTATTTAAAAATTTTTTTTATTACATAAATATTACTTAATTGCCCACCCTACCAGTTTATCTTTATTTTTCTTGTTCCAAATCTTCCTTTTCTTGTAATATTTCTGGATCATCATATAAACGAGGATAAGTGACAACAGGTTGAGATATTTTTAAGAGCGATCGCACTTTTTCCCAGGCATATTTTTGCCACCAACCCACTATTCCATCGGGTAAAACTGTTACTACAATTAGGAATAATGCACCTTGGAAAAATAGCCAGACTTCTGGGAATTGTTCACTCAACAAACTGCGTCCAAAATTAACTAATAAAGTGCCAATTATTGCGCCAATTAATGTTCCTCTACCACCTACGGCCACCCAAATTACCATTTCAATGGAGAAAGCTACTTCCATAAAACTAGGGGTAATAATCCCACTTTGAACCGTATAAAGTGCACCTGAAACTCCCGCAATTGCTCCTGAAATTGCAAAAACTAATACCTTAAAACCAGTGGGATTATAACCAGAAAAACGCACCCGTGTTTCATCATCTCGAATTGCGATTAATAGACGACCAAAACGGCCACTGGTTAACCATTTACAGAGTAAAAAAGCGAGAATTACAAAGACAATTGTTACTTCATAAAAAACTAATTGTGCTTGATCAGAACCTGCTAAAACTCCGAATATTTTTTCAGTATCGGTTTTTAAACCATTAGTACCATTAATTAACTTTTGTTGACCGTTAAAAAAGTTAAAAAATACTAATAAAGAAGCTTGGGTAATAATCGAAAAATAGACCCCTTTAATGCGGTTTCTAAATACTAAATAACCCAAAAATGCGGCCACAATTCCGGGAATCACAATTATGGCAATTAAAGTGATGGGAAATGAGTGAAAAGGTTGCCAAAATAAAGGTAATTTTTCCACACCATAAAGGGTGAAAAATTCGGGTATTTCTCCTTCTGGTAATTGTAATTGTAAGTGCATGGCTAAACCATAACCACCTAATGCGAAAAATATGCCATGACCTAAACTTAATAAACCCGTATAACCCCAAATTAAATCAATTCCTAAAGCTACAATTGATAATGATAAAAAACGTGCCAATAATTTGAGACGAAATACTGGTAAAATAAGCGGCATTATCACAGCAAATATGAATATTATTGCGGCTATTATGCCAATTTTTATTAATAGTTGTTTTTGCTTTTGATTACGTTTGGTAAATGTATCTGTACTCATTTATTGTACCTCTTTGATTTTATTCCTCCCCTTGATAAGGGGGGTTAGGGGGGATAAGATATTGATCCTAATTTTTTTAATATTTTTAAAACATCTTTAAATTTATTACGTTTAGGAAGTAATAAAAAAGGTTCTGATAAATCATATTCGGGATTATTTTGGCGATCAAGTTTAACAAAAATAAACTCATCTCCATTAGTAACCATTCCAAAAGTGGGGCTATTTTCCTGACAATTTGCCATCATATAAGCTAAGATTTGAGGTAAGGCCGTTAACACGGGAATAGAGGTTTTTTTCGCTTCAATTACTAAAATCCAAAGGTTATTTTTCACCACCAAAATGTCAATTAATCCCCTAATTATTTCCTCTGGATCATTAATTGTTAATTCCACTAATTGAGGTGATTTAATTTTAAAAGGAGGATCGAAAAAACCAGCAATTTGCAATAAAGGTGAAATCACCAATAAGTTAACTGTACCTTCTAATAACAAACCACTTTGTCGATGATAAACATATCGTGTCCTTAATTTATCTAAAAATAATTGTTCTTCTTCGGTTAGTTTTGGTAAGTTTTCAGACCATTCCGTAAAAAAGTTATTATTTTCAGTTTGTTCTAAGTTAAACCTTTGTTTTAAGTCATCTAAAGTTGTGATATTTTCCCTAATTCCTATTGTTGTAACCATGTTTTTATGAGTAAATAATACCCTAATTATAACTCAACATTACGTCCTTTTGGTGGAAATAAACCCGCAGGTTTTACTTGTAAAAAGCTAATAATTATTACAAAAACTAGCACTTTTGCCATACTGGTAGTCGCAAAAAAATTAAAGATATTAACAAGAGATTCAAGACCAGTTATTGGTGATAATAAAAGGGCAAAAGTTCCCGAACCAATTAAATAATTAATCACACCTAAACCCATGGCTGCAATGATAGTTCCCACTAGATTTCCAACCCCTCCAACTACTACCACCATAAACGCATCTACGATGTAATTTTGACCCGTATTTGGACCAACTGAACCTAATAAGGTAATCGCACAACCGGCTATTCCAGCTAACCCTGAACCAAGGGAAAAAGTAAGTGCATCAACTGTCGCAGTGGGGATACCTAAACACGCGCTCATGGTGCGATTTTGGGTAACTGACCTAATGCGTAAACCCCAATTAGAACGGTTTAAAAACCAGTAAGTTGCGATCAAACAAATTACGGTCAAAATGATAATAAATACTCGACTATAAGGCACTTGAAAACTTCCTAAAGGTAGGCCTCCTTGTAACCATTGGGGAGCAGTTACATCCACATTTCTAGCACTAAACCAAGGTTTTTTAAGAGCTTCTTGACCAGAAATAATTACTCCGGTTACTGAGGAAATTGCTAAGGATAAAGGAATAGTAATACTTAAAAATAATGTCCGAATTTTTTCCCAATCTGGACGTTTTTTAATGGTAAAAAATGCGCCAAAAAATAAGAGACAAAATACAAGAATTCCTATTATTAATGACCAACTTACACTACGCACAAATTGCTGTAAAATTATGCTAACTCCCCAGGTTGCTAATAAAGTTTCTAAAGGCCTTCCATAAAGAAAACGAATTACCCCTCTTTCTAACATTAATCCCATTAAACCTGCGATTAAAAATGCACAAGGTAAGGCAAAAAATATGTATAAACTAAACCACGGTTCACCGAAACTTTTAAACACATTTTGAACGACAAAAGTAGTGTAAGCTCCTAACATCATTAACTCACCATGGGCCAAATTAATGACTCCCATAAGTCCAAAAACTACGGATAATCCTAATGCGGCTAATAGTAATACTGCACCAATACTAATTCCGTTAAATGTTGCTATTAATAAATCTGACATTTTTTTTTATTAATTATTTATTAGTTAAATAATTAAGATTCGATCCCCCTAAATCCTCCTTAAAAAGGGGGACTTTCTTTTATAAATTCCCCCCTTATCAAGGGGGGTTAGGGGGGATCAATTCTTATATTAAATTTTGTATTTTTCACCTTTGGCTGGGTCAGACCAATCACAGGCAAATCCCTTAGTTGTGGGTACAAATTGATTCCAAGGTACGGGATCAATTGGTCCTTCGGTGGACCAAACGATATTAAATAAACCATCGTCGCGAATTTCACCAATTCTTACAGTTTTCGCAATGTGATGATTTCCATTCATGGTTACTTTTCCTTCAGGAGCGTCAAAAGTCTGCCCGATCGCCGCCATTCTTACCGCTTCTAAATCATCTGCTTTACCCGCTTTTTCTACCGCTTGTTTCCACAAATAAACCATAATATAAGCGGCTTCCATGGGATCATTTGTCACGCGATCTGCGCCATATTTAGCCTTAAATGCTTGTACCCATTTGGTATTAGCTGGAGTTTCCACAGTTTGAAAATAATTCCACGCAGCAAAATGACCTAATAAAAATTCTTTACCAATTTGTTTTACTTCTTCTTCGGCAATACTAACAGACATTACCGGGTATTTATCAGGTCCCATTCCTGCACCTTTTAACTGTTTAAAAAAGGCGACATTACTATCACCATTTAAACTATTAAATATCACGCCACCATTGGGTAAAGCTTGTTTAATTTTAGTAATAATTGGGGTAACTTCCGTATTTCCTAAAGGTAAATAATCCTCGCCAACTGTTTTACCACCTTTAGCTTTTAATTGTTCCATAATAATTGTGTTTGCCGTTCTGGGAAACACATAATCTGAACCCACTAAGAAAAATTCTTTACCCTTATTTTCTAATAACCAATCCACCGCAGGTTCAATTTGTTGATTAGGTGCTGCACCTGTATAAAAGATATTTTTTGAACATTCCTGACCTTCATATTGAACAGGATACCATAACATATGATTTTTTGATTCAAAAACATCTTTAACTGCTTTTCTACTAGCAGAAGTCCAACAACCAAAAATAGTAACAACTTTATCTTGATCAATTAATTTAGCTGCTTTTTCAGCAAAAGTTGGCCAATCTGATGCGCCATCTTCTTTAATTACTTCAATTTTTTTTCCTAACACTCCACCGGCAGCGTTTATTTCTTCAATTGCCATCATTTCAGCGTCAACAACTGTCGTTTCACTAATCGCCATTGTCCCAGTTAAAGAGTGCAAAATTCCTACTTTTATGGTCTCTCCAGTGGCCGGAGGAGTGGTTGTATTAGTGTTAGTATTAGTGGCATTATTCGCCGGAGGGGTGGGATTATTGCCACAAGCTTTTAATAATAAACTACTGCCAAATGCGGCTGAACCATAGATAACAAACTGTCTTCTTTTCATTTATGCTCCTCACTTTTTAAGTTAAATAAAATCTAGCATTTTTTTTATTTGTAGCAAAAATAATTTATTTAATTATCTTTACCATTAAAGTTATTTACCCTAACATCAAAAACTAAAATAATTGGTAGTCTTTGATACTTTTTTTAAAAAGTACACAATTATTTATTTAATTATTTTTCTCAATCAAGAAATAAACTAATAAAATCAATTACTTCTGGTAAACCCTGTTGAGTTTTCAAATTTGTAAAGACAAAAGGTTTTGTTCTGCGCATTTTTTTTGCGTCTCTTTCCATTATTTGTAAATCTGCTCCAACATAAGGAGCAAGATCGATTTTATTTATTACTAATAAATCGGATTTAGTAATACCAGGGCCACCTTTTCTGGGTATTTTATCCCCCGCAGCTACATCAATTACATAAATAGTTAAATCCACTAATTCGGGGCTAAAAGTGGCCGCTAAATTGTCGCCACCACTTTCTAAAAATACGATGTCTAAATTGTTAAATTTCGTCTCTAATTGTTCCACCGCAACTAAATTCATAGACGCATCTTCTCGGATTGCTGTATGAGGACAACCTCCGGTTTCTACTCCTAAGATTCTCTCCTCGGGTAGCGCTTGCGATCGCACTAAAAATTGGGCATCTTCTTGGGTATAAATATCATTAGTAACTACGGCTATTTCATATTTTTCCCGCAAACTCTTACATAATGCGTCTAATAACGCTGTTTTTCCTGATCCCACTGGACCGGCAATTCCTATTCTATATGCGCTCATAAATATTATTTAATCTTTTTGGGAATTTAACAAAGTAAAAAAGCTCAGATTTTAGGTGTAATATTTTGATTATAAAGCTATTTTGTCTGAACCATCCTACTTTATTATTAATAATGTATATTAACATAATTCATATTGTCCACAAATTATAATATACTTAAGTAGTTATATTTTATCTTTTTGCCCCTCCTCATCCCCTACCCCTCTCCTGATGACTAGAAGATGAAGGAATTTTATGAATTTTCAAGAGTTCTGTTATATTACCACAAAAAGGCTCTAAATTAAAGGTTTTAGGATTGACATAATTTTGGTAAGTAAAATGACGATAATCGAAGCAAAATCTGTCCCAATCGGCCATTTTAACATCGAATATTTTGATAAAAAAGTTAGCTAATGTTAGGGATAATGGAATCTGAAAATATATCTTTTTACCTAAATATTGGCAAATATTTTCTATGGCTTGTGTGGCAGTAATTGGTTCATTTCCTAATACTATTTCCTGATTTTTAGTATTATTATTTACTAAATAAGTTACAACTTTGGCAATATCTTGACCATGGATAAAATGAAAACTAGCATCAGCTTTAAACCATCTAATTAAGTTCATTAATTTGATAATTTCTGGTAATCCTGAAGATAAATGAGAATAGGGTTTATTTTCGTCACCTCCGAATACTAAGGTAGGAAAAACAGTGGTAATTTTGTCATAAATTTTTAGTTTTTTTAACTGAGTAAAACACTGGTATTTTGTTTTAACATAATCTGTGCCGATTGTGCCAGCTTCGGCTAATAATTTATTATCATTACCTAAAATACTTGCGGTGGAAAAATAGATAACTTTTTCGCAATTTTCTGGATTTAATAAGTTTAGTAATTCTAGGGTTTTTATGACATTAGTTTGATAGGTAATTTCGGGATCACCCCAAGCAGTTGCTGTTAAAATTGCCACATTAATACTACTTAATATTTCCTGATATTTTTCGATGTTTAATAAGTTTCCTTCAATGATATTTATGCCCTCTCGATATTGATAATCAAACTTAATTTTGTCTCTATTTCTTACTAAAAAATATAACTCATAATCAGTTTCTTTAATTAAAGATTCTGCGATGTAATGACCTATACAACCACTCGCTCCCGTAACAAAAATTCTCTTAGACATGATTTATTAATTATTAATTGAGTCTGCTCCGAAAAACTTACTCATAGTTGCCCATGATGTTCTCTTCCTGCTTCAGCCAGAACCGTTGGCGGTATTCTGTCCACAGGTGTATAAGTTCGGGTGGAGCCCACCCTACTTTTGATAACTTCATCCTTAGTATTTTTTAAATTGATAGCGGCGTTTAAATCTCGGTCAAGAGAAATTCCGCAATCAATACAATTAAAAATACGGTCTTTTAAAGTTAAATCTGACTTAAGACAACCACAATTACTGCAAGTTTTAGAACTAGGAAACCACTGGTCAATAATGTTTATTTTAGTAGCATACCAAGGTGCTTTATATATTAATTGACGTTTAAATTCATAAGCACCTAAATCTGTCACTGCACCGGCTAACTTGTGATTAGACATCATGCCTTTTAGGTTCAGGTTTTCTATTTTTAAATGTCCATATTTCTTGAGTAATTTAGTCGTGGTTTTCTGTAAAAAATCCTGTCTTACATTAGCCACACGATTGTGTTTCTTTGCTAATTGTTTAAAGTATTTTTTAGCATTATTAGAGGTGGGTATTTTTAACCTTCGATTACCCATTTGTTTGTGACGATTATGGGATTGAGTCTTAGCCAGCTTGGTTCTCGCTTTTCTATAGGGCATGGGACTTTCAATCGTTGTTCCGTCACTTAACACAGCAAAGGTTTTTATACCTAAGTCTACGCCAATTGGCTCTACAATTTCGTGTATAATAGGTGGTATTTTTTCAGCGTCAATCGCAAATGCCACATACCATTTATCTCCTTTTCTACTAATAGTAAATGTTTGAGAAACACAATTAAATTTAAGTGATTCTTTTAGTCTAAAAGTACCTAATGTTGGTATCTTGATTTTGCTACCTTCAGCTAACAAAACTACGCCATTAGAACTATCAACTGTAAAAGAACAATCATTTCTTTTTCGTTTAAAGTTAGGATAACCAGCCTTCTTGCTGTGAAAACGAGAAAAAGCAGTTTTTAAATTTCTAAACGCATTTTGATAAATACGAGAAGAATATTTGCTGCACCAAGATAATTCAGGTTCTTTTTTCTTGGATTTATTGAAAAGAATTTTAATGGTATCTAATTTCTTACTTGTACTACCCTTAATGTCATTATGATCAATCTGATTATAAAATGCCAAAGCATAATTAAAAACAAAACGGCTATATCCCGCACACTGTGCCAAATATGTTCGTTGTTTGTTATTTAATTTTAACTCTAACTTAAGGGCGTACATAGTTAATTTACCAATCGCACTGTTTTTATAATAATAGCAATTGGTGAAAAAGTTTTGTTAATTTTTCACCAATTGCCTTATCCCTGAAAAGTTGACACTGATTTTTCTCTTGCTTTAGCAAATATAAACAACCAGGAGAACTTACCTATTTTAGAGAATTATAGATAATTATAACTAGGTTTTAGGGAACAGTTCCAAGCTCTTATTTTTTATCATTATCAACTATCAACTATCAACTATCTAAAATCCTAAATCTGCCTTAGCTTTTTCAGCCTCGATAAAAAGTTCATCATTGGCGACAGTTGACCAATCTTCTGGGGCAATAATACGATAAAATTCGTGATCATAGGGTCTAGTTTTAATCACAATGGGCATGGGAATAGCATGACCTAATACTAAAGCTTGTTGTTTGCTATCTAATTTTGCCAAAACTGAACGTAAATTTGCGGCTCCAGAAACTCCAGTAAAAATTGCGTCAATATCTTTATCATCGTTTAATAAACAAGTAATTCTTGTACCAATTTGTGACATAATTTCCTGATCAATTCCTGATGGTCTTTGATCGACAACTAACAGTGTAACAAAATATTTTCTCATCTCCCGCGCAATAGTTCCAAAAATAGTTTGATGCACAATTTTTGAGTCAAGAAAACGGTGAGCTTCTTCGATGGTAATGACCAATTGTTGAGGGCGATCGCAAGGATTTTTGGTCTGTAAAAATATCTCTGACTTTTCCACATATTCTTTATGAATACGACGAGTAATCATATTAGTAGCTAACATATAAGAAAGCATATTAGACTGAGTTCCAAACTCAATAATAACGTGTTTTCCAGCGTCTAAAGATTGTAAAATTTGCTTAATATAATTATGTTCACAACGCTCTTTAATATACTTAAGAGATTCTAAACGTTTTAACTTCCTTTGTAAAGCTGAAATCGAGGCAAAATTACCCTGTCTGGACAAACAAAACTCTCTAATTTCATCATTAGTCATGGTTAAAAGTTGTTTAATCCAATGTTTACCAAATTCCCCTAATAAGATATTAGCATTATCCAAACTGGCCTCGGATAAACCCAATTCAAAACCAATTAATCTAAGGTCTTCTATATCAATTTGATCATAGCTAAGATACATTTCTTGTGCATTTCTTACCCCTCTTCGTTTAGTAGATTGTTCATCTAGGGTGTAAATTTCCACTTGTTCAGGAAACAATTGACGTAAACCTTTAACGGTGCTAATTCCGCTGCCTTCTTGCATAGCTTCCCAACCATATTCCGAGTGCATATCAAACATTAAATTAACCGCTGCCCGTTTATGAATAATCCCAGAAATTATGAGACGAGTTAAGAAAGATTTACCCGTACCAGACTTACCAAAAATGCCATTACTACGCTCAACAAATCTATGTAAATCAAGACAAATAGGAATGTCCATATCTAAAGGTTGGCCGATGTGAAAATTGCAACGGGTGGGATCTTTTTCTGAACCAAAAACCATCTGAAAATCAAATTCGGTCGCTTCAAAAACCTGACTAAAATGACTGGGAATAGTTTTAACGGGTAATAAATCAAAACCACTGCGGGTGTGAGCATCAAAAGTACCTAAATATTCATCAGTAATTTTTCTTTTTGGTATGTCTTCTCCAGGATTAATTAACATTAACATGGGAGCTACTTCTAACAAAACAAAAGTGCTATTTCCGGCTAAAACTTCTTGCAGAAAAAAGTCGTTAAAAGCAGGAGGATTCAGGTTAATTCTATCATCAGAAGTCCCTAATTCGACATCTGTTAACAAGGAAAAAAACCGAGCTTTTATACCTTGAATAACCACAAATTGCCCCACTCGTAAATCTTCGACGGATACTTCAGGGTCTAATCTTACTTCTAAACCATCACTAAGTGAACCACCAACAACTGAACCTAATAAACTTAAATTTTGATGCATAATGGATAATTTACTATGATTTTAATGATTAAATGATTACTATGATCAATTAACTGATTTAATTAACTAGATTAGAAATTACTCTAAAATTAATGATAATATAAATTAGTGAATTATCAAGGAGATAATTAATAATAACTTATCATGGATAATAAAATAATAGAGGTAATTCACAAATTACCCTTAAAAAGGATAACTGATAACTGATAACTGATAACTGGTAACTGATATGGTTTCTATTGCGCGAAAAAATTTATTTGAAGACATACCTCGCTTTTTAGTAGCTCAAGCTGGTATTATGTTAGCTGTAACTTTGGTAACAATTCAAACTGGAGTTTTAAAAGGATTTTCTCTCTCAACTGGACTTTTAATTGATCAGTCTCAAGCTGATATTTGGGTAGGCTCAAAAGACATGGTTCATTTAGAATTAACTAAGCCAATTTTATACGAACAATATATTCAAGCTCAACAGGTTGAAGGTGTTGCCATGGCAGAACCTTTAATGTTAGGACCAGGTTTTTGGAGCAGTCAAAATGGGGAATTAACTCCTTTAAAATTATTTGGTTTTAACTCGGAAGGAAAATTATTTGTACCGGGGAAAATCACCACTGGAAATGTCAAAGACTTAAAACAACCCCTTAGTATTATAGCGGATCAAAGTAGTTTAGATTCTCTCAAATTACAAAAAATAAATGATGTCGGTCAACTGCGATCTTTACCCGCTAAATTAGTGGGAATTACTAGGGATACTCAATCAATTGCGGCCAGCACTTTTATTTTTACTTCCCTAGAAAATGCTAACGTTTATGTTAATTCTGGTTTAACTTCTAAGGTTAATTGTACGGTGGAAAATAACGATTTCAACTGTACAACTACCTTTGAAAAAAAACCAGAAAAAAATAAAAACTCCGAGTCAGAAATGCCTATAATTGAACCTTTAACCGCTACAGATCCCATTACTTATGTATTAGTAAAAGCGAAACCAGGGCAAGATTTAGAACAGCTAAAACAACGCTTAGAAAAAGCTTTACCAAATACGAAGGCCTATACTACTCCAGAAATGGCGCAAAAAACCCGGGATTATTGGACAAAACGCACGGGAGTCGGTTTTATTTTAGGAATGGGAGCGACTGTGGGTGTAGTTGTCGGTATGGTGGTAGTAGGGCAAATTTTATATACTTCTGTCTCTGACCATTTAAAAGAATTTGGCACTTTAAAAGCCATGGGAGCGTCAAATAAAGTTATCTATGGTGTTATTTTGGAGCAAGCAGTATGGATGGCAGTTTTAGGCTATATTCCGGGGATGTTACTTTGTGTTGGTCTCTCCCATTGGGCTTTACAAACTCAAGGTATTATGATTTTAATCACTCCCATAACCGCCGGAGGTGTTTTAGGTTTAACTGTGTTAATGTGTGTAGGATCGGCACTTTTTGCCATTCAAAAAGTTACTAGCGTTGATCCGGCTATTGTTTTTAAAGCTTAAATATAGCTATCAACTATCTGTTAATAGTTAATTGCGATTATAACCAGAAGTATGTCAAGATAAAGAAAGTAAGATATTCCTTGATTAATTTAATTAAACTTAATTACTTCTTACTTTCCCTTAACACCCCTCTTCACCACTCACACGAAATTTGGCTTAAATTACTTTAAATTCCATGATTAATAAAATTGTTGATTTTCCTAGTAGGGCTACTTTCAGCTCCATGAAATCTGCTAAAAATTTGAATGTAGCCATTGCTGCTAGAGGTGTGGAGATGGTGTTTTCTTCAGGTGCGGGTTCTTATCATGCTTTAAAAAATATTAATTTAGATATTCGTAAAGGTGATATTCAATTATTAATGGGACCTTCAGGATCAGGTAAAACTACTTTACTATCAATCTTAGCAGGTATTCTGACCCCAACCGCAGGCAGTGTAAGTCTTTTAGGTAAGGAAATTACTAATTTATCTAAGCAAAAATTGGCAGAATTTCGACTAAAAAACATCGGTTTTATCTTTCAGGGTTTTAATTTGTTTCCCGCATTAACGGCGATCGAAAATATCGAATTAGCTTTAAATTTGCAGGGTATAAAAGGCAAAAAAGCAAAGGAAGAATCCTATTTTTTATTATCTCAAGTTGGTTTGGCTAGTAAAGCTCATTCCTTGCCCCGTGACCTCTCTGGTGGACAAAAACAACGAGTGGCGATCGCACGCTCCTTGACTGGTCATCCCCCGTTAATTATGGCTGATGAACCAACCGCAGCCCTTGATTCCCACAGCGGCCACGCCGTAACTGAATTATTGCGCAAGTTGGCGAAAGAGGAAGGTTGCACCGTGTTGATGGTGACACATGATCCCCGCATTGTTGACGTAGCCGATCGCATTGTTTATTTAGAAGACGGGGTTTTAGTTGATAGTTGATAGTTGATAGTTAATAGTTGATAGTTAATAGTTATTACCTAAAAACCTATTACCTATTACTTATTACTTATTACTTATTATCTTCCGATAGTTTTATTGTTTAGCCAAACAATAAACTGGTTTCTTGTGGGAGGGGAACAGGGGAAGCCGTTGATTTATAAAGGTTTTATCCTTGTTCGACCCTAAATAAAGTCATTTTCAGTGAGCAAATTACTTTCAAAGTTAAGCAAAGTAGCTAATTGTATTTCATTAATAGCTATAATTGTATGATCTTCTTTGTTACTAATTGTTAGGTCTTGAAAAGATAAATTAAGGCCTTTAATTTCGATTTTATCAATATATGGCAGTCCTATGTTCGTTGTGGGCCAGACGTTGCATAAATGTCTGGTCCAGTAAGGGTTTAACGTGAAAATAACCGCTAATGATTTAAGAGTAGAAAATGGCGCAAAAATTGCTTCTGAAACTTTCGGTCAAGGTAACGCTGGTGATACAATTTTAAATGTGAATAATCTGATTATTAGCAATGGTGGATTAATCAGAACAGGTACTTTTGGCGCAGGAAATGGGGGAGAAGTTCTGATAAATAATGCCAATTCTGTGGAAGTAAACGCAAGTCAAACCATCTTAGGAAGTAATTTTAAAAGCAGCTTGTTAAATGCAGCAATAAAGGCATGAACTGCGGGGAATGTAACAGTTAATTCCCAGTATTTAAACGTAGAAAATAAGGGTGAGATTGCCATTAGTAGCAGTGGAACAGGAGGAGCTGGTAATTTAATTATCAATTCTCCTAGCATTCAACTAAATAACCAAGGTAATTTAAGGGGTGAGAATACCGCAGGTTGAGGTAACATAGACATTACTACCAAAAATATCCAAATGCGCGATTATAGCAATATTACCACTAATTCCACTGGCGCTGAACAGGGTGGCAATATTACCGTTACCACGGATAATCTGATTATGAGGGAGAGTAATATTAGTGCTAACGCCAAAAATAGTAAAGGTGGTAGAGTAATTGTCAATACTGAGGGTTTATTTGTCACTCCCGATAGTAAAATTGAAGCAACGTCTGAATTAGGAGAGGAATTTAACGGGGTGGTTGAGATTAACAATCCTAATGTTGATCCCAGTAACGCCTTGGTTAAGTTACCGATCACCGTCATTGATCCTGTCAGCTTAATTGCCCAAAATGCCTGTAAACAAAGCAAAAATAGCCAATTTATCGTCACAGATAGAGGAGGCCTTTCACCAACCCCGAATGACTTGTTAACCCCCACTCAAACCGAGGTGGAATTGTGTGGCGAAAATTCCCCTACCACCACCCACATTGAACAATCCACCGTAACCCACCAAAACCCTCACCCCCGGTGCCCCCTCTCCCACAGGGTGAGGGGGAGATGGTCGATTGTAGGGTGGGTTAGGTGGCGAAAATTCCGCAACCACCACCATGATTTAACAAGCCATCGTTACCCACCAAAACCCTCACCCCCCCGGCCCCCTCTCCCACAGGGTGAGGGGGAGATGGTCCAAGGCGATCGGTTTAAATAGAGGTTTCCATCTTGCTTGACAAAATTACGGTTTTGTGCATAGATGAGAAATTAAGAAAAAAATGGGGAATAATTTTAAAAGTTCCCTGTTTTTATAAAAACATTTGTAATTAGGAGTTTAACCCATGTCTGTAATAATTGATCAGGATTTGAAGGACTATTTAGACCAGAAATTTTCGAATTTTGAGAGCAAATTTGAGGAAAAGTTTGACAAAATTGACGAAAGATTTGACAAGGTTGACCAAAGATTAGGGAGAATTGAAAATGAGATCACAGATTTAAAAATTGGTCAAACTCGTCTTGAGGGAGAAATTAAACGGGTTGAAGAAAAAATTGACGGGTTAGATAAACGTCTTGGGTTTCAAGAGTTTATTAACCGTGGTGTTTTCATCGGTAACTTCCCCCCTTTCAAGGGGGGGTAGGGGGGTACATCATTTTAATTGTTGCTATTTTAGGCGGGTTAGCCAAGATGTTTGGTTTGGTTGGCAATCCTTAAATAAGTAGGGTGGATTAGGTGGCAAAAATTCCGCAACATCCGCCCAAATTGAATAATCCACCGTAACCCACCAGCCTGGTAAAAGTAGGTTTACTTGTCAACCAAAGAACCTATCTTGATTATCTCACGCAAAGGCGCTAAGGCGCAAAGAAGACGCAAATTGGTTTATCTGCTTTACCTCACAGGTTTAAGGCCTGTTTTGCCATTTTGATTAGGGAATTATAAGGTGGTTTGGTGACATCTACTTGCTGTGAATTTTCTCTGGTTAATCCTAATAAACCGATTCTTTCTCCTCTTTTTACTGCTAAAATTTTTCCTTGATCATTTTTAATTCTTAATTCGTTTAATGACTCCCATAAACTACAGTAATAATGTCTTTTGTTGTAGGTAAAGCTGGCTTTTTTGATGGAATTAGATTGGTTTTCTGTGGTTATTTCGGCGAGATTTTCTGTCAGATTTTCTGGCTGTTTAATGCCGACTATTTCTAATTCCAGGGTGGTTTGACCATTAAAGGTATTTTCCTTTAGTTTATAGGCTAAATCTACCAGTGACGGTACTGGTAGATATTCACCCCAACGCCAAGCTATTCCTTGAATCTCTGTTCTGTTTTGTTCTAGGGTAAATTTTATGTGGTTTTTGCCTACTATTTTTTGCTCTTTAATCCTTACATTTTCGGATAAAAAGATGGGCTCTTTGTTTTCAATTCCCCAAGGATATAAGGAGTCGATTTCTTGATATAAATTACTGGTTATTTCACTTAGTTTTGCGATTACGTCTATCTCGATTAAGGGTTTTAATAAATCTGGAGTTAAACTCTGACAAGAAAATTCACTTAAACGGTTTTGAAATTCCTCTAGTTTGTCTATATTTAGGGAAAAACCGCCTGCCATTTTATGACCACCAAATTTACCTAATAATTCGTGACAATAAGTTAAGCCCTCAAATACATTATATTCTTTTATTCCCCTTGCTGAACCCCTAATTTTTCCGTCGTCTTCGGTGGTACAAATAAAGACTGGAACTCCGTAACGGTCAACTAATCGCGATGCAACAATGCCAATTACTCCATGATGCCATCCTTTATTTCCTATTACTAATACCCTCGCTTTTTGCCAGTCTAAAAAGTGTTTTGGTACTAAATTTGATTCCTCTTTTTCTTCAATAAGGGCGATCGCCTGCTCTTCAATTTCTTTACATAATTCCTGTCTTCTACTATTAGCTTGTTCACATTGCATGGCGCGTTCTAAAGCTAATCCTTGGTCATCAGTTGTCAGTAATTCTATGACAATTTGCGGGTTATCAATGCGACCAATTGCATTAATTCTTGGTCCTAATTTAAAACCAATATCATCGGATTGTAATTTAATTTGTTCCTCGCTAACTCCGGCCACCTGCATTAATGCTTGAATGCCAGTTATTTCTGATTTTGACAATAAACGCAGCCCTTTTTTTAATAAATAACGATTAATCCCAACTAAAGGAGCTAAATCGGCGATAGTTCCTAATGTAAATAACTCTAATAATTGCTCACTTAAATTATCAATTCCCAATTCTTCTGCTAAACTTAAAGCTAAAATATAGGCAACCCCAACCCCTGCTAAACCGTAATAAAGGGAACTTTCATCTAATAATTTAGGGTTTAAAATAGCGTTAGCAGGAGGCAATTCTTCCGGTAAATCGTGGTGATCCGTAATAATAACATCTAAACCCAATTCACTCGCTAATTTAATCGGTTCAAAAGCACTAATGCCATTATCCACCGTAATAATTAAAGCGACGCCATCTTCGGCCATTTGTTTAACTATTCTCTCATTAATCCCGTAACCATCTTTACCGCGATCGGGGATAATATAGTTAACCTCGCCTCCCATCACCCTTAAAGCTCGAATTAATAAAGCCGTGCTGGTCATTCCATCAGCGTCATAATCCCCACAAATAGCGATTTTTTCCTGATTCTTAATTGCTTCCATTAACAACGAAAGAGCGATTTCTAAATCCTTAAATTCAGCTCCTGGAGGCGGTAAAATCATCGACTCAGGATTCACAAATAAATTGGCGGTTTCTGGAGTGGAAAAGCCACGATTAATGAAAATTTGAGCGACTAAAGGTGAAAACCCCGTTACTTGACTTAATATAGAAATTTCGGGACTAGCGGGACTAATTTGCCAACGTTGATTAGGTAACATAATAATTAATAATTAATAATTGACAGTTGACAGTTGATAGTTGATAGTTGATAGTTGATAGTTGACGGTTGATAGTTATGCTTATCAATTATTAGCTAAAAACCTATTACCTATTACCTATTACCTATTACCTAAAAATCTCTTACCTAACTTGGTGCAAGAAGTATATTAAGTTATCTCATAACCTTTTCTTTTTGACTTGCATTATTAATGGGGACGAAATTGTCCCCAAATTAAGGTTGAAAGGGCTAATTAAGCATCACTTTCAACTTGAATGAACAAAAGACCCATAGCTACCGCCGGTAAAACCATGCCAACTAAGGGAACTAAAACCACGGGTAAAAAAGAAGCTGCGTAAGAACCGATCATATCTAGTTTTCCTATTAAAAGTTACAAACCTACACAATGGATATTACTGGAAACTTAGGGACTTTTGCACAAATATTAACATTCTTAACAAAAATTAAAACCATCACCGATCTTAGTTACTAGATCCCCTATAATGCCTAACATAAAACCGTAATTTTAACGGCCACAGCTTGTAATAGTTCGAGGATAAATATTCATGGATATGATTCAACATGGCGGCGATCCCCAAATTGGGAACTTAGCAACTCCAGTTAATGCTTCTGGTTTTGTCAAAGCTTTTATTAATAATTTACCTGCTTATCGTCAAGGTCTTTCCGCCAATCGTCGCGGTTTAGAAGTTGGGATGGCCCATGGTTATTTCCTCTATGGTCCTTTCGCTCTTTTAGGTCCTTTAAGAAACACGGAGTATGGTCCTACTGCTGGTTTATTAGCCGCTGTTGGTATGGTAGCCATTTTGACCGTTGCTCTCTCCCTCTATGGCAGTGCTGGAACAGGCAACCCTACCGCCACCTTAACTACTCCTAATCCTCCCGCAGAATTGGGTACTAAAGAAGGTTGGAGCGAATTTGCTAGTGGTTTCTTACTTGGTGGAGCAGGTGGAGCAGCTTTTGCTTATTTCCTCTGCCAAACTCCCTATTTAGACACTATTACTAAGTTGTTGGGTTAAAAAAACTTGATTGTATCGGGCAGGGAAACCTCGCCCTTACATTCACTCACCTTCTCTCTCTCTGGAGAGGAGGTGCTGATAAAATTAAAAGCAATGTTCGCATTTACCTTTAACTGTCAATTCATAATTTTCCCCTCGTAATCCTTTCGGTAATTGATTTAACGGTAAGTCTCCTAATACTGACCAGTCTAAATCGACAATTGCGCCACAATCTTGACAGATAAAATGGTGATGGGGTTCGATTTTTGCATCATAACGAGTGATCCCCTCCTGTAACAAGATTTCTCGGATTAATCCTACTTCTCGCAACACCGTCAAAGCACTGTAAACACTCGCTTTTGAGGCGATCGGTATCTCTTGATTAATATCCTGTAATATAGCTTCCACCGTGGGATGATCATAACGAGATAAAAGATTCGCATAAACGCTATACCTTTGGGGAGTTATTCTTAATCCCTTTTCTTTCATCTGTTGTTGGATACTGTCACTGTTGTTCATATTTACCAAATAGATTGACGCTGTGTATTGTCATTATACAAATCTCAGTTTTATATATTTCTTAATTTTTTACTTGACAAGATACTAAGTAATAATTATTCTTAGTTATAAACGATTTAAACAGAGAGAGCCAATATTATGGATTTATCTAGCAACAACACCGTAAAAAACCTAGAAGCTGCATTTGGTGGGGAGTCCATGGCCAACCGTAAATATCTATTTTTTGCTGAAGTGACCAGCCAATTAGGTATGAACGAGTTATCTAAAGTATTTAAGGAAACGGCGAATCAAGAAACACAACACGCTTTCGCCCATTTTCGCTTATTACACCCAGAATTAGTGGTCAATGATCCTTCCACCTTAACTGATGAACAAAAGAAACAAATTGCCGCTCGTTGTTTAGAATTGGCGATCGAAGGGGAGACTTATGAATATACCACCATGTATCCCGAATTTACGGAACAAGCGAAAATTGACCGTGATAGCGATGCAGTCGCCGAATTCTCGGAACAAGAAGCAGAATCTAAAGAACACGCAGCCATATTCCGTAAAGCTGCTTCTAACTTCGGTTTCCTCACCAGTATTGAACACCACCACGCTGATCAATACACCGAAGCACTCAACTCCTTAGACGGGGAAACAGCCGCTCCGAAAACGGCGGGAAATAAGTGGATTTGTCGTCAATGTTCCATGATTTATGATCCCACATTTGGTGATCCTGATTCGGGAATTGCCGCAGGTACAGCTTTTGAGGAGATTCCCGACACTTGGGTTTGTCCCATTTGTGGCGCAACTAAGAAATCTTTTGTCCCTTATCAAGAATATGTAGCTGCTTAAGTTTGATTATCTCACGCACTCTCCGCAAAGATGCAAAGAAGAACGCAAGGAGGTTAATTATCAATAAATTAACCTCTTTTTTAAATTTTTGATCGTCAATCCATTGCTCATTTTAATAATTTAATTATATAGTGATTCCAATTAAGATTAAAACAGTTGAAAAATAGGTTCGTAGTTGCGCTTTAGCGCTTCTTAGGACTAAAGTCCAACAACAAACTAAAAACTTTTGTTTAATTTTTATTTGGAATTACTATAATTAAAATCAAAATCAATAAACCAATTCGGGGCGATCTTCTCAGGGAATTATTGCAAAATTTAGGTCATACTTAATC
Organism: Synechococcales cyanobacterium S06; assembly: GCA_011391125.1. Lineage (GTDB taxonomy): Bacteria > Cyanobacteriota > Cyanobacteriia > Cyanobacteriales > JAABRE01 > JAABRE01. Next base: position 27,505 of record JAABRE010000022.1, read on the forward strand.
GGTATTTTGTTAAAAAATAGACTCTTTTTCCACAAGAATTCCTTTTAATCTCGGTTTCTCCTGAAATATAATTAAAGGCTAAATAGGTTCATTTAATCTTTTTAACTAAGCGGCATTTTGTGAAATACCTTAAGAAAAAATATTAGAATTACTATATCTGGAAAAAGGCGATCGTGTTTATTTTTTCGCCACGAATATTGAGATTCGCAATGAGAAAGATGGCGTTGCATGACTCTGAGATGAAATTGTAGGGGCAATCCCTTGTGGTGGCCCCCCGAAACGCTGATAGGGTAGGGACAGGCCCCTACCCCTACATTGAAAATAAATATCAAATCATCTTGCATAGGTGCAACGCCAGAAAGATTCCGCAGCTCGAATTGAGTTGACACGTCGCTGTTTTAAGGATATGGGAGTGCTATGATTGCTTAAGAAAGCGATCGCCTTTTGGCAAACTGAATTAGCAATGGCTCCTGATCACCGATCTTAAATGCTTAAATATTAGAAGCAGGTGTTATTAATTAATGTAATTGGAGAAAATAACTACTATGGGAATGACCCTAACTGAAAAAATTATTGCGCGGGCTGCTGGAAAAGAGCAAGTTGTCCCCGGCGAAAATGTCTGGGTAAAAGTCGATGTGTTGATGACCCATGATGTATGCGGACCAGGTACTATTGGCGTATTCCAACGGGAATTTGGCAAAGATGCCAAGGTTTGGGACCCTGAGAAAATTGTCCTGATTCCCGATCATTATATCTTCACTGCAGATGAACGCGCCAATCGCAACGTTGATATTTTACGTCAGTTTGCCAGCGAACAAAACATTAAGTATTTTTATGATATAACAGATCGCGCCAACTTCAAAGCTAACCCTGATTATAAGGGGGTTTGTCACATTGCGTTAGCTCAAGAAGGCCACACTCGCCCCGGTGAAGTATTATTCGGCACTGATTCCCACACCTGCAACGCTGGTGCTTTCGGTCAATTTGCCACGGGAATCGGCAACACCGATGCAGGTTTCATCATGGGTACAGGAAAACTTTTGATTAAAGTACCTGCAACCATGCGCTTTATTTTTGAGGGGGAAATGCCCGAATATTTATTGGCCAAAGACCTGATTTTACAGGTAATTGGTGACATTAGCGTTTCTGGTGCAACCTATCGCGCCATGGAGTTTGCGGGAACTACCGTCGAACAAATGACCATGGAAGAAAGGATGACTTTGTGTAACATGGTCATTGAAGCGGGAGGCAAGAATGGCGTAATTGCACCGGATGAAACCACCTTTGAATATGTGCGTAGTCGCACTGATAAGCCCTTTGAAGCGGTCTATTCCGACGAAAATGCGAATTTCTATAGCACCCACCGTTACAACGTGTCAGAATTAGAACCGGTGGTAGCGAAACCTCACTCTCCTGATAATCGCGCTTTAGCGAGGGAATGCTCAGATGTGAAAATTGACCGGGCCTATATCGGGTCATGTACAGGGGGTAAGACCACCGATTTTGTGAACGCTGCTCGCATTTTAAATGGGCGTAAGGTGCAAGTTCCCACCTATATTGTCCCCGCAACTCAGAAAGTTTATGATGATTTATTTACCATTAAACATGAAGGTAAAACCTTGTCTGAAATCTTCATTGAATCCGGTTGCATTGAACCAGCAGCCCCTTCCTGCGCTGCTTGTTTAGGTGGTCCTAAGGATACCTTTGGTAGAATGAACAAGCCCGAAGTTTGTGTTTCTACTACAAATCGCAATTTCCCTGGCCGAATGGGTGACAAACAAGCGCAAATTTACCTCGCTTCTCCCTATACTGCGGCAGCTTCTGCTATTACTGGTTATGTGACTGATCCTCGCGAGTTTATCTAGTTTTAAGGTTAATTGGGCAGGTTTTTTAGCCTGTCTAATTATCTCACGCAAACGGGCAAAGTTTTTTATTTTTAATAATTTTTTATGTTACAAATATCCCAAGAAAGTGATTTTTGGCAACGGTTAAATAGTTTTTCTGATTCTCAAATTAGAGATTCAGAACAGCTTTTTATTATTAATAATTTTAGTTGGCAATGTTATGAGACGATTTTGCAGGATTTTGGTGATAATTTACCTTTTAAATTAACTTATTTTAATGGAGTTCTGCAAGTTATGTCACCAAGTCGTCGTCATGAAATTGATAAAAAAATTTTAGGGATGTTATTGGAGTGCTATTTTATAGAGAAGAAAATAGATGTTTATCCTTTAGGTTCAACTACTTTTAGAAAGGAAAATCTAGGGAAAGGTATTGAACCTGATCAATCTTATTCTTTTGATTCAGAAAAAGAGTTTCCTGATTTAGCTATTGAAATTATTATTACCAGTGGAGGAGTTGATTCATTAATTATTTATCAAGATTTGGGAGTTAAAGAAGTTTGGTTTTGGCAAAATAAACAGTTTTCGATTTATTCTTTACAAAATAATGATTATCAAAAGGTTAATCAGAGTTTTCTTTTCCCTGATTTAGATTTTCAATTATTAACTGATTCTCTTTTATCTTCTGACAAACCCATTCAGAAAATTTTGGCTTTTAAGAATAAGATTAATTTTAAAAAATAATTAGGAGGTGTAATTATTAATAATTAGCAATTAACAATTAATAATTACCTCTCCTTGAAACTGATATTTGTTTATAGATAAATATTAGAAATATCTTGGGGATTAATAGCTATAGCAGTCCTAAATGAGTGGTGTAGAGACGTTGCATGCAACGTCTCTACAGTAAGGGTTTGGTGAAAACAATTTTTTACAACCTATTTAGGATCGCTATATAATTTCTGTATATCTTTTAAAATCCTTTGTGTTAAAAGTGAGTATGGGCTTTTTTTTTTGCGCTGAAAGATGCTATTTGTCAAAACTGCTTATGTTTCTATGTCAGACAAGTATTTTTCCCCCGAACAAATGCTTGGGAATCTATTAAGAAAGCATTGTTAGCTGAAACAATTCGCACACCGACGCGCGGTAGGGGAAAATAAAGAAATTGCTGTCAAAGTAATTGATGACAGGGGTAATGAATTGTTAGTAGTAAAACAATTGTAGAAAATATGTTATTATTAAAAAATATGTCAAAGAATTAGGAGAGAAGAAATGAAAATAAAGGAACATATTTTACAAGAATTGGACAGTTTAAATGAAAGTCAATTACAAAGAGTTGATAATTTTATTAACTTAGTTAAGATAACATTTAATGTACCAAATCAAGAATTTAATGATTTAGAAGAAATAGCTAAATTATATCAAGAATTTGCTGAAGAAGATAGTTTGCTAGCAGAAGAAGGAATGTCTGAATATCAAGAATTATTAGTAAAAGAAGACTTATTATGAATCTTAAAAGAGGCGAAATCTGGATAGCTAATCTTGATCCAACTCAAGGTTCAGAACAAGCCGGAATGCGTCCTATCATTATTTTTCAAGAAAATACAATTTCTAAATTTACCACTACAGTAATTACTATTCCTTTAACTACAAATATAAAACGAGCTTCTTTACCAAGTTGTTTATTAATATCTAAAGAAGAAGGAGAATTAAATAAAGATTCTGTAGCTTTATGTCATCAAATTAGAGTTTTAGATAAGACTAGATTATCTCATAAAATTGGTAAATTAACAAGTGAAATAATTATTAAATTAGAAAATATTGTCTTGTTTACATTGGGTTATACCACTGGTAATAATTCAGATAATTAAGTCATTTTAACTAAATAAAAATAACTTATATTGAAACGAGTTAATGAGTTATCAGTATTAGTGTTAAGTGAGTTAATATAATTTATTAAAAGTGGATAATTTGATAAAATTACCCACTTTAATTTTAACCGAATTGGTAATGTTTTCTCACGGGAATATTGACTTTCCAAGTACATGACATTCCCGAAGGAAAGGTGACTAAATCTCCTTTTCCTACTTGTACAGATTCGCCATTTTTAGAAGTAACAATTACCTCTCCTTCGAGGAAATAACAGGTTTCTGATTCGTCATAGGTCCAAGGAAATTCGGAGACTTCTTTTGTCCAAATTGGCCATGTAAAAACACCTAATTTTTCGAGGTTTTCTTGACTGGGTTGATGTTCTATTTTGATGGTCATAATAATAACAGAATGAACTTTATAAACTATCAATTATTTTAATAGATAAATTCAAAAAATCTTCTGCTTGTTTAATATATTCTTGTACTTCTGCTTCTGAAAAATTGACATCTGTATTATAATCTGCACTACAACGAGCTTTTTGGGCATTAATTAAATAGCGATGATATTTATTTTCAGGAGTCATATAATTATTCCCTCTTTACGAATATTCCTAAAAAAACCATTATTAAAAGTTTGCCATTTTTCTCTAGTGGCAAAAAAACAGGTAATAACTACGTCATATTCTAAACATAAATCACTAATAAAATAGCTGATTTTTTGACTTTCTTGATAATCATCAAAAGAATATTTCAAAACAATCAAAATATCAATATCAGAATCTTGTTGAGCTTCTTTTCTTGCTTGTGATCCAAATAAAATCAATTTATCTAACTTTTGTAAATAGGTTTTTTGTAAGTAATTAGTAAGCTTTTCTAAAATTACAGGTAAATCTTTATTAAGGTAATTTTCATTAGATAATGGTAATTTAATCATGATTTATTACTCCTTTAAACTTCCTTAAGTTCAATTTTAACATACAAGTGTAAATAAACAAAGGGATATCGCCTCGCTCCATTCAACAACTGCCCCATAAACATCTCCGGTAAATCCTCCTAATTTACGATAAAAATAATACCCAATTATAATACTTATTCCTAAATTTATTAGAACTAATTTTAAGGCAATTATGCCCATAATTACACTTATTCCTATTAGTAATACTAAACTTATTAATGTGTCTTGAATTGGTTTAATTCCTTGTTTGGGAAACATTCCTTTTCCGGTTTCTCTTAAATAGGGGTAAAAGGCGATCGCCACTAATTGCCCCCACCTTCCACACATCGCCACAGTGATCAAAGCTAACCCACGGGATTCGGTTAAATCGGTCAAAGCCGCCGTTTTTAACAGCAACACAAGGATTCCACCCATGACTCCAAATGCCCCCGTAACGCTATCTCTCATCACGTCTAAACGCCTTTTGGGGTCCATTACCGCAAAACCATCGGCCGTGTCCATTACCCCGTCTAAATGCAAGCCCCCTGTAATTGCTACCCACAACGCTATAATCAGGGTACTACGGGTTAAATTTGGCATTCCTAAATACTGTAAAATTAGATCAATTATTGCTAAAAAACCACCGATTATTAAACCAATTATCGGCAACCAACGGCCAATTTTGCTAAAATCCAATTCCCAATTAAGGGGTAATGGTATTATGGTATAGAAAGTCAAAGCACCGAAAAATGATTTAATTAAATTGAACATTAAATTGCAATTCTCAATAGTTTTAGATAGTAAAAATTATCGCATTTCCCTGTTAGTTGCTGCGCCAAGAACAACAATGTATCTTTGTTCATTTTAGTCGTAAATGGTAAGTAATTCGGGGGTAATTCTTAATACTTTTGCGAGGGGATTATTGTCCCCAATGGAAATAATGGTGTCAGAATGATCGGGAATTAATTTAAGATCATTTACGCCAATATTTAAGGTGTTACTGATAGCAACAAGAGCATTTTCTTGGCTAAAATCAAGGATGATATTTGGGTTAATATTGCTGGGTAATTGATCAGCAATTTCTGCTCCACTACCAGCAAATAGGCGATCGTTTGTACCAGCAATTAAATCATTATTGTCTGAACCGACATAGATTAGCTCAAGTGTTGCCGAGTGAACGGTTGCATGGATGCAACAAGCACTGCTATAGTAATTCCCATTAAGATTAGAACAGTAAAAAAATAGGTTCGTTGTTGCGCTTTAGCGCAGCTTTTGCCTATTCCTGACAAATATTAAATTATATTGTTTAATTTTTATTTTTTATTACCATAATACAAAAAAAAGCTAAAAGTTAACTTTTAATTTAATTATGCACTTCTTAGGGCGACAATGGGGTCTAATTTAGCTGCTCTTTGGGCGGGAAAGACGCCAAAAAATAAGCCAATTCCTCCGGATACACTGACAGATAAAATGACAGATGAAACGGAAACTGTAGCGGGTAATGGGAAAATTATGCTAACTAAAATTACGCCACTAATTCCGATTATTGTTCCTAATAACCCTCCAGAAATTGATAAGATGATTGCTTCGATTAAAAATTGAGTTAAGATGTCTTTTGGTCTCGCTCCTAGGGCTTTTTTTAAACCTATTTCTTGGGTTCTTTCTGTTACTGATACTAACATAATATTCATGACTCCGATACCGCCAACTAAGAGAGAAATTCCGGCAATTGCTGCTAATAAGATAGTTAAAGCATCAGTAATTGTGCCGACTATTTCTAAGATGTCTTTTTGAGTTTGCACATCAAAATCATTTTCTCTAATTATTTTATGTCTTAATCTTAAGAGATTTTCGATCTGAAATTTTGCTGCACTAATATTATTTTCATCTTTTGCTGTGATGGAAATAAAGCTTAATTCTAGGCCAAAAGGTGAGGTATTTCCTACTATTTGATTAGCCATAGTTGTTAAGGGAATATAAACAATTTCATCCTGATTTGTGCCTAAAAATGAACCTTTGGATTCCATGACTCCAATGATTTTAAAACTGACATTTCTGACCCGAATATTTTTACCAATGGGACTTTGATTATTATATAATTGTTGCGCTATTTCCGAGCCAATAATAGCCACTCGATTATCTCTTTTAATATCTATTTCACTAAAAAATCTTCCTTGCGCAACATTAAAGCTTCTTACAGTGAGAAATTCTGGAGTTACTCCTAATATGGAAGTATCTAAATTTTTATCTCGATAATTAACTAATAAACGGGCATTTATTTGCGGTGCAACTCCCTTAATACTTGGTACTTGAGAAGCAATGGCTTCGGCATCTGCTAAGACTAAAGTTTTCGGTAAATCAAGAGTTGTTCTTCTTGCCTCTCTAGTTCCTGGTACTACAAATAACACATTGGGACCGAGGGATTCAAATTGCTCAGCCGCCAATTTTTGCGCTCCTTCTCCTATTCCTACCATCCCAATAACAGACGCATTTCCGATAATTATTCCCAACATTGTTAAGCTACTGCGCATTTTATTTGCTACCAATGTTTGCATGGACATTTTAATAGTTTCGACGATGTTCATAATTATTAATTATTGCTTGAATACGTTTAATTACATAAACAAAATTATCTTTATTCAGATATTTGAAAAGAGATGAAATACCCTCATTTTTCGCTTTCATTAAGTAAAATATAATCCCATACATACAATCAATTAAACGTCGGCCATAATACTCTTTTTGTACACCACCAGCATCTAATCTAATTTGATAGGAATTATAGTTATTACCGTTCAAATAATTTAACTTTGTTAACCCGTTTTCCTCGGCAAATTGTTCATAGGTTATTCCTGTTCTTAAACTCGGATTGCTATGAGAATCAATCCATTCCCAAATTGCCCAATTTTCTCCTCCTAATTCAAATTCAGCAAAATTTTTCGTGACTTTGTTGTTTTTCAAGTAAATACCAACTGGAATTTCTCCCCAAGGACCATGTAACCAAACAAATTCCGGGTAAAAAAAGCTTTTAAATGCCCAATTGTTCCCATTAAACTTAAGTTTGGCTACTCTGCCAATCATACCTTCTCCTACTATTTTTAACGAAATGTGATCACAATTTTTAAATTTACCAGATTTTTTCACTTGCAACACTTTAATAATTTTACCGTAATTCCACAGTAAAATTTTTCTCAAATAAAATTTACTTTTATATTCAGAAGGATATGTGTGAATAATTTTAGCCAGATAATCAAAAAATATTAAATAATAAGATATCTTAATAGATTTATTTAAGACAACTTTTAAGTTATCTTCCAAAAAATACAGTCTATTAATCTTATTTAAATGGCGATATTTTTGACAAATTTGATAAAATTTATCAGGAGAAATTAATTGTTTTTGAGCTAGTAAAATAATTTCTTTCACAGGTAGTTATTTTTTAGATAAGTCCGTTTAATTTATTTTTACAGGCAAGATGCCTGTACCACCAATGCTGTGGTGCTGGCATTTTGCTGGGTTACACAACCTAATTTTTAGCTTCTAATTGTGCTAATCTACTTTGTAAGTCTTGGTTATCTTTTTTCAATTTATCTAACTCTTTTTTTAAGTTATCAATTGCTTGATCTGAACCAATACTTTTCTGCACTTTACTAATAGCTTCTTCGGCCATTCTTCTGGTTCTACCGTCAGAGGTTTGTGAAACAAATTGCTCTAAAATAGCCAAAACTTTGGGGGTTTCCATTTGTTTTAAAGCTGTAATTACGGCAATTTGAGTTAAGAAAAATGTCTCGGTTGCTAAGTTTTCTAAGGTGTCCAAAATTGTGTCAATTTGCTCTGATTTTTGACCGGTGGAAATACTCCCTAAACTTCTAATTGCGGTTAAACGTAGGGGTTGAGGTGTACCAATTTTAGTGTATTTTGTGATAATTTCTAATGCTTTGACAGAATTTTTCAACCTACTTAAACCACTAATTGCGGCAGATCTAATTATCTCATTCCAACCTGATTTTTGTTCTAAAATCTGTTCATAAATGCCAATAAGTTCCCCTTCTTTCTCAGTTAAATTATTGTAAACTAAGCCTCCTAAATTACTAATTGCTGTCCCTTCTATGTTATAAGTTGCTTCACCTTGTAAGGCAATTTGTTTGAGAATTTCGTAAGTTTCAACGTTTTTAAATTCACTTAATGCTTGAATTACAGCCCGTCTTACTCTTACATTGTCATCCCCTAAACTCTTAACCAAAATTGCCTGAACTTGGTTTAATTTTATCTTCGCTAAACCTTTAGCTACTTCGACTCTTACACCCCAAAATTTATCATTTTGTAATGCTTCGGCCAATGATTTGACTGCGTCTAAACCACCTTTTTTGCTTAATGCAATGGCTGCATAAATACGAGAGATGGGATCAGAATCGTATTTTAATTGAGCTTTTAATTGGGGTAAAGGATACTCTAAAGAGACCGTTTTTAAGAAGTTATTACCCACATCAAAACTGACAAAATCTGGCTTTTTATCTAAGGGAAAATAAAAAGTTTGTTGAGGTTGGTTAAGATGTAATGTAACTGTTTTCAACTCACTTTCACTATTTTCTTGACTCGGTTTATAACCAAAACCAACGGGAATTTTTAAATCAAATAAATACTCATTATTGTCTTTTACTTGGGTTTGATGTACGGTTAATTTTGCTACTTTGTTGTCATTATTCCAACTATAACTTACTTTAAAATCAGGATGACCTCCTCTTAAGACGTATTGGTCAAAAAGCGGAGCTATATTATAACCAGTTGCTTCATCAATTGCCCGAATTAAATCCACAGTTTCGACGGTTTTATGCGCATTATTTGTGACAAATTTTTGCATACTTTTAGCAAACAAGGTCTCACCTAATAAGCTCCTAATCATGTGGTAAACACAAGCACCTTTCTCGTATAAATGGCGATCGTATAACTCAATAGCTTCTCGATAAACATTGGTAACAATGGGTCTTCTATAGCGGGATTTATCCTCATGTAAATAACTCCTTGCTTCCCCTAAAAGATAATAAGCTGCATCATCTTTACTATACTCAAATTCGGTCCACAAAACCTCAGCATAGGTCGCCATACCTTCCTTAATCCAAGCGTGAGACCAATGTTTTATTACTACTAAATCTCCAAACCATTGATGTGCCAATTCATGCAAAACTAAGGTCTCGGTACGATAATTATCGATCGCCGCTTTTTCATCTAATAAACAGCGATCAGTTAACAAAGTTGTGGAGGTATTTTCCATCCCACCAAAAATGAAATCATCCACACAAACTTGAGCATATTTAGGAAAAGGATATTTATAGCCATATTTATTACTTAAAAACTCCATCATTTTCGGAGTTTTGCCCATACTTCTAACAGCATCTTCTTCTCGCCCTTTTTCCACATAATAATTAACAGGAATCCCTTCCCATTGCTCCTTAATTTCGGCAAAATCTCCCATCGCCAAAGTCATCAAATAAGTGGGATGAACCTGTTTTTGTAACCAATGATAGATTTTTCTATCTTTTATCTCTTTAGTTTCGATTAATTCTCCATTAGAAATGGCCATAAATTGCGCAGGAATATTAACCCGAATTTCCGAAGTTGCTAACTGACCGGGATAATCAAAACAGGGAAACCAAAAACGAGAATCTTCGTCTTCACCTTGAGTCCAAATTTGTGTCGGTTTATCGGGATAATTTTCGTCGGGAGTAATAAAATATAAACCCCGGTTCGGATTATTTACTTGATACTTAATTTCTATCTTTAAAATTTCCTTTTCTGTGGGTTTTAATAACTCAATGACTAATTTTTCCTGATCATAGTCAAAAGGTTGGGAAATATTATTAATTAATACCGATTCAATTTCTAAATTAACTGCATCTAAAATTAATTCCGTAATACCTTGACGAAGGGGACTTAAGCTAATTTGACAAATTCCCTGAAAACTTTGATTCGGAATATCAAAAACTAAATCTAAAAAGATATGTTCAACTTTCCCTGGTTTATCGGGGTTATACTGAGGTTTTGCTCCTGGTAATTCAAAAGATTTACTAGACTTTTCTTCTGTATCAAAATAATAGTAAACTGACATATTTTCCTAACATTAATTGACTTAACTTGTTTATTATAATCTATTTGTGTAGGGTGGGCAAAATAAATTAACCAAATGTGGGCTCAATTTTATTTAGTTAATTTTGCCCACCCTACCAAGTAATATATTAACTTTTATAACAAACTATTGACAAGGGTATTTATATATATATAAAAAGACAAAAAGAGGAAAATTAAATTAAATTAAAACTCTTTTTTATTGCGGTTTTAGTAAAAAAATAATCAATTTTATCGGGTTGATCTCACTGAACATGATCTCAGTGGGATCACGTCTAATTTTAATAAACTTAGGAGGAATGCAGATAAACACTGCATATTTACTTAATTATGTCAAGAAGAAAAAAGAGTTTTTCCTGTGGTCATAAGGGATTTGGACAAATTTGTCATAGATGTGCCCAAGAACAAGCGGAATTTAATGAACATAAAAGAGTTAAACAGGAATGGGAGCAAACTTTTACCCTTGATCCCATTGATTTAAGAACTTTACCTAAAAATGTGGTTTTAAAAGCTAGAAACATAATTCAATCTTTGCAAAATGAGTATAATTATCGCAATTTTCACGGGAAAAGATTGCGTCATGATCGCCTAATTGTCAGTATTCCTGTCACTAGAAACTATAGATTAATCTGTAGAGATTTAGGTAGTTTTCTCATGCCAGAACAAATAGTTTCCCATGAGGATTATAATATTTGTAAACCAGGAAGTTAGTTGATAGTTAATAGTTGATAGTTGATAGTTGATATAGCAGTCCTATGTTGGTGGTGTAGAGACGTTGCATGCAACGTCTCTACAGTCAGGGTTTTGTGAAAACAATTTTTTACAACTAATTTAGGATTGCGATAGTTGACAATTAAGAATGTATAGATATTGCCGGCAACGTCTATACAGAATACAGTAATAATAAATAACCAAAAAAATGCAAATATATCTTGATTATAGTGCCACAACTCCGCCACGGCCTGAAGTAATTGCCAAGGTTCAGGAAGTTATGAGCAATTCCTGGGGCAATCCTTCAAGCCTGCATAAGTGGGGGGCCAGAGCAGCTACGGTGGTTGAAACAGCTAGGTTTCAGGTAGCTGATTTAATTAACTGTCCTAACCCAGATTCCCTGATTTTTACGGCCGGAGGTACGGAAGCTGATAATTTAGCCATAATGGGTGTGGCTAAATCCTATGATTTTCCCCAACATTTGATTATTTCTAGCGTGGAACACTCCGCCATTAATGAACCGGTTAAGCAATTGGAAAAAAAAGGTTGGGAAGTAACCAGATTGACGGTAAATCGTCAAGGTAGAGTTAACCCCGAGGAATTGAAAGCTGCGTTAAAACCGAATACTGTCTTGGTTTCCGTCATTTATGGTCAAAGTGAAGTCGGTACTTTGCAACCCATCGAAGAATTAGGCCAAATTTGCCGTAGTCGAAATGTGCTATTTCACACTGACGCAGTGCAGGTGGTTGGTCGTTTGCCCATCGACGTGACCACTTTGCCCGTTGATTTAATTTCCATGTCCAGCCACAAAATCTATGGAATGCAAGGGGTTGGCGCTTTATATGTGCGTCAAGGTGTGGAGTTAATCCCTTTAGTTGGTGGAGGCGGCCAAGAATTTGGGATTAGATCAGGTACTCAAGCCGTCGCAGCCATCGCCGGTTTTGGTGTCGCAGCTGAATTGGCTGGGTTAGAAATGAAACAAGAATCAGAACGGTTGCGCAGTTTACGCGATCGCCTCTTTGACCTTTTGGCCGATAACTCCTGTTTAATTCCCACGGGAGACCGGTTACATAGATTACCACATCATGTGAGCTTGGCGATCGACACCTCCGAAAACAGCAAATGTTGCGGTTCAACCCTAGTAAAACAAAAAGCCATCACAGGAAGGGCAATGGTCAGGGAGTTGAATTTAGCAGGAATAGGTATAAGTGCGGGTTCAGCCTGTCATAGTGGTAAACTAAATGCAAGCCCAATTTTAGTCGCTTTAGGGTACTCAGAAGAACTCGCCAAGGGAGGCATCCGTCTCACATTGGGGAAAGATACCACGGAAGCTGACATTGATTGGACGGCCCTAGTTTTAAAACAAATTTTAGTCAGATTAATTGATAAATAAACTATGACATTACCAAAAAGTTTCGAGGAAACTATAACCCAAGCGAAGTCTGCCGCTATTGCTGCATTAAACGATGGTTTAGACAGAGTACAAATTGAATTAGTTTTCCCCGAAATTGCCTTACAAGCGCAAACTTTAGCTTTAGAATTTACCTCAATTTTCGCTAATTATGGTTCAGGTTTAAGGGTGCTTTTTCCCGACACGGGAGCCGCCGCTTTAGCGCGCCGTGACTGGGGAAACCGGGATTTCAAGGTGGCGGATATTGGCAATAGTCGCAGCCCAGTAGAATTGAAAATTAGCGAGGCTGACGAGGCTTTTTTGGTAGTCTGTCCATCCTCGGTGGAAGTTGAGCAAGTGGAAAAATTATGTAATTTAGCCAACGGTCGTCCCGTGGTTTTACTGATTCCCCAACTAGAAGATGTGTCAATTGTGGGAATCGGCTACGCAGCGCGCCAGTTACGGGAAAGGTTTATTAGCACCCTTTATTCTGCTTATTATATTCGAGCTTTGGAAGGGGCAATTGTTTATAGAAATCACCCCTCAAAATGGGAAGTTTGGTTAGAAGAAACTGAGGAAAATTATCGCTTAATTGCTGAAGAAAGCCAGAAACCTTTAGGGGAATATTTAGATAGAATTATTAACGAAGCAATTAATCCTACTCCCGAAAATTCCGAAGTTAAAACTAACAGGAAAAAACCCGGTTTAATGACTAATTTACAACGTTTTTTAAAAGCATTAAGCCAGTAACAATAGTAGGCAATATAATGCCCCTGATGATTAATTTTGGTAAGCGATAAAGTTTTACCAAAATTACAGAAGGGAATCGTTTTTTATTCGGCTTACTTAATAACTTTAAAGATTTTAGCTCTGATGAGAATTAACTCTTTTTACTGTTGTAGAGACGTTGCCGAATGTTACATTCGGCCATGTTACATTCGGCAATCTTTCCCAACAAAGAGGAATGCTATATAAGTAGGTGGTTACAATTAAACGTAAAAATGCAAAAGTATCTTTTGACTTCGTAATTAAGTCTAGGAGCGCTAAAGCGCAACTACGAACATTTATTCATTGATCTTTTATTTATGACTACCTACTTACTTGACAAAGTTACCAGAGGTTATTGAGCAAAAAATAGCTCGCTTTTCTTACCTATTACCTTCGAATCTTGCACGTCTAAATGTTCAATATTAGACTTATATCCCATCAAAAAACATGATAATTATTTAGGTAAAAAAATTAAAAGAGACTTATTTAAAAATAGTCCAGAAAATTTAATTAATGCCGACTTAAATGGTATTTTAGATCTAGGCCGAAAAGTAGCAGGAAATGGATTTATTGTCTCCTCCCCAAGTGCAGAGCTAGGCCAATAAGGATTCGTCCTTATCAACAAAAAATATAGTCAAGTCGTATTTTTCTATATTTTTTGTAACTATAATAGAAAGACATCAAACATCTTTAGATATTTGTTACTACTATGAAACACACCTTATCAGTTTTAGTTGAAGACGAAGCCGGAGTTTTAACTCGTATTGCTGGATTATTTGCTCGTCGCGGTTTTAATATTGAAAGTTTGGCCGTTGGTCCTGCTGAACAATTTGGCATATCCCGTATTACCATGGTTGTTCCAGGAGATGAACATACTATTGAGCAGTTGACCAAGCAATTGTATAAACTGATCAACGTTTTAAAAGTTCAGGATATCACTCTGACTCCTTGTGTAGAAAGGGAATTAATGTTAATTAAAGTTAATGCAAATACTTCTAATCGAGCCGAAGTTATTGAATTAGCTCAAGTTTTTCGCGCGCGGGTAGTTGATTTATCCGATGAAAGCTTAACTATTGAAGTCGTGGGCGATCCCGGAAAAATGGTTGCGATTATTCAAATGTTAAATAAATTTGGCATTAGAGAAATTTCTCGCACGGGTAAAATTGCTTTAATTCGGGAGTCGGGAGTTAATACGGAATATCTCAAATCTTTGGAAGCAAAAGTTTAAGCAATTAACAATTAACAATTGATACTTGTTAACTTGTGCTTTCTTTGAGAGCAAAAATATTCGACATAAGTCAAGCTTGAATATTTTAATCAAATTAAATTGAGTTAAGCTGATATAGCATTTTCATTTGATATTTTAACTCTCTTTTCCCCCTCATCTGGACGGGTGAGGGGGTATATAACACTTAATCAGAAAGTGCTATAATGATCATTGTTAATTGTTAATGAGATGACATGGATACAGAGATAATTAATGTTCTTTTGATTGAAAATAATCCGGTACAAGCTTTGATTTTTAAACAGATGTTAAAAAGGGCTAAAACCGGAAATTTTAACATAACTTATTTTCAAAATTTACAGTTAGCAATTAGTTTTTTAACTACACAAAAATGCGATATTATTTTAACTGATTTATTTTTATCTGATAGTAAAGGATTAAATACTTTAATTCGTTTACAAACTGTAAAACCAGATGTTCCCATTTTAATTTTAACAGCTTTCAATGATGAAAAATTAGCTTTAGAATCTGTCAAAAAAGGAGCGCAGGATTATTTAGTTAAAGATAAAATTACTCAAGATTCTTTAATCCGTTGTCTTAAATATGGGATTGAAAGACATAAATTTACCGCCCTTATTGAAGAAAAAAATTATTTATTAAAACAAGCTAATGAAAAATTACAAGATCAAAATCAGGAACTTATTTTAATTAATCAGAAATTAGCAACGGTAACTAACAATTTAGAAAAAGAAGTTAAACAACAAAATCTTAATTTAGAAACTGCTCTTGGAGATTGTAAAAACTTTGAACAAACTTTAGAAAAGTTAGTGGCCGGAACTTCATCGGTTATTGGCGATGATTTTTTTGCTGCTTTAGTCGTTAATTTAAGTTCAGTTTTAGATGTGCGTTATGGATTAGTTTCAGAATTAATTGATGAGGATCAATTATATACGATCGCCTTTTCCGATCATGGCCAAATACAAAGTAATTTTAGCCATGGTTTTAAGAATACTCCCTGTGAACAAAGTATGATCTTAGGTCAGTATTATTGTCTTAATGAACTTAATCAAAAATTTCCTGAACATACTCAATTAGTCTCATTAAAAGCCGAAAGTTACTATGGTATTGCTTTAAAAGATAGTGCAAATCAAGTAATAGGAAATCTTTGTATTTTAGACGATAAACCAATTAAAAATATTGAACAAATTGAAGCGATAATTAAAATTTTTGCCACTCGAGGAGCAGCAGAAATTGAGCGTCATAGAGCAAAACAGAAATTACAAACCTTAAATGAACAATTAGAAATAAGGGTAGAAGAAAGAACAAAAGAGTTAAAAACAAGTCAAGAAATATTACGAGAAAGTGAGGAATTATTAAGATTAACCATCGAAAATACTCCCATTGGTATTGTAACTTCTTTATCAACAGGAACTTTTAAAACGGTAAATTCAGCATTTTGTCAAATGCTTGGTTATGAAAAAGAAGAATTATTAACAATGAATTTTAGGGAGCTTACCCATCCCGATGATCAAGAAAATTCAGGGCAACAAATTGAGGAATTAATTGAGAATAAAATAAGTCAATTTACCTTAGAAAAAAGATATATTCATAAAAATGGTAATCTTATTTATGGAATTGTTAGAGTAGGATGTATTCAAGGTTGTGAAATTAATAACACTCAATTGGTGGCCACAGTACATGATATTACTGACAGGAAACAAAAAGAAGCCGAATTACATAAATCTTTAAAAGAATTATCCGATTTTAAATATGCTTTAGATGAAGCAGCCATTGTCACTATTACTGATGTTAATGGTAAGATTACTTATGCTAATAATAAATTTTGCCAAATTACCAAATATGAACTCAATGAAGTGATCGGAAAAAAACATCAAATCATTAATTCTAGTTATCATAATAAAGAAATATTTTTCGATTTATGGCAGACAATTACCAAAGGTAAAATCTGGAGAGGAGAGTTAAAAAATCGGACTAAAAACGGCGATTTTTATTGGATAGATAATACCATTGTACCTTTTTTAGATGAGGAAAATAAACCCGTCCAATATTTATCTATTAGTACAGATATAACCTCTCGTAAAGAAGTAGAATCTGCTTTATATAAAAGTAATAAATTGTTACAACAACAATTAGCAGCGATTGAATCAGCAAATGATGGTATCGGTATTCTTAATTTAGAAGGAGAATATATTTATATTAATAATGCTCATTTAGCTTTATTTGGTTATCAAAAACCTGAAGATTTATTGGGTAAAACCTGGCATATTTTCTATGATTCTAGTCAAATTAAACGCTTACAAACAGAAATATTACCACTATTATATAATCAGAGAAAATGGCGGGGAGAATTAGTTGCTCACAGAAAAGATGGTACAAATTTTACTCAAGAAATGTCTTTAACTTTAATCGAAAAAGTGGGCATAGTTTGCGTTTCTCAAGATATTAGCGATCGCAAAAAAGCCGAAGAAAATATCCTCAAATCTTTGGCCAAAGAAAAAGAATTAAACCAACTAAAATCCCGCTTTGTTTCCATGACTTCCCATGAATTTAGGACTCCATTATCGATTATTTCCTCTTCAGCCGGTATCTTGGAATTATATGGTGATAGATTAGAATCAAAGAAACAAGAAAAGCATTTAAAAAGAATACAAACCTCGGTTTATAATATGACCCAATTATTAGAAGATATTTTAATTATTAATTATTCCGAAACTAATAACATAGAATTTAATCCGATCAATTTAGATTTGGTAACATTTTGTAACGAATTATTAGAAGATTTAGAATCAAATTTTATTAATCATTCTCTGATTTCTCGTATTAATCCTAAACATAATTTTCTGGTTTATTTAGATCAAAAATTAATCAGACAAATTTTAACTAATTTACTGTCAAATGCCAGCAAATATTCTCCCATTGGTAGTAAAATTTATTTTGAAGTTAGTCAGGCTAAAAACATGGTTATATTTAAGATTCAAGATGAAGGCATCGGTATTCCCTTAGAAGATCAACCACGCTTATTTGAGTCATTTCATCGGGGGCTAAATGTAGGAAATATTCAAGGAACAGGATTAGGTTTAGCCATTGTCAAAAAATGTGTACAAATGCATCAAGGCAAGATCACTTTTTCTAGTAAAATAGAAAAAGGAACGACTTTTATGGTGCAAATTCCTTTAAAGTATAGATAAAAATTATCCTATCAGAGACCATGACTAAGATATTAGTAATAGAAGATGATCACCAAGTCAGAGATAATATACAAGATATATTAGAGTTAGAAAATTTTGAAACTTTAACAGCAGAAAATGGCTATCTTGGGCTAAAAAAAGCCCAAGAAACTAGACCGGATTTAATTATTTGCGACATTATGATGGCGGAATTAGATGGTTATGGTGTGTTAAAAGCTTTAAGAAAAGATAAAAAAACCAAGTTAATACCTTTAATTTTTTTAACAGCAAAAGCAGATAAAAATGATTTTCGTCAAGGGATGGAATTAGGAGCAGACGATTATATAACCAAACCTTTTACTCCTCTTGAATTATTAAGAGCAATTAACACGAGATTAAATAAACAAGAAGCGATTAATGAAAATTATATTAAACGGATTGAAAATTTAGAAATCGAATTACAAAAAACAAGTTATTATCATAATTTAACCGAATTACCCAATCGTTTATTCTTAGAAAAAAAACTGGAAGAATTGAATCAGAAAAAGTTAGCCTTAATCCTCATAAGTCTAGATCAATTTGGTTGGATAGTAAGCAATTTCGGTCATAAATTTAAAGATAGTTTGATCAAAAAGTTTACCAGTAGAATCAAAGTATATTGTGGTAAGATTGCTAATTATCTAAATTTTGTTTTTCATTTAGAAGAAGAACAATTTGGCTTAATTATTACTAATTTTGCCTCCAAAGAAGAACTAGAGCAACTAATAAAAGAACTACTAAATTATCTATCAGAACCCTTAAAAATTGAAAACAAAGAAATATTAATAACCCTAAGTATAGGGGTAGATTTACGAGAATTTGAAGCTAAAAATAGTCTTGAATTAATAGATAATGCTGGTGTAGCTATGTATCGCAGCAAAGCTAAAGGAGGAAATCACCATGTTTATTATACAAAAGAAATGAAAAACGAAGCCTCTTTAAAATTAAATATTGTGGCCAATTTACGTCATGCTTTACAAAAAGAAGAATTTGAGTTATATTATCAGCCACAAATTGATATTAAAACAGAAAAAATAATCGGAGCAGAAGCATTATTACGTTGGCAAAATACCGAATTGGGATTTGTGTCACCAGGGCAATTTATTCCCATTGCAGAAGAAACTGGTTTAATTATTTCCATGGGAGAATGGGTCTTAAAAACAGCCTGTCAACAGGTTAAAAAATGGCAGGAAAAATACCAGAATCCCATTTCAATTTCCGTAAATTTATCGGCCCGTCAATTTAAACAAGTTAAGCTGACAGAAAATATTATTAAAATAATTAAAGAAACCGGAGTAAAAACAAATTTATTGGATTTAGAATTAACAGAAAGTCTCTTAATGGAGAATACAAATTTAGCGCTTAAAATTCTGCAAGATTTAAAATCTTTGGGAATCAAAATTTCCATTGATGACTTTGGAACTGGTTATTCATCATTAGGATATTTACAAAAATTTCCCTTTGATATCTTAAAAATAGACCGTTGTTTTATCCAAGATATTAACAAGAATACAACGAATCAAGCCATTACTAAAGCCATAATTCAGATGTCTCACGACTTAAACTTAAAAGTAATTGCCGAGGGAATCGAAACCGCCGCCGAATTAGAAATTTTGACTCAAAATAATTGTGATGCTTTCCAAGGATATTTATTTAGTCCTCCCATTCCCGCCGCCAAATTTGAAAATTTGCTACTAAACAGTTAACCAAAAAGAAATCCGAGGTTGTTGAAACCTCGGATTGGTGAACTTAACAGCTTAAACAAACCACTCTTGCACTGCTTCTTCTTTCGTATTCGTATTACGAGCAGGAGTTTCTCTGGTAAATTTCAACTCAAGAGAGCGAGTTTGTTCACCATCCGCCGCCACGGCTTTGATGGGGTAATCTATCGAACCATCCAAGAAGGAAATCTGGAAGCGGAAAGTCCCATCGGGATTAAGTTTGACTGGACGGCCACCGATGGTAAGAACGGCATCAGGCTCGGTAGCGCCATGTACTATTAATTCAGCATCGGCGATTAACCAAAACTCCCTGGAGCGAGAGGGAGGTAAAGAAGCGCCAAAACCAATACCAGACATATTTAAGCCCGATACATTGCCAGGCCACATTCCAGCACCCGAGGGAAACACATAAGAACTGATCGCCTGTTCAGGTGCTTGAGAAGCCGGTATATGGTGCATAGAGCCAAACAAAGAACCAGCGACTCTTTGAAATTGTGCCGCTTCGGCCATGTCAAAAATCTGCTGATCGAGGGCTTTTTCTGGGGTGAGAGAAGCTTTTTGAGCCGGATGTACTAGCTCATAAATAGTTTTATCGACTAAATCTTCTTGCCAATCCACAGTGACGAACACATCTTCTACCCAGTCACTAGGATAAACAGGGGGAACGCGCACGGGAGTAGAACGAGCCAACATTAACCAGCGGCCATCCCAACAGCGATAACCGATTTCAGCAATATAATCGCGATTGCTCACCGGAACGGGCAAATACCACTCACGAGCGACCTCATCACAGACGTATTCTTGGACGCTGTGGGGAGATTGAGATTTGACATCAACAGAGGTGACATCATAAATGCGAAGAGCTAACTCTTCGCCACCTTGACGGCGCAACTCTTCCCTTTGTGATTCGGGGACATCCCAGTAAGAATAAGCCCATTGGGGATCACGAGGCAACAGAACAATGCGGCTTTTGCCGTAGCCGGCAGGGAATTCCCCCAATTCTTCATCAACGGAGGCCAAAGGACCGCCAGTCTGATCATCTTGTCCGACTTCAAATTTTGCTGCTTCCACTTGTGCTTCCTCCTGAATATCAGTTTGACTTGATTCAGTTTCTTGTTTTTCTTGATCAATCTGCTGCACCGCCGCCAATAGTTGGGCTTTACGCATTCGACTATAACGAGTGATATTGTACTTACTGGCAACTTTTCTCAGTTGCCTTAAGGTCATTTGGTCTAAGGGGGGGCGTTCTTTTGCCATGCTTGTCTCCGATAAATTTTTACGGCCAATAGCTCCTGGCAGAGTTGCTCATCAAAGATGCTAGGGTTAACTTTTTTTATATAAGTTATTTTATTCCACACATTTAAAGAGCAGAAATCAACTTAATTTATGATTAGATCAGCACGGGGATCAAGTGCTTAAGCCTATTTAACAAAATTTTCCTTGGTCTCGTCAAGGGGGTCTTCCTAGGAAAATAAGACTTTTTACCTATAATGGGCAACTCCTCCCCCTTAATGTCATCAAACCTTGATATTCTTTTATGGTTGGGATCGTCATGTCAGGGAATCTTGACATAGTCACAAAAGCTAAGTTCATGTAGTACCTCTAAAGTAGGTCGAGTCAAGACTAGACATCGGTTTCGCTACCTTGGTCAAGATAACAAGATTTGAAAATAATTAAAATTGGGGGATTTTGCCCAAGAAAAACAAGTAAATTAGAGCCACTTTTACCAGACTCAGAGACAAGCATGGCTTTTTTATCAAAAATGTCCGGTTTCCTATAGCAACATACGGAGCTTAATACCAATTTTATTTAATATTGCAACAATTAGACATTAACTAGAAATCCGATTTTTCCCGGTGATTCGGGGGATATTTGCTTAAAAATCGGATTTCTTCACCGTTGTAAAGCGATTGTCAAGGTTTCTTGACAATCGCTTTGGGCATGGAATAATTAAACATAGACAGTTGGGAAAAATTTATCTGCCATCGTCACCAAAGCATGGTAGAGACGTGGCATTCAACGTCTCTACCATGCTTTTTCTCAGATGTCTTATGGTAGGCCTCTACAAAAATTACCAGACAACGCATTTTCAATTTATCGAGAGGTATCGGGATGTTCTTCTAAATATTTCCCTACAGTTTGCACATCCTTGTCACCGCGTCCTGAACAGTTAATCACAATGCGGGGACTGCCTTCTAATTGAGGACACAGCGTTTCTAAATAAGCCAAAGCATGAGAAGTTTCCAATGCGGGTATAATTCCTTCTAATTTCGACACTCGACAGAAAGCTTCGATCGCCTCATCATCAGTGACACTGTAATATTCCGCCCTCCCGAGGTCTTTTAGGTAACTGTGCTCAGGCCCCACACCGGGGTAATCCAAACCGGCACTAATGGAGTGTGCTTCAATAACCTGGCCTTCGGTATCCTGTAATAAATAGCTCATAGCACCGTGTAGAACCCCCGGTTTGCCCAGGGTAAGGGTGGCTGCATGGTGTGCTGTGTTTACCCCTTCTCCCGCCGCTTCTACCCCAATTAAACGCACGCTGGCATCATTGACGAATTCAGAAAATAAGCCCATGGCATTTGAACCACCACCGATACAAGCCAACAAAATGTCAGGAAGGCCGCCCCATTTTGTCAACGCTTGAGTGCGGGTTTCTTTGCCAATAATGCCGTGAAAATCCCGCACCATCATGGGGTAAGGGTGAGGTCCGGCCACCGAACCGAGAATATAGTGAGTGGTTTCAACATTGGTCACCCAATCGCGAATCGCTTCTGATGTGGCATCTTTCAACGTACCTGTCCCCGCGGACACAGGTTGAACCGTTGCACCTAATAAACGCATTCTAAAAACGTTCAAAGACTGTCGCTCCATGTCTTGAACACCCATATAAATCACGCATTCTAAGCCAAATCTAGCACAAACAGTGGCCGTGGCCACACCGTGTTGACCTGCTCCGGTTTCCGCAATAATGCGTTTTTTAGCCATACGTTTCGCCAACAAAACTTGACCTAAAGCATTGTTGATTTTATGCGCACCTGTGTGGTTTAAATCTTCCCTTTTTAGGTAAATTTGCGGTCCAGAGCCATCTTCTTTGGCATAACGTTCCGTGAGACGCTCCGCAAAGTACAATGGGTTAGGACGACCCACATAATCATTTAATAACTGGTCTAATTCTTGCTTAAAATCGGGATCATCCTTATATTTAGCATAAGCGGTTTCTAACTCCGTTAGTGCCGGCATTAAGGTTTCGGGGACATATTTCCCACCGTAGGGACCAAAACGTCCTAAACTGTCCGGTACTTGGGTATTATTGGTTTTATTCGTCTCAGAAAAAATGATTGGTGTTGTAGTCATTGCAGTTATCAGTAAACACTTAACAGTTAACAATTATCAATGATTCATGATCAATTATATCGGTTCGTTGTTGCGCTTTAGCGCTACAAAACCGAGAGGCGCAACAACGAGTTATTCCTTTTTACTTAATCATAAAATGCAGCGTATTGTTATTAACATTAACCAGAAAAAAGACGATCAAATTACTTTTTTACCTGACCAGTATCATTATATTTTTCGCGTTTTAAGGCTTGAAATTGATGATAACCTTATTGTTATGGATGGAATTGGTAATTCTTGGCTAGTACAATTAAAGCAAGATTATGCTCAAGTTTTGGAAGCGATCGCCTCCCATACCGAATTAGCTTTTGAGGTTACCTTATTAGCAGCATTGCCCAAAGGGACTGGATTTGATGATATTGTCAGATGTTGTACTGAATTGGGAGTGACAACCATTATCCCCGTCGAAAGCGATCGCACTTTATTGAAACCTAGCGCCAATAAAATTCAGCGTTGGCGAAAAATAGCACAAGAAGCCGCCGAACAATCAGAAAGAACCATAGTTCCACAAATTTTAGAACCCGAAAAATTTAGTCAAATTGTTAGCAAAATAGAAACAAAAGGGCATAATTGTTATATCTGTGTAGCTAGAGGCGATCGAGAACACTTAATAAATTGTCTCGAAAAAGGGGTAAAAAAAATTATTATAGCCACAGGACCAGAGGGAGGTTGGACAGAAAAAGAAGTGACATTAGCTATTAATAATAATTTTAAACCAATATCATTGGGAAATCGAGTTTTAAGAGCAATTACTGCTCCTATTTCTGCCATGTCGATCATAGCAGCCATGGTAGAAAGTAACCAGTAACTTATATTTTCTCTTAATTATAAAATGAGAATTAACAAATAAAACAGTCTAGTTTTTAGGGGGAGATGATTATGTTAGATGAAATTAATCAAGCATTTAGTGAGCAAAATTATCAGTTAGTTCAAGAATTATTAGAAAAGTTACAAACCGAACAACGGGATAATCCTTGGTTACAATTTTATCAAGGCCGTTTACAAGAAGAACAAGGGGACTTGGAATTAGCAGAAATAATGTATAAAGGAGTCCTTTTAACGACTATTAATAGACAAGTTTTATCACAAGCTAGACAAGGAATTGAGCGGGTAGTTAACCTCGAAAAACTTAAGATTAAAGAAAAAATACAACAATCTTTAGAAGAAGCAAAAAAAGAAGAAGGAAACGAAGAAATAGGTTTATTACTTTTAGAACCAATTGAACCCCATTTAAAACAAGTATTGGCTCAAGAATTTGCTAAAATCATGAATATTGACCCCTATACTGCGAGGTTACAATTACCCACCAAAAATTGGCGTTTATATAAGGTGGGAAATTTAGCACAATTAAAATCCTATCAACAAAATTTAGTAGCGATTAATATTCCTTGTTTTTCAGTTAAATTGAAAGAATTAGAGACGATAAAAGTTTATCAAGTTAAATATATTGAGTCAATTAACTCTGAAATTACGGTAATTTGTGAAGAAAAAAATCAGGAACAGATTTCTTTTAGATGGGAAGAAATTACTCAAAAAGTAGAAGCATTATTGCCAATCTTTGAAGACGTTCTTGAAATTGATAACAAAAGAAAATTATACAAAAAAACGAAAACCTCAGATTATGTGCAAATTTTGGACTTACATTTAAGAGAGAAAAATATTATTATTCGTTTTGAAGATTATATTTATAATTTTGAGCAAGGAATGGAACTACCGAAACACAATCAAGGGGAAACTAATCGGGAAAATTGGAATAATTTAAAACACTTTTTGCAACCTTATTTAGCAAATATTCCCCTGAAAAATGATTTTAATGCTTTTGCCGAAAAAGCGTTAGATTTTAAAGAAATGTTAAAACAAATTAAACCAAATCTTACTATCTTTCGTAGAGAAGAGAGCAACTGGGATGCAGCTTTTGAACTTTATACCAGTTTAATTCTCATACATAGTAAAATTTAGATTGGCTATAACGACAGTAACAATCAAACTCAAGTATTCTAAATATTTGCTACAAATTATTCCAATCTTCAATGGTTAATTTAGCTTGATAAATAATGATTGTATATAAAGTTCCACGAGGAATATCTTTACTATGAAAAGGTAATACTATCATTCGACCATCAGAATGTTTTAAAACAAGATGACTTCCTCTTTGATGATGTTCAAAAAAACCTGCTTTTTTAAGCTTTCTTAAAGCTTTTTTAGGTGTAATAGAAGATAAACGTTCACTCATGTTACTAATTCTATAATTAAAACTGTTCCTCTATTAACAGGTTTTGTTTGAGGAAGTAGAAGTCCATCTTTTTCTAGTGCTTCTAAATATGCTAAAACGGCTTCAATTACATTAGATTCAGCCTCGGTAAAATCTTTACCAAAAGAGGAAATATAATTAAGTTCTGGTACAATTGCTACCACAGATCCGGTTTCAAAATCAAAACTGTATTCCACAGATAATTCTAAGCGATTCATGCTTTTTTTACTTAAGTGGGAAAAATCTAAATTAATTAAATTAAATCAATCAAACTCATTATAACCAATAAAGTAGACCGTTGTACGGCCTACTTTATTGGTTAACGAATCTGGATGATACTAAACAGATGGTGAGAGGCTTTCTGAATCAATGAATGATAGGTCGGTGGATAGGAAAAATACGCAACAAACCAGAGACAGAAAGTAAGACAAAGACTGGATAAGAAACGTTTAAACATAGAGCAATTCCTCCCACAGATAATTAATATTTAGAATCAAATTAGGTGTGACCAGTTCCTAAAATCATAAACATAACGTCACAAATCTCGCTATGATTTAGGTAAAAGATTATTTTATTTTTAAACTAATCAGAATTATGTCCTCCAAAAAAGGTCAAAAAATTCGCTTAAATACCCCTAAACCATGGAGCTCATTCATGACAAAAGAAAAAGTGCTGTCCCAAATTTTGGCAAACATCCGACTTTCTTTGAATATTAATAGCATTTTTTCGATTACCACCGAGGAAGTAAGAAAATTTCTTCAAGTAGAACGAGTGGCCATTTACCGTTTTAATCACGATAATTCCGGTGAGTTTGTCATTGATTCTGTCGCCTCGGAGTATGAATGTTTACTTTCCCAACAAAAAAAAGACCCACAATTAAATAAAAATGTCAGCGAATATAGTCTGAAATATTTACCATTTAAGGAAAATTATGAAACAAATTTAGGATCAAGTCAAGGAAAAGACTTTAGAAAGCGAAAAAATTTTCGCTTTTGTAATGATATTAATCAAGAAGATTTTTCCCCCTGTTATCTTCAGTTATTAAAGAAATTTCAAACCCAAGCTTATGTAATTATACCAATTTATGAACATAGTAATTTGTGGGGTTTATTCCTAATTTCTCAAAATTCTCGTCCTCGTAATTGGCAAATAATTGAAATTAATTTTCTTATTCAAATTGCTGATTGTTTTAGTATTGCCCTACAACAAAATGAATTATTAAAACAAATTCAAACCCAAAAAACTGAATTTAAAACTAAATTAAACGCTCAACTTCAAAGTAGAACAGAAGAGTTAGCCAGAGAAGCCGAAAAAGAAAGAGCTTTAGCCCAAGTAATTGAGAAAATTAGACAAACTTTAGACTTAGAAACTATTTTTAACACCGCAACCAGAGAAATTCGTCAACTTATGCACGCAGATCGAGTAGGTATTTTTCAGTTTAAACCGGATTCTAATTATCAGGAAGGGGAATTTATTTGTGAAAATGTGGTTGCTCCTTATATTTCTGCCCTCAAAGAACAAGTTTTCGATCGCTGTTTTGGGGAGAATTATGTCACGGATTATCAAAAAGGTCGTATCCTCGTAATTAATGACCTTGAGACAGCGAATTTAAGCCCTTGTCACGCTCATATTCTCGCTCGCTTTCAAATTCGCGCTAATTTGGTTTTACCCCTGATTAAAGGTCAAGAACTGTGGGGTTTACTCTGTCTTCATCAATGTTCCGCCCCTCGTCAATGGCAACAGTCAGAAATTGATTTTTTAAAAAAAATAGCCGTTCAGTTAGGAGTAGCACTGCAACAAGCGGATTTATTAGCAAAAGCAGAAAAAAGATCCCAGGAATTGCAAGAAGCTTTAACTACCGTCCAAGAACAAAAAGAACAACAAGCCATTATTGCTCAACAAGAACGCACCATTAGTCGCATTAGTTCAAGTATTCGCCAAGCTTTAGATGTTGACAAGATTTTTCAAATTACCACTCAGGAAATCCGTCAAACTCTGGAATGCTCACGGGTTGTGGTGTATCGTTTTTTCCCCGATTGGAATGGGGAATTTGTCTATGAATCCAGTTGCGAAGATTGCACACCCTTGATTGTGGCAAATATCAAAACTGTGTGGCGAGATACCTATTTTCAGGAAACCCACGGAGGTAGATATGCTAATCATGAAAGCTTTGCTGTCAAGGATATTTACACCATTGGTCATTCCGACTGCCATATTGAACTTTTAGAAATGTTCCAAATTCGAGCTTATTTGATAGCGCCAGTTTTTGTTGGCGATCAACTTTGGGGATTACTTGCAGCTTATCAAAATACTGGTCCCAGGGATTGGGAAGAACGTGAAATTAATTTATTGGCCTGCATTGGGGAACAACTTGGATTGGCGGTTCAACAATCAGAATTATTAGCGCAACTGCGGGAAACTTCTGAAAAAGCCAATGCTGCCAATTATGCAAAAAGTGAATTTTTAGCAAATATGAGTCACGAATTAAGAACTCCTTTAAATGCGATTTTAGGGTTTACCCAATTGTTAGAAAATGATAATTCCTTAAATAAAAAACAACAGGAATATCTTAATATTATTGGACGTTCTGGCTGCCATTTACTTAACTTACTTAATGACGTTTTGGAGATGTCCAAAATTGAAGCAGGAAAAATTAGTCTTAATGAAAATGACGTTGATTTGCATCAGTTAATTACTACTTTAGAAGAAATATTTATTCTCAAAGCTCAAGCAAAAAATTTGCAACTTACCTTTCAATGCAGTTCAAAAGTTCCTCGTTATATTCAAACAGATGAAAGTAAATTACGTCAGGTATTGATTAACTTAATCGGTAATGGGATTAAATTTACTGAATCTGGTTATGTTATTTTGCGGCTAAATTGTTCCCCTGAAAGTAACGGCAATTACCGCCTTAGTTTTGAAGTTGAAGATACAGGTGTGGGAATTCCGCCCGAAGATTTAGATAACTTATTTAAGCCTTTTTTCCAAAGTGAAATGGGTAAAAAATTTCAAGAAGGAACAGGTTTAGGATTGCGAATTAGTCAGGAATTTGTACAGTTAATGGGGGGAATTATTACAGTTAAAAGTAGACCAAATCAAGGAAGTATTTTTAGTTTTAATATTCTGGTTAATTTAGGTGAAGCAAATAATTTATCCTCAGTAAGTAAAAAAAGAATTGTCGGATTATCTTCAACTCAAAAAAATTATCGCATCTTAGTTGCTGACGATAAACCCGAAAGTCGCTTAGTCCTAAAACAGATGTTTTCACCCTTGGGAATGGAAGTTATGGAGGCAGAAAATGGACAAGAAACCATAGAGATTTGGCAAAAATGGCGGCCTCATTTAATCTGGATGGATATAAAAATGCCAATTCTGGATGGTTATGAAGCAACAAAAATTATTAGAAAAAAAGAACAGAAACACAAAAATTTAGCGACCAAAAATCGGGTAGTTATTATTGCTTTAACTGCTAGTGTTTTTGATACCCAAATATCGACTCTCTTGGATGCAGGTTGTGATGAGGTTATATCTAAACCTTTTCGAAAAGACTTGATTTATGAAAAAACAGCCCATTATCTCAATTTAACCTATCTTTATCAAGAAAAACATAAGGTAACAAAAAGCTCCAAGACAGCGAATCAAAATTATAGTATTATTATTGAAAATGTACAAACTCAAATTAAATTAATGCCTTCCGATTGGTTAAAGCAACTTGAACAAGCCGTTCTTGGTGCGAGGGAAAATCAAATTAGGCAACTTACTAATCAAATTCCCCCAGAATATTCTTTATTACAAACAACTTTAATTGATTTAGTTAATTCCCTTGATTTTGAACAGATTACAAATTTGATAGAAAGTAGCTATAATCCTTAGCAAACTGCTAATTTATCCCTTAAGATAGATTTGAGAAACCATGGTTTGTTTTTTAATTTTCATGGGTAACTTAAATAAATGTTAGCTGACTTAAGCCAAGTTTTTATCTAAAAAGATTAACGACTTAATGTTCCATAACTTCCCCTAAAAAAGGGGACCCAATTAAGCAAAAATATTAGTTGTAAAAAATTGTTTTCACGAAACCCTTACTGTAGAGACGTGGTCTGCAACGTCTCTACACAACCATATCTGATTGCTATATAAAATTTGTTAAAATTCATTTAGGATTGCTATAGTTTTGCCCTGATCTGAAAATGCCGATTTTTCTTTTAAAATGTTATGAATAAACTCCTTGATTCAAATTCAATCTCTGTTAATCTTGATCAATATGACCAAGAATTAATTCATGCTCCTGGTTATATTCAACCTCACGGAGTCTTGATAGTTTTGGACAAAAAAAATTTAAACATTTTGCAAATAAGTGAAAATACGGAACAATTTTTTGGAGTGACAGCCCAATCTTTAATTAATCAGGAAATAACTAAGTTATTTCCTGTGTTTCAAGTAAAGAAGATTCGTAAATATATTAGTAATAATGGTGATGATAATATTCATAATTACGGGCTAAAAATTAAACTATTTAATAAATCATTTCAAGCAGTAATCCATCAAGGTTCAGAAAATCTAATTTTGGAATTAGAATCACAAGAATTAACAAATAATAAATCAATCAATTTAACTGAAACGATTAGAACCTCTATTTATCAACTTAAAAAAGCCACTAATATCTCAGAATTATCTCAATATTTAGCTGAAAATATTAAAGATATAATCCACTTTGATCGGGTAATGATTTATCAATTTAAAGAAGATAATAGCGGAGTTGTAATTGCCGAAGCTAAAGAAAATCACCTAGAAAGTTACTTAAATTTACATTATCCAGAATTCGATATTCCCGAAGTTGCGAGAAGACTTTATCGTGAAAATTGGCTGAGAATTATTCCTGATGTTAATTATCAACCCATTCCTATTATTCCGAATTCTGAATCCTTAGATTTAAGTCCGACTTTTTTAAGAAGTGTTTCTCCTTGTCATCTAACTTATCTTAAAAATATGGGAGTTACTGCTTCCATGTCTATCTCTTTAATTCACGAAAATAAACTGTGGGGATTGATTGCTTGTCATCATTATAGCCCGAAATATATTGATTATGAAACTAGAAAAAATTGTGAATTTTTGGGTCAGTTTCTGTCTTTACAAACTAAGGTCATCCAAGAACAAGAATTGCGTCAATATCTGCACAAAATTGACCAGATTAAAACTAATATTAGGGAACAAATTCGGCAATATCCTAGTTTTATTAATGATTTAATTAAAGCTCATGAACCTATGATAATTGATTTGGTACATTCCCAAGGAATGGCCATAATTTTAGGAAAACAAGTTATTTTAAGTGGAAAAACACCTGACGAATCCCTGATCATTAATCTGGTCAATCAAGTTTTAAAACCAGAAAAAAAAGAGGTTTTTTATACAGATTGTCTCAGTCAAATTTATCCTGAAGCTGAACAATTTAAAACAGTTGCTAGTGGCATTTTAGCGATTTCAATTTTTCTCAGTACCACTTCTTATCATCTGATTTGGTTTCGACCAGAACAAAGACAAACTAAACATTGGGCCGGTAATCCCGAAGCGGTTTTTTCTCAAGAAAATCCTGATAATATCCCCATTTTATCACCAAGAAATTCCTTTAAAATCTGGCAAGAAACCGTTAAAAATAAGTCTTTATCTTGGCAAAAAGTCGAAATAGAAGCAGCTCAAGAATTAAGAACAATTATCTTATTAGCAGCTTTAGAATTTTCACAAATTTCCCATGAATTGTTGGAAGAAAATGCGAAACAAGCTGAAGCCGCCAATCAGGCCAAAACTCAGTTTTTAGCCAAAATGAGCCATGAATTAAGAACACCTTTAAATGCTATTTTAGGATTTTCCCACATTCTTAGTCGGGATTTTTCTTTATCAGTTCAACAGCGAGATTATTTGGATATAATTAATCACAGTGGTGAATATTTATTATCATTAATTAACGATGTTTTGGAAATGTCTAAAATTGAAGCTGGCCAATTAAAACTTAATCAAAATAATTTTGATTTTTGGGAATTAATTAAGTCTATTCAAGAGATGTTTTGCATTAAAGCTTCTGATCAAGGTTTACATCTATTATTAGAACAACAAGAAAATTTACCCCAATATCTTCTCGGTGATGAAGCAAAAATTAGACAAATTATTGTTAATTTAGTTGGTAATGCCATTAAATTTACGGAGCATGGCCATGTGATTTTGCGCATTTCTCAACTAACTACAAAACCCCAAAAAATTAAGGTTAAAATTGAAGTAGAAGATACGGGTAAAGGTATTTCTCCCGAAGAACTTGACCTGATTTTTGACCCCTTTAAACAAGCACAAAATAAAAATCACTCTGAATCCGGAACAGGTTTAGGCCTTTCTATTTCCCAACAATTTGCCCACTTAATGGGTGGCGAAATTACTGTCACAAGTCAATTAAATCAAGGCTCAATTTTTACCTGTATTTTAAATTTGGAACTTTCTCCCCCTACTTTTTTACCCTCTCAAAAAACAACTCAAAAAGTTCTTCGTTTAGCTTCAGAAGAGCCTATTTATCGCATTTTGGTGGTGGAAGATGTCCCCGAAAATCAGAAATTAATGGTTCATCTTTTGCAATCTGTGGGTTTTCAAGTTAATTCTGCCTATGATGGTTTGCAGGCGATCGCACTTTGGCAATCTTGGCAGCCTGATTTAATATTCATGGACATGAGAATGCCCAAATTAGATGGTTATGAAGCAACTAGGCGAATTAGACAATTAGAGCTTTCTAACCCTGAACTTCCCTCGGTGTCCATTGTTGCTTTAACTGCCACAGTTTTTGAAGAAGAACGCAAAGATATTTTCGCTGTGGGTTGCAATGATATTGTTTATAAACCATTTCGAGAAGAAGTTTTATTTGAGATCATAAATAAACATTTAAGGGTACAATATGTTTATGAAAATGAACCTCTTAAAAAGAATCAAATTGCCTTCCTTCAGCTTAATGAAGTAAAATGCAAGCTATCTTTAATGCCGAATGAATGGAGAGAACAACTCAAAGAAGCAGCAGTTAGTGCTAGAGAAAAAAACATTTTAAATCTGATTAAACAAATTCCCCAAGAACACTTTTCCTTGGCCCAAGCTCTAAACAGAATGTTAGATAATCTGGCTTTTAGTGACATTATAAATTTAACGGAGAATCCGACAAATGAAGAATTTTGATCTACAAAAAAAAGCCGATATTTTAATAGTTGATGATGTGCCTGAAAATCTCAAACTATTATTTACCATGTTAACCGAACAAGGTTATGATGTGCGAAGAGTTTTAAGTGGTAAACAAGCTTTGAAGGCGATCGAATTTGATCCACCTGATCTCATTTTATTAGATATTAAAATGCCAGAAATGGACGGTTATCAAGTATGTCAACATCTGAAAAATTCACCCAAAACCCAAGATATTCCCATTATATTTTTAAGTGCACTTAATGATACCTTTGATAAAATTAAAGCCTTTGAATCTGGCGGTATTGATTTTATAAATAAACCTTTTCAAATATCTGAAGTTTTGGTTCGAGTTGATAATCAAATTAAAATCCTCAAAATGCAGCGAAAACTTCAGCAGAAAACTCAGGAATTAGATAGCTTAACTGAAGAATTAGAGACAATTCAGGCCTATCTTGCAGGGGATTTGCATCAAAGTTGCAGTAATATTAATAGTTTCAGTTACATTCTCAAAGAAAACTATCAACAGAAAATTGATCCCAAAGCCATTGATCTCATTAGCATTATTGATCAGAATAGTGAAAAAATGGAGATCATTATTCAAGAATTATTGCGTTTATCTAAAATTAAATCTAGTCCCCTAGTGAGAGAATCCGTTAATTTGAGTAAACTTGTTACCAACATTATCCCCATCTTAAAACAAATTAATCTCGAGAGAAAAATCGATTTTCTGATTAGCGATAATCTCAACGGTAAAGGGGATGAAAAATTACTTGATCAACTGTTGAATAACTTACTATATAATGCTTGTTTATCGACAAATAAAAAAGAGCAAACGGTAATTGAATTTGGTTCAATTGCGGCAATAAATCAGGCAATTTACTTTGTAAAAGATAATGGATTCGGTTTTAATTCCGAGCAAATCGATCTCTTATTTACCCCTAGTCAAATTCTTCCGAATCAAGAAGAATTGCCCGGATATGGTATTCGTTTATTGATAGTTAATCAAATAATTCAGCGTCATGGTGGTAAAATTTGGTGCGAATCTGAACCGAACCAAGGAGCAACATTTTATTTTACTTTAGAATAACGGTAGGGTGGGCAATTCCCACCCTACTTATAAAATTTAACCTTCAATGGCCGGTTTTTCTTCCCCACCTAAACTAATTCTAATAACTTTATCTTTTGCTTCTTCAAGTTTAGGTAAAGTTAAGGTCAAAATACCATCTTTAAATTCAGCGGTTACTTCTTCCTTTCTAATGGGAACTGGTAGACCAACAGTGCGTTGAAACTTACCATAACTAAACTCGGAATGATAATAACCTTTGTCTTCAGTTTTTTTCTCGTAACGATGTTCACCTGCGAGAGTTACCGCATCTCGGGTAACACTAATATCTAAATCTTTCGCTTCTAAACCGGGCAAACATGCTCTTAAAGTTAGGTGACTGTCATTATCAATTAACTCAATGGCTGGTTTCCAAGTGTCTTGACCTAAAGCATTAAAACCTACCAAATCATCAAACATCCGATCCATTTGACGACGTAAAGTGTAAATTTCTGGAAATGGGTTAAATTGAATAATTGGCATATACTTACGCCTCCTAAAATTCGATTTCTAAAACTGATTAAGCTTGTTTTGTTTACACTTTTATAATGCCACGATTTTTTTTTTTTTAAAGTGTAGAAAACCGAAAAAATATTAGTGTTATTTACCGTATCTGGACCAGAAAAATCACCTTATGGGAAACAACCTTGGGATAAGTGCATAATTTAACCTGTTCAAACTTACACAAAGCTGTTTAAAGCTTTAAGATCAGATTGAAAAAGTATGGCATTATCTTGAAAGATAACGGCAGATGCCTGCAAAGCCCGTAACATAATATTACGAGCGCCAACCCAATCACGAACGGCTTTATAACCGCAGTGTGGGCATTTAAAGGTTTTGTTACCGCCTAATTTCTCGTGGATTTCGCCACAATGAGGACAAGTTTTGGAGGTGTAACTTTCGTTGCAACGAACGACTAAAACGCCTTTTCTCTGAGCTTGTTGAGTGAGATGTTGGGCAAATCTGTAGTGACTCCATGTCAATAAGTTTCTTACTGATTTGGAATTGAGCTTTCTACGGGATTTTAAGACCATTTCACTGGAGTTAAAGGTAGGGAGAAAAATTAATTTATAGTGGTTAACCAAATAATTAGCCGCTTTTTTATGTAAGTCATCGACTAAATTCCTAATCCTCTCTCGCATACGGTGACTAGCTTTGCGCATTTTATATCGCTGACGTTTTGATTGACATTTGCTAATACGAGACATTAAATCATCTAATTTGAAACAAAGTCGATTAATCTTACCAATATCTTGATTGCCAAATTCTACAATACTTTCTCCGTCATAACCAGTGAGAAATGTGCGACAACCAGGGTCAAGGGCAATTACGTTAGATTGCTCAGTGTGTTCGAGCTGTTTATATTCAGGAAAACAGCCGTACCACTTACCCCGTGCGTATTGTAACTGAGTTCCATAACCGCAATTTTGGGGTAAAGATTGAATTGTTTTAAAAGTTAGCCCTTTGGTCAAGCGAGCATACCAAGTACCTTTTTTGAAGTTATTGACTTTGAATTTGATGATTTGAGACGGTGCTTTACAAGACTTAAACTTAGCTTCACCCTTGTTGGCTTTTGCTTGTTTAAAAGCGTCAAAAGCATCGGAACAGGCTTCTTGCAATTGATGTCCAGGTAAGGATTTTACCCATTCGGGTCTGTCAAAATCACGAACGTATTTTTGTAAATCAAAAGCTGACCCTTGATAAACACCTTTCAAAGTAGCAATACAAAAGTTGTAAATCCACCGATAAGCGGCTAACCACTGCTTCCAAACAGCGTGAAGTTCTTTAGAGGGATACAATCTCACTTTCATCAAACTGTTCGGTGTCTGTTTGTTGGTCTGATGACGGGGCTTCAACTTGAAACTCTGACCTGGCTTGCTTTTCGTACTTGCGCATTCCGTATAACCTAGCAGAGAAGCAGTGGAGGATGGACAATATATCTTGTACGAGTTCTTCGTGGGGAGAGAGACTCTTTTTACGGAGAACCACGAGTTCGCAGCCACCTTTGACGCACAGCCATTCAATAAGTGGGAATCCGAATCGCACAAGTCGGTCGGAGTGAGCCACGACAAGTGTGCCGATATTTCCTTCGTATATTCGTCCCAAAAGAGCGAGGAATTTTCGCCGTTTAAAATTGAGTCCGCTCCCAACTTCTGTAATAAGTTCTGCTGTTGGATATGACTGGCGTAGAAATTCAGCCTGTCTGGCGAGGTCATCTTTTTGTCCGTGACTGCTAACTCTGGCGTAACACACAACAGGCTTTTGTTCCTCGACTTCTTCGATGACGTAACGTCTTTGGTTGCCGTGGGTGCGAACAGACTTAACTGCACCGAGCTTGTCCCATCGGCGGAGGGTGGCGGTGCTGACCCCAAATATTTCGGCGGCTTCTGACGGCGTGACATATTTTTTGCTCACAACAAACATTAGAGAGTCAGTAGGGAAGTTACCCTCCCTTACTTCTCCTCCGAAACCGTACGTGAGACTTTCATCTCATACGGCTACTCAATAAGATTACCATTGTCATGGGAGCTTCACCTTGAGACTTTTCTCCAGTTGTTGCCTTTCTTTTTCAATAATGATTAAGTCTAGCTTGTCTGGTTTTTTTGTTCCTTTACCTTTTGGCTTTTTGGCTTTGGGTTGAGGTTTCTTGTCTCTCAAAGATTTCATTTCCTTGCGTACAGATTTGATTTCGTTAATTAAATCAATTTTAGCTAACCCTAACCTTTCGATTTGAGTTTTATTAGCTTCGCTTAATTTAAGACTTTTACGTCTCTTAATTTCTATCTCAACTGCGTCGAGTTTAGCCTTGAGCAGTTTTAGCTCTGGGTTACTATTCTCTTCTTTATTTTCACGCATCTTTATGGAATCTTCTTTGGTTTTAGTGTCGTGACAGTGACCATGAAGTAATTGTAGGTTTTTGTATTCATCCTTGCCTCCTTCGGCTTTTGGGATAATATGGTCAACCTCAATCACATCTTCGCTCGTAAAGTAATGTCCACATTTGGTACATTTGCCCTTTTGTTTCTTTAACAAGGTAGCTACCCTTGTGCTTGTTTCTGGGTGTTTCCCTAGTCTTGTACCCCAATAGATAAAATCGCCGTCATAGTAGCTTCTGTCACCTTTTACTTTGACATATTTGGTGCTACTACATTCAATATCCCCGTGTTTTGCTAAGTCATAGTCTTCTGGTTTAGGTCCAGTGCTGAACTCAACTCTCATACTTTTCTTACCGTTGAGCATGGTATATGCTCTTT